>NZ_JAALBT010000028.1:0-23886 GCF_011077905.1 Providencia sp. M-27 | reverse complement strand
TTGTTCTTTTCAGCGTCCGCAGTGCTGCTAATCACCGCCCCATCGAGTTGCGTATGATTACCGACGGTGATATCAAAACCGCCTTTGCCTGCATTAATACCCGTTTGTTTATCTACCGATTGATAATCGCTGTGCATCTCGGTTTTATTAACATTCACTGAAGCGGTGGTATTTAAGCCTGTTCCAATACTGCCGCTTAAACTGCCGCCCTGTTGCTTTGAGTCATACTTATCAGTAACTTGTTGGCTCGATAAAGTTAAATCCCCGCCCACATTGGCTTTAACAGTTTCCCCACTCGCGTGTGCGCCTGTCAGCGTGGTATCTTTGCCGCTGTTGAGGGTCAGTTGTTTGCCTGCGTTCACTTCCGTATCGGTGTAGAACTGGCTGTCACCTTTTTCAAAGCCGCTGCCTTTATTCACACTCGCATTGACATTCCAACCGCCCGTACTGATACCCGCACCGATTGAGCCACCTTTGCTTTCGTTTTTCCCATCCACTTTTTGCGTGTTGGTGGCACTGGTCAGGTTGATATCATTTTTGGCGGTTAACGTGACGTTTTTATCCGCATCCAGTTGGCTACCTTGTACTGTCAGATCCCCTTGGCTACCCTCTTTTTTACCCGTCGCAGTAAGGGTGATGTTATCCCCCGCACTTAAACTACTACCTGACGCCGTATGCTGCTCGGTTTTGGTGGTCGATTTAGACGAACTGCTGCCATATGACACATTAACGCCAAAGGCATCTGCCACACTGCCGCCTTCTTTCAAACCTGCTAGCTCACCCGCTTGTTGAGCCTGAACACCTTGTAGACCTGCCTTCATCCCTTTAAGGGCCGCTAATTGTCCGTCATCTTCTTGTTTTGCCGATTTCGCGGTCTGCGCCATTCCATCTAACATGCTGCCCGCTGCACCGCCGAGGGAAACCGTCAACCCGCTGGATTTGGTTTCCACTGTGGTGATATCGGTACGGCTATTTTCAGCCGCCGTAATATTCACATCACTACCGGTCACATTGATATCTTTCGCCGCAATCACATCACTACCATGAATGCTTGCTGTACCACCTGCGGTCAATGTCACATCGCCTGCCGTACTCCCAATCACACTGCCTTTTTTCTGGTTACTATCCGTATCGGTGGTCACTTTCTGTGAATTTGAACCAACCGTGAAACCAATGCCGCCGGTGCTCATCAGGCCTGACTTGGTTGTTTTCGACATATGTGTTTCATGGGACGCTTCATCAGAAGTGGTCACATTTAACTGATTTCCAGCGGTAACATTGACATCGTTGGTTCCAAGTAAATTACTCCCTTCGATATTGACGTTGTTCCCTGCGGTCACTTTCACACTATCGCCGCTAAACGTACTACTGATAGCGGTACGTTCGTTCACCTCATCATGAGTTTCTTTTGTCGTGCTTGATAAAAAGCCTTTATCCGTGCTTTTTGTGTGTTTCGCATAGTCACTGGTTTCAATACCAGAGGTAATATTGATGTCACGTCCAACATTGATCGCCAGCTCTCCACCGCTGGTCACAGTCGTTGCACGAGCGGAAAGATCTTGCCCAGCCGATAAGGTTAAATCCCCTTTAGTTTGGATTTGCGTGCCGACTTCAGTGCTATTAGCCCCACGATAGTAATTGCTTGAATTATGCGTGTAATCAAATGCCGAGCTGACATCACGAGTTTCTAAACTAATATCGCGTCCCGCAATAATGGAAGTTTTGCCATCAACGCCTAAATTGCCGACATCTGTGGCGATCAAGTTGATATCTTGTACCGCTTTTAAGATAAGCTGGCCATTATCACCTGTGACATAAATACTGGCTGGTCGGTCGAGCCATTGTGATTGGCCATCTCCACGCTGCGCAGTTTCACTGAGAATATCGCGGCCAGCTGAAAGCGAAACGCTGTCTAATCCACGAATTTCCCCACCGATATTCTTAATATCTTTTAGGGTGTCAAGTTGTACATCTTTACCTTGAATGCGCCCACTATTTTCGATATTTTCAGCACGTAAATCGGTCAGTTCACGACTACTGATTTCACCGCTATTAAGGATATTACCGGTCATGTTGGCGGAAACATTACGCCCCGCTAACAATGCACCATTACCGTTTAAGTCCCCTTGACGGGCTCGGACATACACTTGCGGAACACTAACCATTTCAACGCGGCCATCCGGCAGTGTGACTTCTTTATTCACCATCCACACGATGTCTGTGGTTAAGTTCGCCATTTGCTCTGGTGATAATGCAATGCCCGGAGTCAGGTTAAATTGCTTACCAAACGCAACACCGTTAGTTAGCAGCGCGCGATATTGCTCTTCATCACTATTGTAGTTGCCTAATAAGCGCTGTCCTGTGGTTTCAATCAGTTGATCACGAACTAAACGTTGCTCATAGTAACCATCCCCCAAACGCTTATGGAGCTGCTCATTGGTGACAATATCAATACTCGACAACCATTTCTTGTAGTTAGTGAAACGCGGGTCGGTTTCAATCAAAAATTGGCTATCACTACCCGGTGTTAAGTTAAACAGACTATTGTCGGGTAATTGAGTGTTTGGCCCAACGGTTCTTATCACGGTATCGAGGTTGTCTTTCCCCTGAGGCCCAGTCTCCGCAGTGATATTTTCCCCTTTGCCTACATCAGTTTGCCCTTGAATGTCAGCCCCGTTACCGATGTTGGCATCATCAGCGTGTAATGATGAGTCAACCGATTTGTCGTCTTTAACATCCACTTTGTCTGAAATTGAAGGTAACTGCGCCACTTCCATTTGTTGGCCTGGCTTCAGGTCTAATGGCGTGTTTTTGCTATCTTTTAACGCTTGCTCAGTAACAGCTGCACCTTGGTTTTCTTGTTGATTAGCGTCAGAAACACGTTCGGCTTGCCCATCCAGTTGGTTCACTTTCACTGAATCGAGCTGAGTTTTATTGATCCCCCCCGCGTTCTCGGCAACCTCTAATAGATGTAAGGCTAAATCTTCTTCGCTATTAACCCCTTGGTATTTTGACGTGCTAGTACGCGTTTTCCATTTTTTACCACCTTTATAGCGATAAATCGTATTTCCATCTTCAAAGATACGGCGAACACCCTGTGCTTCTTCGTTGTTGAGATCATAGCCTGTTAAGATCAGGTTTTGCCCCGCAACAACGCGTGAATTTTCATTGTTCAGCTGCTGACCATCAATCGTCAAGTGCTTTCCACTCGTAATCAATGCGGCATCGCGTTTGATAACTTGGGTTTCATAAATGATACGGTCGTAATCGTATTCATAAAAATTCTTAGTCCAGTTACCATACTCAAACATCCGCCAGCGATTAGATTTTTCATAATGAATACCCACTTCCTTGTTCAGCGTACCATCTTCATTAATAGCGTAACGCGTTTGGTTGCCATTACGCGGCTGAATTTTATAACGTCGCCCATTACCAAAATCGTACCAATCAAAATGTTCACGGCTCACTTCCACGGCTTCATCAGTCAGTTGTAAATGGATATCTTTATTTTCAAGTAAATCCGTTTTTAGTGTGAGGTTACCTGCCGCTTCAATGTTAGCACTATGGTTTTTCACGCTTTTAGCATGACCGGTGGCTTTTAGCTGGTCGTTTAATTGGCTACCGATAGTTAAATCACCATCACTGTAAATTAAAGCGTGATCACGGTTCAACAGTTCACCAACTGCAAGGTTGGCCTCTTTACGCCCAGCAATAACCGCTGCTTTATCTCCTTGTTTATCATTGACTAAGCTATTTACTGCGATGGCAAGGAAATCACCATAAATGCGGCCTGTTCCTAAGTTACTTAAGGAATTAGCAACAATATGGGTTAATACGCCATCAATGAGCCCAGTGTTATGTACCTGACCACTGGCTTTTATACGGGTACTTTGCCCACTGATCTCACCTGAAAGTTGGTTAATAACGGTCGTTGTGTTTAAAACCAGCTCGCCAAGACTAGAAATTAACCCTTTATTGGTAAAACCTTGAGCAAAATTAGCCGTTAGGTTTTCACCTGCCTGAATGCGTCCCGTATTTTCAAATAGTTGATTGAAGGTGAGCGATAACGCTTTTTGCGCGATAAGTTTACCTTCACCTGTTAACTGGTTCGCCGTGATCGTGGCAGAGCCATTACTGACTATCACCCCTTGCTGATTTAATACCGCTAAGACTTTACCTTGCGCTTTATCGGTTACATTCAAATCCGTTCCCGCAGATAGCATCCCTTGTATGTTATTCAGGCTTTGTGCGATATTCGCTTCAATCGCTTGCCCTGCACGAACCGCCCCGCTTTGGTTATCTAAATGTGTGGTTCTGAGGTTAACATTTGCCCCTTCAAGGCCTTTACCTGCTTGAGCTGTATTTTTGTTATCAATAGACTCCGCAGAAATATCAAGGTTTTCATTGGCTTTGATCCAGCCTTGTTGGTTTTCAATTTGCTGTTTGACTACCAGTTCAACATTATTGAGACCTTGAATAACACCACTCATATTATTGAGTTGTTGGGTATTTACGTTCAGGTTTTGACCGGACAAAACCTGCCCTTGCTGGTTATCAATCCGTTGATGAATATCCAGCGTTGTACTCCCCTGAGATTGAACAACCCCTTCAGTATTATCGAGGTTTTTTCCTGTCACTTTTAACGCCGATTTGCTCAGTAATAACCCTTTTTGGTTATCAATTTGCTCAGCATTCACTGTGAGTCCAAGTTTTCCTTGAGCCACACCTTGGGTATTATTTAAATCCCCAGTATTCAATTCAAGCTTGTCATTACTCGCTAATGTCCCTTGCTGATTTAGCAATGCCTGCTGCTGAGTATTGATATCCATCGACTGCCCAGCGAAAATTTGCCCGTTCTGGTTCTCAATACCTGTCGTGGTGAGTGATGCCGCCCCTGAGCTTTGAATTTGCCCCTGCTGGTTAAGCAGTTTGCCACTGTCAATCGATAAGCCGCCACCACTTAATAAACCACCATTTTTTTGCGTAAAGCTATTGTTTATCTGCTTACCATGGGTGTTGAGTGTGAGCTGCTTTCCTGCTTGAAGTCGACCTTGTTGGTTATCCAGTGCCCCCGTGTTTGCCGTTAAATTATTGACGGCAAGAATTTCCCCCTCCGTATTATCAACACGTTTTTTCTGACTATCGAGGGAGATTTGGTTCGCTTGTATTTGCCCTTGGCGATTGATTAACTCACCAATTGTCATCGCCAGATTTTGGCTAGCAAAAATGCCTTGATCGGCTTTTTTAGCAAGATTCGTCAGTTTCTGCCCCTGTGTGTCAATACTCACAGAGCGGCCTTTAATCACGCCTTCACGGTTATCCAATAGTTGCGTTGTCATTGAGAGTTCAGACTGGCTGCCCACCAAGCCTTGCTGGTTGTTAACACCTTGGCTGTTCAGATTAAGCGTGTTTTTCGCCACAATACGGCCTTGCTCATTATTGAGTACCCCCGTTGTTAGGGTTAACCCACCTTGCGCATAAATGCCTTTATTGTCACCGCTTTGGGTATTATTGAGCTGCTCACCGTGAGTATCAATCAGCATGTCATTACCTGATTGAATTGACCCTTGTTGGTTGTCAATTTGGCCACTATTTAATACTAATGTTTGCTGAGCTAATAACGAACCTTGTGTATTATCAAACCGCTGGTTATGGGTATTAATATTAATGGTATTTGCTTGTAAATAACCCAACTGGTTTTGTAGTGCTTGGTTGCTCATCTGCAACAGTTGCCCTGCGGCAATTAACCCTGCTTGGTTATTGATACCATTAGCCACATCCAGTTTTGCATCACCATGGCGAGCAACCAATTTTCCTTGCTGGTTTTCGATATCACTTGCCGTTATGTTCAGCCCATTCTCACCAATGAGAGCCCCGCTTTGGTTTAATAATTCACGGGTTAAATCAATGCCTAGCTGACCATTTTTTGCAGTGATAACTTGTCCATCACGATTATCAAGACTATTGGCGGTTAATGAAAAGTCGCCATTACTGCCTATTTCACCCGCTTGGTTATTCAGCTTCCCTTGTAAATTGATTTTCCCGGCTTTATCGCCAGTTTGTAATAATTTCCCGCCTTGGTGATCAAGGGTATTTGCCGTTATTAAGATATGATCTGCTTGGGTGACAGCCTGATTTAGCGAAAGCATTCCACCTTCAATATTCAAGGTGTTCGATGCCAGTATTTCACCTTCATCACCGTCTAGTGATTGACTATTTAAGGTGACATTCCCCATGCTCGCAATCACTTTACCTGTGCGGTTAATCAATGATTGGGTTTCCACAAATACACCCTGCCGGCCGGTCAATGCTCCACCTGTGTTATCCAGCACTTGTTGAATTTGTAAATCAAGCTTACCCATTCTTGCGCTGAATATTTTACCTTGTTGATTATCAAGGGTATTTGCTTTGATTAGCCAAGAGCCGTTACCACTGATATCCCCTGCGCTATTGTTAATCTGTTGGGATACCTCAATAGTACCTTCACGTTCACCCAGTTGGGTCATTGTTCCTTGCTGATGGGTTAAATTATTCGCTCGCAATTGGATATGCTGCGCTTGCGTATTTGCGGCTGTCAGGTCAATCCCTTTACCACTTAGTGATAAATCGCCTTGAGCAATGATTTCCCCACGCTGACCTTGCAAGTCTTCAGTGGTCAGCAGCATATTCCCTTGTTTACTAATTGCTTTACCGTCAATATTGGTGAACGACTGTGTGTTAAGGGTAAAGTCTTGTTCTGCAAATAAGGTGCCTTGGGTGTTATCTACGCTCTGCTTCGCATTTAGGATTAGTGACCCGACTTTTGCCGCGACCACAACACCTTGCTGGTTAGCAAGCGTATTGACATCAAGACTTAGTGTGCCTTGGCTGCTAATATTCCCTGACTGGTTATCAAGGGTTTGAGCAAGCTTGATTTGCCCTTTTTCACTGCCCGTTTGCAGCATTTTCCCACGCTGATGAGACAGGTTTTGTCCTTCAATTTGGATGTTATCGGCCTGCGTCAACGCGTCATTGAGGTTAAGTTCATCCCCCGTTAAAGCCAGTTTGCCTTTCGAGAGAATTTCCCCTTTTTCACCATCCAACTGTTTAAGTGTCAATTGGTTATCACCAAAGCTGGCAATAATTTTACCGGATTGGTTAATTAAGCGTTCCGCTGCTAGCTGAATACCTTGATTGCCTAATAATGTCCCTTGTGTATTATTCAGCGCCTGTTGAATAGCCAACGTCAAATGACCTAATTTTGCCGCAATAATTTTGCCGTCTTGGTTGTTTAGCCCGTTTGCCACAATATCAATTTGGCCATTACTGGAAATTTCACCTTTCTGGTTATCAAATTGGTTTTGAATATGTAGCTCAGTTTTACCTTCCCCAGTTTGCAACAAGGTGGCACCCTGATGGGTAAAGTTGTTGGCTAAAATAGAAACTTGGCCTGCTTGCGTGAAGCCTTGGTTTAAATTGATATCGGCACTTTCTATGCGCAATGCATTTTGCGTATAAATAGTCCCTTTTTCACCTGCTAAACGATTTGCCGTTAATAAAGCAGCACCGGATAAACTGCTCATTTTACCTTGCTGGTTGATCAGCTTATCGGCTTTGATCATCAGGTACTTATCGGTTTGAATAACCCCACGAGTATTATTCAATTCACCAGCAGATGTTAGGTCTAAACGATGGTTCGAGCTAGTGAGGATTTTACCGTCCGTGTTGTCAACGGCCCCTGCTTGTAAATTCAGATCACCTTTGGATGCAATACTCCCTTGGTTGTTATCTAATCCATTAGCTACATTGAGTTTCAGCGTTTTATCACCCGTCTGCAGCATATTTCCTTGACGATGAGATAACGTATTTGCTTGTAAAGTGATGTGATCTGCTTGTGTTGTACTTTGGTCAAGATTGGCCGATTTTGCGGTTAACCCCAGTGCACCACTGGTCAGAATTTCCCCTTTCTGCCCATCAAGCGTATCTGTCTTGATGATCAGGCCTTGTTTACCGGATGCGAGTATCGTGCCTTGTTGGTTGCTCAGGTTTTTGCTTTGAATATCGACTTTGCCATCACGGCTGAGTAACTGCCCAGACTGGTTATTTAACTGCTGCGTCGTGATTGAAGTATCACCTGCAAGGTTAATTTCCCCTTGCTGATTGTTTAATAGCTTGGTATTTAAGGTGTTTTTTGAGTTACCCGTTTGTACCAATTTGCCTTGCTGATTATCAATTAACTCAGGTGCAATTAACGTGAGCTCATTGGCAACAATCTCGCCGCGCTGATTATCAATGCCCGTTTTAGCCGTCAATGTGGCTTTATTCGTGGCTTTTAGGTGCGCATTTTTCGTTCGAATATCGGTTGTCGTTGAGGTCAACACAATATTGTTGGCTTGGGTATTAGAATCAGACAAATCGAGTGAACTACCTGTCGCGGTTAAGGTGTCTTTGGCGACAATATCCCCTTGTAATGCAAGTGATTTATCCCCTTTAACTGTTAATGACCCCGCAGAAGTCAGCTTACCTTTGCTATCGACCCCTGCCGCCAATAGAGCACTACGATCACTGTTAATTTGCTCTGCATGAACTGCTGCATCACGCCCTGCAACGATTTGGCCTTTATCGGTGTTAGTTATTGCCTGTTTCGCTTTGAGCTGGATATCGTTTTGCGCCAGTATAGTACCGGTATTATTGATAGCATCTTGGCTAGTCAGGGCAATATTTTGGCTAGCGGTGATCACGCCAGAGTTACCTACTTTCCCATCCGCTGACAGGGTAATATCCCCGACTTGTGCCCCAATATGCCCCGCATTACGCACGCCTACACCGTGCTCTGTCCCACGCATTTTAATAGTATTGGCGTACATCCCCCCTAATGCGGCAACATCTAAAGCAAATTCAGGCTTATCATCGGCAGAGGAATTATCCGTTTTAAGAATGGTTGTTCCATCCGCTGCCACGGTATTTTTCCCTGTCGTGATCGCTAAATCTTTGGCATGCAATTTCGCATTGATATTCACTGAGCGGGCAATCAACGCGGTGTAGTTGGTACCATTGCCATTATAGCCTTTCCCAAGAATATTGATGCTGCCTTTATCGACCTCAAATCCTTTGATTTTACCGTTTTCAATTAAAGTTTTTCCCGCCGATAGCAAAGCTTTATCGGCATTGATAAACCCGCAACCGTTACAGGTGATCCCCGCAGGGTTGGCGATGATCACATCCGCTTTTTTCCCTGCCACTTCAATAAAACCATTAAGTTGACTCGGGTCACGGCTATTTACCTCATTGAGGATAATTTTGGCTTCCCCTTTAGCGAGCCAATCATTACCTTGGATCATCCCACCAAGTTGTGTGTTCGTGTTGGTGCTGCTGTTATTGAGGATCGCCCCTTTATGATCAACATCGAACTGGCTGTATTGGTTACGAGAGACGCCATCACGGTTAGGCGCTTGAATATTAACTTGCGGTAAACCATTTTGCGTATTAACAATGGTCGGTTGTTGGTTACCCGGAGCCTTACCATCTGCAACGATGGTCGATGACGAAACGCTAAAGCTCACCATTCCTAATGTAAACCACAAAGAAGTGACTATCGGTTTAATTGACCAGCGCACTCGTCTACTTGTTACTTTCTCTACGTGATTTTCACTCGAACCCGCAGGACCCGCACGATGGCTGCGCGTAATATCTGAAACCACCATCACCATTTGGCGAGCAGCATTAAAAATTAGGCGGTAAAATAACTTGTTCATCCTGAGAGTCCTTAATAATTCCAGTTTACAGAGAAAGCAAAAGTGGCAGGGTCGGTTCTAAAACCATCAGGTTTAGAGAAGGGAGTACCGATAGATAAGTCATAACTCAAATTGGCAGGGGTTATTGCCCCACGTAGGCCAATCGCCCCACCCGCAAGGTGAGTCCCTAAATTCTGGTTAGTCCAACGCCCACTGATTTTGCCGTAATCAGCCCCAACATAGAGCTCTTGAGCAGGAATAGGCAGTGACCATGACAAGGTGTTGCGAAGTGTCCAGCCTTCATCCGCACTGAGTGTGCGCTCACCATCAAAGCCGCGCACCGTCCAGCGGTTACCAATACTAAATTGATCTTGAGGCGTTAAGGGACGGTCGCTTATTTGACGCGAATACTGAGTATCAAAACGCAACGATTGTTCGGCCACTGTAAAAGGGATACTAGCTGATGCGTTAAACTGCATCACAATCGCGAGGGCTGTCGCATAATCTTGAGAAGCTTTACTACGAAACTCTTCAAAAGCAGGCATAGCGCCAAACCAACGCGTCCCGTGTTGGTAACTCGCCCCCACGTTAATGGTTGATTGCCCCACATACTGGCGATGGTTTAGACCTAACTTCCACGCTGTAGTGCGCCGTTTTTGATTTTCAATTTCAGTGTTTTGCACAAAGTTACGGGTTTCGCGCAAATTCAGATCATAGGTAGCGGTGGTTTTCGCTGTGGCATCACGGTAAAGCACATTGCTCAGTTGCAAATTCAAGCTTTTACTTTTACCGCGATATTCAATATCACTATTTGCACCAGCAATAGTTTGAGTGTATTCATAATCACTCGCGGTGGTGGCAAACTGCCAATAACCAAACGGCACCGAGTAGTGCGCGCTGTAATTGGTGGTGTCTTTATCGCTAGAAAAACTTAAATCGCGAGTCGCTGTAAGATAGAAAAGATCGCTGAGAGAAGTCGGGTTATCCAATGCAAGCATCACACCCGCTTGGTTTTTACCGGTACTTTTTGAACCCGTATTATCCACCCACGCGCCCGCATGCCAATAGCGTGATTGCTGACGGTTGATCACAATTTGGGTTTCACCCGGGCCATCACCGGGGATCATTTCCATCGATGCTTGTACGGTTGGCAAACGTTGTAGGTTTTCTAAGCCTTGCTCAATATCCCTCAAATCCAATAAATTACCTGAATGGGCTGGCATTGCGGTATACAGCGTACTGTATTGTGATGAGTCATCAGTAAAAATGACTTTTTGTACTTTGCCTGGCATGACAACTAATTGGAGAACTCCTGTTGATAAATCTTGTTCAGGAACCAATACACGACTGGTGATCCAGCCGTGGCTAATCAGCCGATTTTGTACGTCAGTGACTAATAAATTGATGCCATCAACACCAATACAATGACCAACAGCCTGACCCGCTAACCTTTCGATAGGTACCCAATGTGGGAAGGCATCTTGCCCTCTGACAACAACCTGTTCAATTAAAAAACAAGGAGTCTCTTGCGGAAATTGCAGACGTGTTTTTGCAATGGAAGCAGATAAGTTCACATCGGGAGATTTTGCATCAAACTGCTGTTGTAACGTTTGTTGCTGATGCGTTTGACGATTGAACAAGTTATCTGTGTTATCTGGTTTCAATAATGACGCTTTTGCAAGAGCAGGAAAACAAAAGGCAAAACAAATTGATCCGTTCAGTAAGGTACGTACATTAAGCATTAGTTTTTTTTAACGGTTTGGATTTAGGTTAAGTTAATATACGCAACTTTACATACTTTTTATTAAATAACAATCCAATTGGTTCGCATTTTTTGTTAATTGTCTGCTTAATTTTAAAATAACCAATTACTTTCAATAAAAACAAAATAAACCTATATATCAATTAATTATAAAAATAAAAAACAAATTTAACTTGTAGGGAATATTATATTCAAGCCAGATAAACATCAAAAATGCACCTTAAGGTGTAATTTTTAGTGACTAAAAATCAAATAGTTGTAGTACCCTCTCTCTTATAAAGAGTAAAGAAAATCTAACCAATTACATTTGAAATAAATTATTACAACTTTATAAAAAAGAGGGTAAGAAAGATCGGTAATTAGGGCATATCAACGCCCTAATTACCTATTGATGAGAAGAGGTGAGCAGCTAACTATTGCTAATATTAAGTTTCAACGCAGCAGCTATCGCAAGTGGCGAAAAAGTAATACTGGCGGCAAACAGCGCTGCGAGAATGGCAAAATAGCCATCTAGCGGCATTTTAAAGCTATGCGCCTCCATTGTACCTGTTGCATAGATAAGCACAGGAATATAAAGCGGTAAAACTAGCAGGCTGACTAAAACGCCACCTTTTTTTAAAGAAACCGTTAATGCCGCGCCTATCGCACCAATAAAACTCAATACAGGCGTACCCAGTAACAATGTTCCCGCTAAGACAAATAGCGTGTCTGCGCTAAAAGACAGCATTAATGCAGCAACTGGAGATAACAAGATCAAGGGCAGCCCAGTGACTAACCAGTGTGCAATGACTTTAGCAAAAACGGTAATAAATAAGGGATGTGGAGCCAAAAGTAGCTGTTCAAGGGAACCATCGAGGTAATCATCCTTAAATAAGCGCTCTAACGATAACAGCGAAGACAAAATAGCGGCAACCCAAAATACCCCAACCGCAATACGTGCTAATAACTGAGGTTCAGGACCAATACTAAGAGGAAATAGTGTGATAACAATTAAGAAAAACCACAACGGGTTAACCAATTCAGAAAAACCACGAAAAGCAATTTTAAGTTCTCGTTTAATTAATAACCAAAACATGTTTCAACCCCACCCGTCAGTTTTAGTGAGCCAAATTGCCCTGACATCGCTTGGTGAGAGGTAAACAAAATAATCCCCCCTTGCTCTGCATGTTGATGAAAACGTTCTGTTAAACGTGCCACTCCCGCAACATCAATTGCAGTAAAAGGCTCGTCAAGTACCCACAAAGGGGCTTCGCTTAGCCATAACCTCGCTAAATTAACACGCCGTTGTTGGCCCGCAGACAATTGACTTACAGGGATATCTTCATAACCAATTAGCGAAACTTCCTCTAAAGCGGCCCAAATACGGTCACCTTCACTGCCTTTATTATGCATTCGGTAATAAAATTTGAGGTTTTCATACGGGGTCAATAATGATTTCACTGCGGGTTTGTGCCCTAAATAAAGCAGATGGCGCGTAAACTCTTCTTTCAGTTTTTCAATCGATTGATTATTCCAACAAACCGCACCCTCATCAGGCTTTAATAGCCCCGCCATCATGCGTAACAAGGTGGTTTTCCCCGCACCATTAGGCCCTTCAACTTGCAAGATCTCACTGGGCTGAACGGTAAAATTTAGCTGGTGAAATAGAACCCTATTTTGCCGAAGGCAACTCACATCTTGAGCACTTAGCATGCAGCACAATTCCTGTTGTTTTTATTTTAAAGGTTAGCTTTTTGCAACTTTGTTCAACAGCATATCACTAATAGAGTCGCTCGATATTGCTTCACCGCAAAGCACTTGCATCAAAACCTCTGAACCTAGTGTAGATAATGAAAACAACATATCAGGCTTAAGTAAGCGAACTTTATCCATATTGCTTTCTTGGTTAATTAGCACCACAGTTTTTACCGAACTATTTTCCCCCGCTTGCTCTTTCACCCCCAATAAAGCGAAAGTACTGAGCGAATCGCTATCTGTCATGACTAACACACACTTTGCGTGTTTAACATTAGCTGCGGCGAGCAATTCGGAACTGGTTGGGTCACCGGTCACAATATTATCCTTTTCAGGGTAATGGCTGCGATGGTTTTCTTGGCAAATCACGGCCACCGGCAGTTCTCGGTTTTTCAGCCCTTGATAGACATTGACGGCCATTGGTGTGCTACCAATCACCACATAATGATTTTTCATATAAGAAAACCTCTTACGCACGATTTCTTTCGTACCTTTAGCTAACACCCCAACAATATAAACCACTGAAGTGGTAAAAATTGTGATCCCTAAAATAATCACTGTCACTGTGAATACACGCGCATCAACCGTAACCGGAACAATGTCACCAAACCCGACCGTTGTCATGCAAACTAAAGCAAAATAAAAGGCCGTTGTGCCGTCTTTAACGACTGGTGAAAATTCATCACCAATATATAAAGTACCAAAAATGGAATACAGCAATAATGCAATAATACAGGTTATTGCCACAAACCCGGCACTGGTTAAGCTATGGTGATGATACAGCTTCCAAAAAAGGCACAAAGCAACCAATAAAAAGAGGGAAAAATAACCTTGATGTATGTTTTCTTGTGTTAACCGCAGGTCAACAAATGAAATAATCCCAAGTAAAAATAATGAAAACACCCAAGCGATACGGGCTCCGTTAACCATAAATAGCGATAGGAAAATCAGTGAAATTCCCAATAAAAATCTCGGGATATCCAGCAATTTCATAAAACCCAGTGACTTCAACCACTGTGTTAGCCCAGACTCACGCCAATCAATGTAGTCGGTATAAGCGCTTAATACAGGCTTTAAAATCATTGCGCCATCAATAATAATTAGCAATGAAAGAAGCACCCTAATTGATAGGGGTGATTTCAAAAAAGCCACAAATGAGTTATCTAACATGTATTGCTCTCACCCTTCACTGATGCATTCACCAAATTTTCTTATATACCATAAATATGTCAAAGGATAGTATCAATGGCGTAAAGACGATTACAAATGCTAATTCGCCATTTACTATTTTGCTAATGGCGGGCAAAACATCGTCTATAATTGAATATCACAAGAACTGCCCCATTAAAACCAAACACGTTCTTTGCAAAAAAAACACTAATAAACATAGCGTTACGGAATTATTAAGAAATTATTATTTATAAAGGATATATTTTGGAACTTAAACTACGTCTTTATATCTAAAAATCGATTTCTCAATTATTTTTTAATTCGACTTAACAATAATAGAAAACAAGAGTTTAAAAACCTATGGGTAACACTACACACTCGGAAAAATTTAGCTGGATCTCACTGCTCTGGTTACTAATCTACTTTTGGTATTTTTCATCCCTATTACAACTGTATGTGCTAGTAACAGGGCAAAGTAATTCCATTGGCCTAAGAGATTCACTACTCTACAGCTCTCTTTGGTTGATCCCTGCCCTACTTTTTCCTAAAAAAGTTAAGCTAATTGCAGGACTAATTGGGATTGTTTTATGGCTTTCCTCGGTCGTTGCTCTCGCTTATTTTGTTGTTTATGGGCACCAAATATCACAAAGTGTCATGTTTGTGATGTTTGAAACCAATACCAATGAAGCAGGCGAATTCCTTAAGCAGTATTTTAGTTTCAAAGTATTAGGTGTCATACTCGCTTACACCGTCGTCGCTATCTTCCTTTGGACGCGCCTAAAACCGGTAACATTACCAAAACCAGGGCGCATCGGTATTTCATTGCTGATTTTAGTTATTTTGTTCGGAATTCCTTATTATAACAAAGGCATTAAACAAGACCGTCCAATTGCTAATGTCGCATCTTATTTGAATAGTAAACTCGCCTATGCTGCACCATGGCAGTTTGTTAGTGGTTACCTTTTATATAAAAACCAGCTGGCAAACATGGAGGAATTAATCCGCGACAACAGTAAAATTCCACCATTAGAAAACTTCGTCGATGCAAACGGTGACACCCCCCGCACATTTGTGTTAGTGATTGGTGAGTCCACCAGCCGTGATAGAATGAGCCTATATGGCTATTCACGCCCAACCACCCCTGAGTTAGATGAGCTAGCTAACGATTACCCTGCTAATTTATCTGTATTCAATGATGTGGTGACATCACGACCTTATACTATTGAGGCACTACAACAAATTCTGACGTTTGCGACACAAACAGAGCCTGAACTGTTCAATTCGCGCCCTTCTATCATGAACATGATGAAGCAAGCGGGTTTTAAAACGTTTTGGATCACTAACCAGCAGACAATGACTGAGCGTAATACCTTATTAACGGCGTTCTCTCGCCAAACAGATAAGCAATATTATTTGAACAATGACATGGCGCAAAGCTCACGTATTTATGATGACGTGGTTTTTTCTCCATTCAAAGAAGCGCTTGCAGACCCTGCAGAAAAGAAATTTATTGTTGTCCATCTGTTAGGAACCCATATGCGCTATGAATTCCGCTACCCAGAAGATAAAGCTATTTTCAAAGATAAAGACAGCGTGGTTCCAGCGAATCTAAATGATGATGAAGTAAAAGATTATAATGCTTATGATAACGCGCAATATTATAACGACTATGTTGTTTCAACATTAATCAAGGACTTTGATTCTTCAAAAGAAAATGGTTTTCTGGTGTTTTTCTCAGACCACGGTGAAGACGTTTATGATACCCCGCCTCATAAAATGTTAGGGCGCAGCGAAGGAAAGCCGAGTAAAGTCATTTACAATGTGCCTTTCCTAGTTTGGCAGTCACCTGAGTGGTTATCAACTCATCAATTTGATTTAAATGATAAAACAGCCCGACCATTCAGTAATATGGACTTTATCTATGCGTGGTCTGATTTAGCAGGTTTAAACTATACCGGGTTTGAGCCCGAAAAAAGCCTGTTTAATGAGGCATTTAAACCTCAACCTCGTTACATTGGTGACCCAGATAATAAATCCTCATTAATGCTTTATGATGATTTAAAACAATAATTAGGTCTCTGTCGGTGAAATGTTACCTGCATTTCACCGACTTATTCATTTAAGCTATAACTTTCAGGTGCTGTGCACCCTTGCGGTTTATTTTACCATCTCGCAAAATAAACGTGACTTCACCACGCCAAAATTCAGCTAAGAAAATATCGTTTATTGATTCAATACTTTGTAATTCAATTTGCTGTATTAACCAAGCCTCGTCTCTTTCGATAGATTCCAAACCATAGCTTCTAATTACCCCTTCTTTTATCAGGATCACTGATGGCATATTTTTTTCATCACAAATAATGGTTAGCTGCCCATCAGGTTCTATTTGCGCATAATAAATTTCTTGAAAGGAGTGAATGCCTTGTGCATGAATTCGAGATGAAATATTGATGAGGTCTATCTTATTGGCTTTTTCTAAGATGTTTTCCATTATAAATTGGCCTTTTTTAATAATGGGTATGGGATTACCAATGGCCACATTACGAAAAAAATTAAATTTTTTTGTTAAAAAGTTCAAAAAGCTTATAAACAAAACACCAATAATTAAAATAATCACATACTGGTACAATGGGATAGTATCACTGTAAATCACCCCACCAATAATGCCCCCTAAGACAAAATTACCAATAAAATCAATAGGAGTCATTTGGGAAAGCTGTGTTTTCCCCGATAGATTCATATGAGTGATAACAATGGCAAAACCGATAATAAATTTTAAAATAATCAACGAATAATAGTACGCCATAATGCTATTCCTTTGTTATCTAAGCCATAAATTTGTTTTCATTATTTATTTAATAATAAGTTCAATCAGTTTAGCTTGATTCTCTATCTTTTATAACTCTATAGCATGGAACAAAAGATGACTTTCCAAAAAATAGGCTTTCACTTGAGTTAACAACGAAAAAATATAGCTATTTCATTTAGTTACCTAATTATTTTATAACTCACTTAATTTCAACTATAGTTAAATATACAGATTGGCGATTATGCCAATATCGAGCTTCAATAACATTTTTACCAGCATCGTGCTAAGGATATGTTTATGAATATAAAACTCATCATTTCACTTCTTTTCGCGGGGATCGTTACAGTTATCGTAGGTTGTGATGACTCATCCAAACCAAGTGACACCGTTAAACAAGCTGAAGAAAAAGCCCAGCAACTAAAAGAAGATGGTGAACAAAAAGCTGATGAACTAACGAAAGATGCGCAAAACAAAGCTGAAGAGTTAAAACAAAATGCGTCAGAACTGAGCCAAGAAGTCAAAACAGATGCGATAAATAAAGCCGATGAAGTCGCAACCGATATGAAAGAAAAAACGGAATCACTCAAAGCAGAAAATGACGCAGAAACTGATAAAAAATAGTTTTCTTCTCGGTCCCCTTCAAGAATGTGGGCTTAAAATGCCTGCATTCTTATTTTCCTCAGAAAAGCACCAAAACCCTCCTAACTAATTCGCCATTCCACGATATAATTGCACTTCTTACTCGTTAGCTCTCAGGAAAACTAATGCAAATTAAATATAGCATTGGGTATGCAAACCCAGAACTCCTTACCGATGCCTTCAACCTGCGCCAACAAGTTTTTACTCAAGAGCAAGGGTTTCCCGCTGATATCGATGTCGATGAATATGATGAGTCCGCATTACATGTCATTTTGTATTTAGAAGGACAGCCTGCTGCGGTATTACGTTGTGTGCTACTTGACGATAACCTCATCAAAGTAGGCCGCGTTGCAGTACAAAAACCACACCGTGGTAAAGGGCTAGGACGTGAATTAATGAAATTTGTAGAGCAATATGGCCGTTCCCATCATTACCGTAGGATTGCGCTCTCAGCACAACATACTGCCATTGATTTTTACCATACTCTGGGGTACCAAACTGAAGGAGAAATGTATGATGAAGAGGGAATGGACCACATTTATATGACATTATCTTTAGAGTAATAATTGCTCTTGAATTAAATTTTCTCGCCTCTATATTGATATAAGGTCAATATTTAATCAATTAGGGGTGAATGATGGCAAATGGCTGGGCAAATGAAGATGCTGTTCAAGAACAAATTGATGCCACTCTCGATGATGCGGTAGCGAAAGCGCGTCGCCAATTGCACTCAGGTGAAAGTGCCGAGTTTTGTGAAGAGTGTGGTGAGGCAATTCCTGAGGCTCGCCGTTTAGCATTACCCGGCGTTAAATTCTGTATTAACTGCCAAAATGAATTAGATAAAAAACAATCTACATTTAGCGGCTATAATCGGCGTGGCAGTAAGGATAGCCAATTACGCTAATCACATTTCCTCCTCTACTTATCGATGGTTTTTACTTATCTCGTACTTACTTTCGCTCATTTACGTTAACTTATTGGTACAACATGTAAATATTACATTGTTAGTTATTAATTTAATGATAATTAACATGATATTTTTATCCTCTATTTAATGTTATTTCCCGATATTGTTGATCATTCACTCGTATCATGGCAGTATAACCGCCTATTTTTTAACTTATTGAAGGTGATAAAGACTCGGGTTTCATCATTATATTTGGCGGTTTAGTCTGCCATCAACACCCTATTATTGTTCTTTCTATCTCGTTTCCTTAGGGAACCTTTTCGCAATTATTCACTGTTTCATTAAGAAGGACAGCTCGCTGCATACTTTGTTGATATCGGTATGCCAAAAATAAAATAAAACAAAAGAAGGTTGTTATGAGTCAAATTGATACTGATTCTAAAAAAATTCGTTCTAAAATTAGTCCCCCTGTGTTTTATAGCTCTGCCATCATTATTTTGGTTATCGTAGGCTTTGCCGCTTTGATGCCAAAAGTCGCAGAATCTCATCTAAGTCATCTTCAACAAAATTTATTTAATAACGCTAGCTGGTTCTACATTCTTGCCGTTGCTATTGTTCTTTTGAGTGTGACTTATCTGGGACTCTCTCGTTATGGGCAAATAAAATTGGGGCCAGACCACGCCCAACCCAATTTTAGCTATGTGTCATGGTTTGCTATGCTTTTCTCCGCAGGTATGGGGATTGGGTTAATGTTTTTTGGGGTTGCTGAACCTGTAATGCATTACCTAAACCCGCCAGTTGGTGAACCGCAAACCATTGAAGCTGCTAAAGAAGCGATGCGTTTAACCTTCTTCCATTGGGGGTTACATGCATGGGCGATTTACGCCATTGTCGCATTAATTTTAGCATTTTTTAGTTATCGCCACGGCCTACCTCTGACATTACGTTCAGCCCTTTACCCTATTATTGGTGATCGAATTTATGGCTCTATTGGCCATGCAGTTGATGTGTTTGCTGTTGTCGGTACCGTATTTGGTGTCGCGACCTCATTAGGGTTTGGCGTATTACAGGTCAATGCTGGGATGAACCATTTATTTGGTTTGCCCGTTAATGAAATGGTACAAGTCGGGTTAATTATTGCTTTTACTGGTTTAGCGACTATTTCTGTCGTCTCTGGACTAGATAAAGGGATCCGTATTTTATCTGAACTCAACCTTGGCTTAGCATTTCTATTATTGCTGCTTGTGGTGATTTTAGGTCCTACTGTATTACTATTAAAATCTTTTGTAGAAAATACTGGCGGTTATTTATCTGAAATAGTCAGTAAAACGTTTAATCTTTACGCCTATGAACCCAAATCAAGCAGTTGGTTAGGTGGTTGGACGCTACTGTACTGGGGGTGGTGGTTATCTTGGTCGCCATTTGTCGGTATGTTTATTGCTCGTATTTCTCGCGGCCGTAGCATTCGTGAATTTGTTATGGGAGTACTGTTTGTCCCCGCAGGTTTCACATTGATGTGGATGACATTCTTCGGTAACACAGCGATTGACTTGATTAAAAATAAAGGCGCAACATTATTAGCCGAAACTGTTCAAGCGGACGTATCTCTCGCTTTGTTTGAATTCCTTAATTATTTTCCATTCTCTTCGGTCTTATCTTTCTTCGCCATGCTAATGGTTATTGTGTTTTTTGTGACTTCAGCGGATTCAGGAGCAATGGTCGTTGATACGCTAGCCTCTGGAGGCGATTCTAACACGCCAGTTTGGCAACGTATCTTCTGGGCAGGTTTGATGGGGGTAGTTGCCATTACCATGCTACTCGCAGGTGGTTTGCAAGCCTTACAGACACTCACCATTGCGAGTGCTCTGCCCTTTGCTGCCGTTTTGCTTGTCTCCATTTATGGGTTATTTAAAGCCTTACGCGTCGACGCTTATAAGCGAGATAGCCAGCAATTAGCCACCATCGCCCCTACCGCTAGCCGTAACCCGATTCCGTGGCAGCGACGCTTGCGTAACATTGTCTATTTCCCTAAACGTGCACATGTTAAGCGTTTTATGGAAGAATCTGTGAAGCCATCCATGGAAATGGTGTCTGAAGAACTCGCTAAGCAAGGTACTGTGTGCCATATCCATACCGATAAAGATGACCGAATTGGGTTTGAAGTCGATTTAGGCGACGATATGAACTTTTTCTATGAAGTTCGCCTCCGTTACTATATTCAACCGTCATTTGCGTTATCGGGTATGGGTACTGAAACAGATGAAGAAAAAAGCGAAGAACAACGCTACTATCGCGCTGAAATTCACTTAAAAGAAGGAGGGCAAGACTACGATGTGATGGGCTGGGCAAAAGAGCAGATCATTCACGATATTCTTGATCAGTACGAAAAACATATTCACTTCTTACACTTATTGGGTAAGTAGTCCTAAAAAAGAAACATTACCTAAAATGTGTCGATAAAAATTCACAGGCGGCTAAAATCATAACCGCCTGTGTTTATTCAATTGTCTATTAATACAATAGAATCCTATTTTATGACATTTGCATTTTTGATAATAAAGTACTGACGCTAGCTAAGTCTGGTAAGATTTTAGTGATCGTATATTCACATAATATTCCTTGAGTATTACCCTCTCCTTGTAAATAATATTTCATTCCAATCCCTGAGATTGATATTTTTTTATAGACGAATTTCGACTAAAGTAATTAATAGTAAAATCAGTTAATCGTTTTGCTAAATATCCAACACTCACAAGACGAAGTTGATTTCGGGGTCAGATCCCCATGATAGGTTCCACACTGGAACCCACCATGTGCACAAAGATTGAAAGTCAATTAAAAACAATATATTACACTTTCCTTTAACTAGTTAAGTTCACTGTACCACTACACTCTCCATATAATATTTAGGATATTTAAATTAACTCCACAATGAATGAATAACTATTAAATTTTACGCTAATTCGTTTCTTGATTAATTATAGAATTATTTTTTGGACCTGACCAAGTTAGTTGATCTTTTAACTCATCAGGTACTAAAATAAATAACATTCTAATATATTCTATATTTTTTGAGTAAAGCACACTGATTTTCGGAGTGCAATTTTCATAATAGTATTTAGCTTGGTAGTTTAAAAATGATATATCACTACTAGTGAACTCATTCGTTAGAATTTTATTTGGTAAGTTATGTATTAGCTCAGATTCATAATAACATGATAAATCCTTAGATTTTATTTTTTTATCCTGAGATTGAATATTTCTTATGTATGGAAGGATCCAAAATAACATGTCTACATATATTTCATTTTTTGTCATGATATTACCCTATTAATTTCTAGATGGTAATGGTTTTGCTCCAGCAGGAGCAGATTCAACTACAGTCCATCTACCATTTTCAATCAATTTATTAATATACTGCGAGTCACCTGTTTTAACATATATTTCTTTAGCTGCTACCATTCTATGATTGCCTTCTGATATATAATGAATACCTCTTTTATCGACGTATCCAGCAATAATACCTTCTGGTGCAGTGAATCTATAGTTATTGCTGAGCATATCTATTTTCATTTGATCTATTTGACTAGGATTTTTAAGGCCCGTTTGTGTACTTTTTATCATTAATGTTATTTCATCAGAGCCTAGTTTTGACACTGTCAATACGCTCTTTTGTATAAGTTGTTTTCCTATCCAACCTAATGAAATAACTGAGGCTTGTGTTTCAGGATCTGATATTAATACTGCTGCTTTTGTCCAACCCGGTGTTTTTGCGTTTATTTTATTTAAGTCTTGTGAGTTCCAATACATTAAGTACTGTTTTGCTAGGTCATTTTGCATGACATCAAAACCTAGATAACTAGCCCAGTAAGGCCTTTTAGCTAAATCAAATGCATTTGATATTCTCGTTTTAGTGATATCTTGTGTAACTAATGGGTTATTAGTTATTTCTACATCTAAATTGCCACTGTTTATTAAGCTGAACATAGCATATTTTTTTATTTGTGTAGCTTCGCAGTTTGTATTACCAGCACACTTTTGCATTTCATTATCAAAATCCATTGCAAGTTCATGAAGTAAGTGATTAAACCTGAAGGTACTTTCTCCCGAGTCCGCACCACTGTAGACCCCTCCGGCATTACCTGTGAATATTGCACCCGCAAATCCCCCTAACACGCGGGATAATTGAGCGTATTTCTCAGAATCTTTTTGCCATTCTTTTTCATTGATCAAATTGTTGTTTAGTGTGATCCCAGCTAACTGAACAGCAAGACTACCAACTATAGCCCCTTTTGCATTTCCGCCTGCAATTTCAGCGCTAATCCCCGAAACTACAGAGTGGCCTAAAAGCTTGCCTGAATGACCTAAGATGTCCCCTTTATCTCCAATTAGCTTGGCACCTTCGGCATTAATTTGACTCCCGATATTACTGAGTAAGGCACTCTTAAAGTTATCTGTAAAACTGCCACCTTGGATCGTGGTATTCACGGTTGAACTAATCACAGATTGCGCGGCAACACGCTGAGCAACCTTATTCCAATCCCCATTACTTAATAAAGGTAACTTAGCATTCCCCGGATTCCCTTTTGTCCATCCCATTTTGACATCTAAACCATTAAGCGCCCCGGAGATCACCATTTGAGCAACAATAGATTTAACTGTTTCGCTTTTACCTAGTGAATTAAGCGCTTTGGATAGGTTTCCTTGGTTTTCAGCCAGTGCGATCGCTGCTTGTGTTGAAAGAGCTGTCATACCAGAGTAAGCCGCGCCTGATATCACTGCAGCACTCGTACCACTACTCCCCGACGCGGCCCAAGCTGCAAATTTTGTTGCTGTACCTGACGTCATCGCTGCAACAGTTATCATAATCTGCGCAGCAGCAACCGGGTTTAAACTCTGGCTTTTATAATCCCAACTGTCATAGGCGTCTTTAACTAAGTTCCACTGCACATCTTCATGGTCTTTTAAGCCTGCAAGCCACTGTGTACCTTCTGTTTGGCCAAGAGCCTCTAAGGCATTTTCTAGGCTCTGACCATTTTTCGATTTAACATCCGCAGTGATCCCTTTATTCGCATCAACTGTTAGTTTTCCACCAATATGCAATGCAGGTAAAACCCATTTATCTGAGGTATAGCCTTTATTACGTTGGGTG
>NZ_JAALBT010000027.1:0-25052 GCF_011077905.1 Providencia sp. M-27 | reverse complement strand
TTTATTTTCAACTTTTTTCTTTCTCACCTCTGTTATCACTGGGTTATGAAGTTTTCTTCTAACCGGTTTGTCGTGACAACGGATGCGCATTATAGGGAGCCTTCAGAATTACACAACCTTTTTTTTTAAAAAAAACTCCGTTTGCGGATAAAATAGCCACCTTGTACTTTTTCACTGCATAACGATTATAAAAAGAACGACTTCATGACTATAATTCTAGCTTTAGCAACCTACTTGGCTCATAAATTCATAATGAACTAACGAGTTATTTAACAGCTATCCTTTATTTCTTTTTACGGTTATCACTATGAATACACTTTTACGTCCTTATTTAGGTATTTACCCTTCGATTAATGCACGCGTTTTCATTGACCCATCTTCAGTTGTAATTGGGGATGTTCGCGTAGCTGATGATGTCAGTATTTGGCCTCTCAGTGTTTTGCGTGGTGATGTTAACTATATTTCTATTGGCGCGCGCACCAATATTCAAGATGGCTCAGTTCTACATGTCACACATAAGTCGGCAAGTAATCCAGAGGGGAACCCGTTAATCATTGGAGAAGATGTCACCATTGGCCATAAAGTTATGTTACATGGCTGCACCATAGGAAATAGAGTTCTCGTGGGAATGGGTTCAATTGTCATTGATGGGGCTATAGTCGAGGATGATGTTATTATTGGAGCTAATAGTTTAGTGACCCAAGGAAAAAGGCTCGAATCCGGTTACTTATATACAGGGAGCCCAGCAAAAGCCATACGAAAATTGACTGATGCTGAGTTAGGCCATTTATGTTATTCAGCGAATAACTATGTTGAATGGAAAAATAACTATTTAGCTTCTGATAATACGTAAAGCCCATCTTCACTATCGAGGCCTTGTTCAATCAAGGCTTCAAACTCTTCTTCTATATCCCATCGATATTGCTGAAATAACCTCAGAGGTGTTTCTTCTTTACCATAACGTTGAAATAACAATGACTGAGGAATTGCACATTCAGCAAGCATTCCGCTGATCAATACAGGAAAACGTACTTGTTTGGATAGCTCATCCCACGCTTCTCTATCAGGAAATTGAATCTGCTGATTCATCCTTTCAATTCCTTATATAAGGTAGATAGAACTGGTGCGATTTCGGGAAGAATACCATGCCATAGTTTAAAAGAAAACGCGGCTTGCCCTACTAGCATACCTAGGCCATCGGCTATTTTAGTCACTTGATGTTGAGTCGCAAACTCAAGGAAGGGCGTTAATGATGATTGATAAAACATGTCATAGCATGCAACTTGATCGCTAAACACATTTGGATTGATTGCAGGAACCTCTCCACTTACACCAGATGAAGTCGCATTGATGACCAGATCAAAATCAGCAGATACGATCTGTGAGATCTCTTTCCCACACATTTTACCTAGTGCTGAAAATTCATTAACTAATAATTCAACCTTAGAAAAGGTTCTATTCGCCAAAGTGATATCACAACCATATTCTAAAAGTGGCAATAATGCTCCACGTGTCGCACCACCAGCACCAATCATTAATATTCGGCTATTTGGATGAATAAACTTTAAACGTTGCAAATCTAACAAAAGCCCCATTCCATCTGTGTTGTCCCCCAGCAATCGATTATCATCAAGCTTCATAACCGTATTAACTGCACCACAAGTTTGAGCTCTTGTCGTTAATTCAGAAACAACCTGAAAAGCACGCTCTTTAAATGGCAATGTAATGTTTGCGCCCTTTCCACCTTGTGAAAAAAAACCTATTAGGCTTTGTTCGAATCCCTCTACAGGCGCTAGAATTTTTTCATATTCAAGGGCAATCCCTGTTTGCTCTGCAAACATTTTATGTATAACAGGTGATTTACTGTGTTGAATTGGATTACCAAAAACCGCAAACATTTCCATAGTATATTATCCTTTACGATATAACTGCCCGGTTTTGGCATCTCTTATTTCAGATGGATTTTGACGGCCACCAACTATTCCATCAAGGACAGGAATACTTCCATCAAACTGCTCCATAACTTCTTCCGTTGTTCTACATGGCTCTAATCCACTTAAATTAGCACTTGTAGATACCAGAGGCTTGCCATAATGACGACACAAATTTTTTACTAATTCATGGTCTGTAACTCGCACTGCGATGGTATCAAACTGACCAGTCAACCATTTTGGCGTCGTTACTTTTGCGGGGATCACCCATGTTACTGGCCCCGGCCATGTTGCAAACATCGCTTGTTTCTGATCTTCCGTTAACTGCTCATCATCTATATAGTTTTTTAATTGTTCGTAACTATCAGCGATAAGGATTAATCCTTTTTCCCAAGGGCGTTGCTTCAATTCTAATAACTTACGTACTGCCGTTTCGCTATCAGGGTCACAGCCTAGTCCAAATACTGCTTCTGTTGGGTAGGCTATAACCTCCTCGTGCTGTAATGAACTTATGATACTTTCAATTGCAGGTGTAGATATATTTGACATAGTTTTAACTCATTGTTCTTCTTGTTGCTTACCGCAGCGTTTGCTGGCACAAAATAATCTTACTCCCTGTCCCCCCCTTTTTTCCATAAGTAATGGATACTCACAATACTCACATTTACCAGTAATAGGCTTATTATTTAATATAAACTGACAGTTAGGGTAATTATCGCAAGCATAAAAAGTCTTACCGAAACGTGATTTTCTCTGTAATAAATTCCCTTTTTGGCATTGCGGACACGAAATTTTAGTTTCATCCGGTTTATCAATTAGCTCAATGTGTTCACATTCAGGATAATTACTACACCCAATAAACATGCCAAATCGCCCTTGTTTCAGCACTAAGTCATAATTACATTTCGGACAATGTTGACCTTCTAATACTTTAACAATATGACTTTCTACCGTAGGCCTTAGCGGCCTCATATAATGGCATTGTGGATAACTTGAACAGCCTAAAAACGGCCCATGTGAACTATTGCGAATAACAAGCAAAGAATCGCATTCTGGACAATGTTCATTTTTTTCTGTATCGAAGGGCAGTTGCTTAGACATGTTTTTCTCTACTGTTGCTTTTAACTAAGTTAATCTGGTATACCCACCAGCCCCCGAGCTAACTACCCCATTAATTTCCATCTCAGTTAATATGGTAATAATTTGAGTAACTGGAATTTGGGTTTGTTCTGCAATAACATCAACGGGTGTCGCTTGGTACCCCACCATACCTAAAATTTTATTTTCTACCACATTAAACTCAAGTGGTGTCTCTTCTATAGGTAATTCTGTTTGTATCCAATTTAACCCATCACCGATATGCCGCAAAATATCCTCAGGTTCAGCTAATAGATAAGCTCCTTGCTGTAATAGCCAATGGTTACCATGAAATGCAGGATTGCCCAATGGAGCAGGTAATGTAAATAAATCACGATTTTGCTCTAATGCATATCTAGCAGTTATCAGTGAGCCACTTTTCATTCCTGCTTCGATTACAATAACTGCTTTACTTAACCCACTAATAATACGGTTTCTCTTGGGAAATTGCTTAGGTAATGGCGGTGCATCTGGCCAATATTCTGAAACCAAAGCACCATAGTTTTTTATTTTTTCAGCTAATTCAGTATGTTGTCGCGGGTAAATATTCGCTAATCCGCTACCTAAAACCGCAATTGTCTCACCACGATTATCAAGAGCAGCTTTATGACTTATACCGTCAATACCTAATGCAAGCCCACTTGTGATAGTTATACCATGGCGCACGAAACTCTTTACAAATAGGTTAGTCCATGTTCTGCCGTATTCACTTGCTCTACGACTTCCGACTATAGCAATTTGGGGTGTTACCAATAATTCACTTTTGCCCACGACAAAAAATAAAAGAGGGGGGCGGTAGATTTGCTTTAATAAAAAAGGGTAATGTGGATCACAAAAAGTAACCATTTGATGATGTTTACTTGAAAGCCATGCCTGTACTTTCTCAAGCCGGTGCATGGACACATTCATAAATTGCAATTGTTGTATTTCATTCAAGCCATGATGATGTAAGGCCTGATAACTAATTTTATTTAATTGTTTTAGCTCATTAATTATTCTTACTGCATGTAAAGGTAATAGCCTTTTAACCTGCGACATCCTTAACCAAATCTCTTGGGTATTCATTATTGTCATCCTGACTCATTAACAGATAGGTTATTCAGTGAACAAATCGTAACCAATACTGTCAATATGAAGGAGAAATGTCTAGAATAGTCATTAATTCCCTTTCACATTTTGGAAACCGCTCGAAAAATTTATGTCAGTCTTAAACGTATTACATTACCCAGACGAACGCTTACGCACAATCGCTAAGCCAGTAGACAAAGTTGATGCTTCTATACAGCGTATCGTTGATGATATGTTCGATACCATGTATGAAGAAGAAGGTATTGGCCTTGCAGCAACACAAGTCGATATCCATCAGAGAATCATCGTCATTGATGTGTCCGAAACCCGTGATGAGCGTTTGGTTCTTATTAACCCTGAATTACTTGATAAATCTGGGGAAACGGGTATCGAAGAAGGTTGCTTATCTATTCCAGAACAACATGGTTTCGTCCCTCGCGCTGAACAAGTAAAAGTTCGCGCACTAAACTATAACGGTGAGTCTTTTGAACTAGAGGCTGATGGTTTATTAGCTATCTGTATCCAACATGAAATGGACCACCTTGTTGGTAAGCTATTTGTTGACTACTTATCACCTTTAAAACGTCAGCGCATCCGCCAGAAAGTTGAAAAATTAGACAGACTAAGAGCAAAAGAAGCCAAAAATAGCTAATTCGCTACATATAAATAGGGAAATTAACGTGTCAGAGCCATTGAAAATTATTTTTGCGGGTACACCAGATTTTGCGGCCAAACACTTAGCTGCTCTCTTAGATACCAGACACAAAGTCGTTGGCGTCCTCACTCGCCATGACAAACCTGCTGGAAGAGGCAAAAAGTTAACACCGAGTCCTGTCAAGGTTCTCGCTGAAGAACACCAACTACCTGTTTTTCAGCCAGTTTCTCTTAAGGATAGCGAAAACCAGCAGTGGATAAAAAACCAAAATGCTGACCTAATGATAGTTGTTGCCTACGGTTTGATTTTACCGCAAGCAGTTCTCGATATCCCTCGCTTAGGTTGCTTGAATGTTCACGGCTCTTTACTGCCTCGCTGGAGAGGAGCTGCACCTATTCAACGTTCTATTTGGGCTGGTGATACGGAAACTGGTGTGACTATTATGCAAATGGACGCAGGTTTAGATACTGGTGACATGCTTTACAAAGCAATCTGTCCAATTACCCCTAATGATACTAGCGCCTCGTTATATGATAAATTAGCAATAACAGGCCCTGAAGCATTAATTCATACTGTTGAAATGCTATCTTCAGGCCAATGCATTGCTGAAAAACAAGACGGGTCATTAGCAAATTACGCAGAAAAATTATCGAAAGAAGAAGCTCGTATTAATTGGCAAGATGATGCTGTACATATTGAGCGTTGCATTCGTGCTTTCAATCCTTGGCCAATGAGCTATTTCATGGTTGAAGAACAACTCATTAAAGTTTGGCAAGCTGAAGTACTCACAGAAGCCCATGATAAGCAACCAGGAACAATTATTAGCGCTGATAAAAAAGGTATATCCATTGCCACAGGAAATGGCATACTAAATATTACTCAGCTACAACCGCCTGGCAAGAAAGCAATGAGTGCACAAGATATCCTAAACTCTCGTCGCGAATGGTTTATCCCAGAGCAAATTCTAGCATAACGAACTTGTAAACAGCCTGATGCCTTCAGGCTGTTTTATTTCAGTCACTAATGAATTCATCTTCTCTATATGAAAAATACATATAATTTACGCAGTATTGCGGCAACAGCAATTAACCAAGTCCTTGATAATGGCCAATCATTAAGTACTGTACTGCCTGACTTACAACGTAATATCAATGATAAAGACAAAGCATTATTACAAGAAATTTGCTTTGGTGTTCTACGTTATTTACCTAAGCTTGAATGGTTTATTAACCAGCTAATGGAAAAACCATTAACGGGTAAACAAAGAATTCTACATTACTTAATCATGGTTGGTATCTACCAGCTCCTTTATACTCGCATTCCCCCTCATGCGGCATTAGCTGAAACAGTAGATGGAGCGGTTGCACTGAAAAAGCCCCAATTAAAAGGGCTTATTAATGGCGTGTTACGTTCATTTCAGCGCCAGCAAGCACAGCTAGAAGAGAGAATAGCTAACAACACTAGCCAATATTTGCATCCGAGCTGGTTATTAAAACGCCTACAAACAGCCTATCCAGATGATTGGCAATCTATTATTGAGGCAAATAACCAACGACCACCTATGTGGTTAAGAGTAAATTCTCAACATCACACTGCTGCACAGTATCTCAACTTATTAGAACAGTCTGAGATAACCGCACATTTGCACCCTTTACACCCAAATGCTATTCGGTTAGATGAACCCACCGCAGTATCTCGTCTTCCGGGCTTTGAAGATGGCTGGTCTACAGTACAAGATGTCTCAGCTCAAGGCTGTGCTGAATTGCTAGAACCTCAAAATGGGGAAAGTATTTTAGATTTATGTGCTGCACCCGGTGGAAAAACAACCCATATTTTGGAGCTAGCTCCTAAAGCGAATGTTATTGCTGTAGATATCGATGAACATCGCCTTAAAAGAGTAAAAGAAAATCTGATTCGCCTTAAGCAACACGCTGTTGTTATACAAGGAGACGGTACACTCCCCGAAACATGGGCTAAAGATCAGCGATTTGATCGTATTTTACTTGATGCTCCTTGTTCTGCTACAGGCGTTATTAGGCGTCATCCTGATATCAAATGGCTACGTCGTGACTCAGACATAAATGAATTAGCGCAGCTACAAGCTCAAATTCTTGAAGCTATCTGGCCTTATTTAAAACCGGGCGGCACGCTAGTCTATGCGACTTGCTCAATTATGCCCGAAGAAAATGGAAAGCAAATACAATATTTCCTATCTAAACATAATGATGCCAGTCTAAATGATGGAACCGATGCTGGGTTACAAGTATTACCAAGTACTCATGGTGGTGATGGTTTCTTTTATGCACGCTTAGTCAAAAAAGTGTAGTAAATTGTAGCCAGCTCTCTGATATAGGAAGATGTAATGAAGATCATTATTCTAGGTGCTGGGCAAGTTGGCGGAACACTTGCTGAAAATTTAGTTGATGAGAACAATGATATTACCGTCGTTGATACCGATGCTGATCGGTTACGTCAATTACAGGATCAATTCGATCTTCGAGTGGTAAATGGTCATGGTTCTCACCCTAGAGTGCTTCGAGATGCAGGCGCAGAAGATGCGGATATGTTGGTAGCGGTCACCAATTCCGATGAAACTAACATGATTGCTTGCCAAATTGCGTATAGCCTATTTAATACCCCAAATAAGATAGCGCGTATCAGGGCGACTGAATATATCCGTGAAGCCGACAAACTGTTTCTGCCTGAACAAATCCCGATTGACTATTTAATATCGCCAGAACAATTAGTTATCGACTATATCTATAAATTAATTCAATACCCTGGCGCGCTTCAGGTTGTAAACTTTGCAGAAGGCAAAGTCAGCATAGTTGCTGTAAAAGCTTATTACGGCGGTTCACTCGTTGGTAATGCGCTATCGAGCTTGCGCGAACACATGCCACATATTGATACTCGTGTTGTCGCTATTTTCCGCCAAGATAGGCCTATTCGCCCACAAGGCTCAACAATCATTGAAGCAGGTGATGAGGTTTTTTTTGTTGCTTCAACGCAACATATCCGAGCTGTAATGAGTGAGCTGCAAAGACTAGAAAAACCCTACAAACGTTTGATGATAGTGGGTGGTGGTAACGTCGGAGCCGGCCTAGCAAGGCGACTAGAAAAAGATTACAGCGTGAAACTTATTGAGCGCAACCAGAAGCGCGCAACAGAACTTGCTGAGTTACTACATGATACCATTGTATTTTATGGCGATGCATCCGACCAAGAGTTACTCACAGAAGAACATATTGAGCAAATGGATGTTTTTATTGCCCTAACAAATGATGATGAAGCTAATATTATGTCTGCAATGTTAGCAAAAAAAATGGGCGCTAAAAAAGCAATGGTGCTTATACAACGCTCTGCATATGTTGAACTCGTTCAAGGAGGGGTAATTGATATTGCGATTTCACCTCAACAGGCAACAATTTCTGCTTTATTAAGCCATGTTAGAAAAGCGGATATAGTCAATGTTTCATCTTTAAGAAGAGGCGTAGCGGAAGCTATTGAAGCAATTGCACACGGTGATGAAAATACGTCAAAAGTGGTTGGTAAAAAAATATCTGAAATTAAACTTCCTCCAGGAACTATTATTGGTGCAATTGTTCGTGAAGAAGAAGTCATTATAGCTAGTGATTACCATACCATTGAACAAGGCGACCATGTCATTATGTTTATTACAGATAAAAAATATGTACCCGAAGTTGAAAAATTATTCCAACCAAGTCCATTCTTCTTATAAAAATAAACATAGTAAATATTTGTAGCTTAATAATTTTAGCGACTATAATTTGTTAACCTAATACATGTTTTGTTTCAATTGAATTATTTATTAAGGGGTCGTCTAATGAGCTTTTTAAAAGATTTCCGCGAATTTGCTATGAAGGGCAATGTAGTGGATATGGCAGTTGGTATTATTATTGGTGCTGCATTTGGTAAAATTGTATCTTCATTAGTTGCTGATATCATCATGCCTCCGCTAGGTTTACTGATCGGAGGTGTTGATTTCAAATCATTCAGCGTGGTATTAAAGGAAGCACAAGGGGATTTACCTGCGGTAGTACTAAATTATGGTATGTTTATACAAACCGTTTTTGACTTCGTTATTGTTGCGTTCGCTATCTTTATGGCAATTAAGATCATGAATAAAGTTCGCCGTGAAAAGGAAGCAGCACCAGCTGAACCAGCTCCACCATCTAAAGAAGAAGTCCTGTTATCAGAAATACGTGATCTTTTAAAAGAACAAAATAAAAATTAACTAAAAGGCCAGTGGTAATAAGTAAATAAACCTATTACCACTGGCCTCCCAATTAACTGAATTCTTATTCTTTTCCTTTCTTGTATAACTTCCTTTCCCTTTTTTATTTTTTTCAACTCTTTGACGAAATAGTGGGTCATGGAGTAATGCTTCAATCGCATTATCTTTAATCTCACCACGTTTATGTTGATATTTGCTCATAACATACCTTTATATAGTTAACAGATTATAGAATTAATAAACTTTAGACGCCCCTTTTTCTAATATCTCCATAATAGAGCAATAGGTTGTCGCATGTTCTTCACCACAACATGCCGAGCTTAACATTTTCAGTGAATCACGCATAATAATAAGCTCTTGTATCTTTTTTTCAACTTCAAGTAATCTGAGATCAACAATCTGTTTAGATTCTTGACAGGTATGATGTTCTGGATCCACTCGAATTGAAAGCAGTTCAGTGATAGCTTCTAAAGTAAAGCCTAGCTGCTTTGCATAACGAATAAAACGTAATCGCTGGAGGTCTTTCTCAGTAAATAACCGATACCCACCTTCAGTTCTCTCTTTATGCCCCATCAAACCTTGTTTTTCATAAAAACGGATCGTATCAGGCGTCACATCTGCGAGCCTAGCAATTTCACCTATCTTATACATGCTCATCGTACTCACCTGTAAATAAGGGTTAATCACGAAAAATTCAAGGGAAAAAATTATTTGGAAAGATAAGAATAGCAGGTACAAAAAAACCGGGCAAATATACCCGGTTTTCTTGAAAGCGACGGCAGATTACTCTGCTGCTGCTTCTTGAGACTCAACAGCACGGTCAACAAGCTCGATGTAAGCCATCGGAGCGTTGTCACCTGTACGGTAGCCACACTTAAGAATACGAGTGTAACCACCTGCACGAGCTGCGAAACGAGGTCCCAGTTCATTAAATAATTTTGCAACGATCTCGTTATCACGAGTACGTGCGAATGCCAGACGACGATTAGCTACGCTGTCGGTCTTGGCAAGAGTAATCAGCGGCTCAACGACGCGACGCAGTTCTTTCGCTTTAGGCAGAGTCGTCTTGATGATCTCATGACGAACTAAAGAACCTGCCATGTTACGGAACATAGCTTGGCGGTGGCTGCTGTTGCGGTTCAATTGACGACCACTCTTACGATGGCGCATGACCTTATCCTTCTCAGTAAAACCTTAACCTGTGATCTTAATCATCAGCAATACTTGCTGGTGGCCAATTTTCTAGACGCATGCCCAGAGAAAGACCACGAGATGCCAAGACGTCCTTAATTTCAGTAAGAGATTTCTTACCAAGATTCGGAGTTTTGAGCAACTCAACTTCTGTACGCTGTACCAGATCACCGATGTAGTGGATAGCTTCTGCTTTGAGGCAGTTAGCAGAGCGGACAGTCAATTCCAGATCGTCAACTGGGCGCAATAAGATAGGATCGAATTCTGGTTTTTCTTCTTTAACTTCAGGCTGACGAACATCACGTAAGTCAACAAAAGCTTCAAGTTGTTCAGCCAGAATGGTTGCCGCACGGCGAATCGCCTCTTCAGGATCGATTGTACCGTTAGTTTCCATTTCAATAACTAACTTATCCAAGTCTGTACGTTGCTCAACACGAGCTGCTTCAACATTGTAGGCAATACGCTCTACTGGGCTGTAGCAAGCATCGACTAACAAACGACCGATTGGGCGCTCATCTTCTTCCGAATGAACTCGGGCAGAAGCCGGCACATAACCACGACCACGCTGTACTTTAATTCGCATATTAATAGATGCGCTTTCGTCAGTAAGGTGGCAGATGATGTGCTGTGGCTTGACGATTTCGACATCACCATCATGGATGATGTCGGCTGCAGTCACAGGGCCAATGCCAGATTTATTCAAGGTTAAAATAACTTCATCTTTCCCCTGAACTTTTACCGCCAGCCCTTTCAGGTTGAGGAGAATCTCCAGGATATCTTCCTGTACACCTTCTTTGGTGCTGTACTCATGCAGTACACCATCAATCTCAACCTCTGTCACCGCACAACCCGGCATAGACGAAAGCAGAATACGGCGCAGTGCGTTACCAAGAGTATGGCCAAAGCCACGCTCTAAAGGCTCAAGGGTCACCTTAGCGTGCGTCGAACTCACTTGCTCGATATCTACCAGGCGCGGTTTTAGAAACTCTGTCACAGAACCCTGCATTGTGTCCTCTCTTTGGTGCTAAGCTTTACTTGGAGTAAAGCTCGACGATCAGGTGTTCGTTAATGTCCGCAGACAAGTCAGTACGTTCAGGAATACGTTTGAACACACCTTCCATTTTAGCAGCATCAACTTCCAGCCAAGTTGGCTTCTCACGCTGTTCAGCCAGCTCTAAAGCAGCCTTAATACGAGACTGTTTTTTAGCTTTCTCACGAACGCTGATAACGTCATTCGGGGAAACCTGATAAGAAGCGATATTAACTACACGGCCATTTACCATGATAGCTTTATGGCTAACCATTTGACGTGCTTCTGCGCGAGTTGCGCCAAAGCCCATACGGTAAACGACGTTATCAAGACGACCTTCAAGCAAAGTCAGCAGGTTTTCACCTGTGTTGCCTTTCAGACGTGTTGCTTCTTTGTAATAGTTACGGAATTGACGTTCCAGAACACCGTAGATACGACGAACTTTTTGTTTTTCACGTAACTGGACGCCATAGTCAGACAGACGCGGTTTACGCGCACCGTGCTGGCCTGGAGCCTGTTCTAATTTACACTTGGTGTCAATCGCGCGAACACCAGACTTCAGGAAGAGGTCTGTTCCTTCGCGACGGCTCAGCTTGAGCTTAGGACCCAAATATCTAGCCATTTTCTTTCTCCAACAGTCCTAAAAAAAACGAAACGTATTAAACGCGACGTTTTTTCGGTGGGCGACAACCGTTATGAGGGATAGGAGTCACATCAGTAATATTAGTGATGCGAAAACCAGCGGCGTTCAGAGCACGAATTGTTGATTCGCGACCCGGACCCGGTCCCTTAACCATAACTTCCAGGTTTTTGATTCCGTATTCTTTCACAGCTTCTGCGCAACGCTCTGCTGCAACCTGAGCTGCGAACGGAGTAGATTTGCGAGAACCACGGAAACCGGAACCACCGGCAGTTGCCCAACCTAATGCGTTACCTTGACGGTCAGTAATAGTAACGATTGTGTTGTTGAAAGAAGCATGGATATGAGCCACACCGTCTGAGACTTGTTTTCTTACACGCTTACGTGCACGAATTGGTGCTTTTGCCATTATTCAATACCCCGACTTATTTCTTGATCGGCTTACGCGGACCCTTACGGGTACGAGCGTTAGTCTTAGTACGCTGTCCGCGTACAGGAAGACCACGACGATGACGTAAACCACGGTAACATCCAAGGTCCATCAGACGCTTGATGCTCAGGGTAATTTCACGACGTAAGTCACCTTCTACAACGTATTTAGCAACTTCGTCACGCAGCTTGTCGATTTGTTCTTCAGACAGCTCACTGATCTTAACATTTTCAGCAATACCAGTTGCTTCACAGATAGCCTGTGAACGGGTCTTGCCGATGCCGAAAATCGATGTTAAAGCGATTACGGTATGTTTATGATCAGGAATGTTAATGCCTGCTATACGGGCCACTATGCACTCCTAAGTTAAAATATACATTACTGTGCTGAAAAGCCCGTTTTCAGGATACTCAAACAATAATGTATCTTAGATAAAAAAGATTGGCTGGCTAATTTAGCCAGCTCAACCCAACTTTGCAAGAAAAAAATGCTTTTTCTTAACCTTGACGTTGTTTATGTCTTGGTTCAACACTGCAAATTACACGAACGCTACCATTGCGACGAATAATTTTGCAGTTACGGCATAATTTCTTGACGGAAGCACGAACTTTCATTTTTACTCTCCGTAACTTCTAAGCAAACCATAACCACACTAAGTGATTACTTACCTTTCAGGTTTGCTTTCTTCAATGCAGACTCATACTGACTTGACATCATTAGAGTTTGCACTTGAGCCATAAAGTCCATGATAACGACAACCACGATTAAGAGGGAAGTACCACCAAAATAGAAAGGTACTTTCATTGCGTCACGCATGAACTCCGGGATTAGGCAGATGAAGGTAATATATAATGCGCCAACTAGTGTTAAGCGAGTCATTACCTTATCAATGTACTTGGCCGTTTGCTCTCCCGGACGAATTCCTGGTACAAATGCACCGGACTTCTTCAGGTTATCTGCCGTTTCTCTTGGGTTGAAAACCAACGCCGTATAGAAGAAACAGAAGAAGATGATCGCAGATGCATAAAGTAGCACATATAACGGTTGACCAGGCTGCAAATACATAGAAATAGTCGTCAGCCAGTCCCAGCCAGTTCCATCACCAAACCAAGATGCTATTGTACCCGGGAATAGTATGATACTGGAAGCAAAAATTGCAGGAATTACACCCGCCATATTCACTTTTAACGGTAAATGTGTACTTTGTGCTGCATAAACACGGCGACCTTGCTGACGTTTAGCGTAATTAACGACGATTCGGCGTTGTCCACGTTCCATAAACACAACAAAGAAAGTAACCGCGAATACTAACACCGCAACCAACAGCAACAGGAGGAAGTGCAGATCGCCCTGCCGAGCTTGCTCGATGGTATGGCCAATGGCCGGCGGTAATCCCGCAACAATACCAGCGAAGATAATGATAGAAATACCGTTACCGATACCTCTTTCAGTTATCTGTTCACCCAACCACATTAGGAACATTGTTCCTGTGACTAAGCTAACAACTGCCGTAAAGTAGAACGGGAGGCCTGGATCAATAACTAACCCTTGCATCCCTGGCATATTCGGTAGACCCATTGCAATACCAATAGATTGGAATATTGCTAATACCAGAGTACCCCAGCGAGTATATTGGCTTATCTTCCGACGACCTGCTTCTCCTTCCTTCTTGATCTCTGCTAATCGTGGATTAACCACAGATAATAATTGGATAATAATCGATGCCGAAATATACGGCATGATACCCAAAGCAAAGATAGAAGCACGGCTAAGAGCACCACCAGAGAACATGTTAAACATTTCAATGATGGTGCCTTGTTGCTGTTCGAGCAATTTGGCAAGCACAGTGGCATCAATACCAGGGATTGGAATAAAAGAACCAATTCGGAAAACAATTAGCGCACCAATTACAAACAAAAGTCTGCGTTTAAGTTCGCCAGCTCCACCTTTGGCACTTTGAAAATCTAATCCTGGTTGTTTAGCCATCTGTCACTTATTCCTCAATTTTACCGCCGGCAGCTTCGATTGCAGCGCGAGCACCTTTAGTAACACGAAGGCCACGTACAGTAACTGCACGGTTCACTTCGCCAGACAGAATAACTTTAGCGTATTCAATCTGGATGCCAACAACGTTCGCGGCTTTCAGTGCGTTCAGATCAATAACATCGCCTTCAACAGCAGCAAAATCAGACAGACGAATCTCTGCAGTGATCATTGCTTTACGTGAAGTGAAGCCGAATTTCGGCAAACGACGGTATAAAGGCATCTGGCCACCTTCGAAACCACGACGTACGCCACCGCCAGAACGAGATTTCTGACCTTTGTGACCACGGCCGCCGGTTTTACCCAGACCAGAACCGATACCACGACCTACGCGTTTAGGCGCGTGCTTGGCACCTTCAGCCGGAGACAGAGTATTTAAACGCATCTCTTACTCCTCAACTTTAACCATGTAGGAAACCAAGTTGACCATACCACGTACAGCAGGAGTATCCTCGCGCTCTACTGTATGACCAATGCGACGCAGACCTAAACCGACCAGTGTTGCCTTATGCTTAGGCAGACGACCGATTGAACTGCGAACTTGTGTAATTTTAATAGTCTTAGCCATAGCCGATTACCCCAGAATTTCTTCGACGGATTTTCCACGCTTAGCTGCGACCATTTCTGGAGACTTCATGCTGTCTAAAGCATCCAGTGTTGCACGAACCACGTTGATTGGGTTTGTGGAACCATAGGTTTTAGCCAGTACGTTGCGAACTCCAGCTACTTCTAAAACAGCACGCATTGCACCGCCGGCAATGATACCGGTACCTTCGTGAGCAGGTTGCATAAACACACGAGAACCAGTGTGTGTACCTTTCACAGGGTGGAACAATGTGCCGTTGTTTAGAGCAACGGTTTTCATACTGCGACGGGCTTTTTCCATCGCTTTCTGGATTGCTGCCGGAACTTCGCGCGCTTTGCCGTAGCCAAAACCAACGCGACCGTTACCATCACCAACTACAGTCAGTGCGGTAAAGCTGAAAATACGGCCACCTTTAACGGTTTTTGCTACGCGGTTTACCGCGATCAGCTTTTCCTGCAGTTCGCCAGCTTGTTTTTCGATGTGAGACATCTTACACCTCTACCTTAGAACTGAAGGCCAGCTTCACGGGCAGCATCTGCCAGTGCCTGGACTCTACCATGATATTGGAAACCAGAACGGTCAAAAGCAACAACAGTGATGCCTTTTTCCAGTGCGCGTTCAGCAACTAACTTACCAACAATTGCTGCTGCGTCTTTGTTTCCAGTAAACTTAACTTGTTCATTGATAGCTTTTTCTGTAGTAGAAGCTGCAACCAATGTTTCAGAACCGTTCGGTGCGATAACCTGCGCATAAATATGGCGTGGAGTACGATGTACCACCAGGCGAGTCGCACCCAACTCTTGGATCTTACGGCGTGCGCGGGTCGCACGACGGATACGAGCTGCTTTCTTATCCATAGTGTTACCTTACTTCTTCTTAGCCTCTTTGGTACGCACGATTTCATCGGCGTAACGAACACCTTTACCTTTATAAGGCTCAGGACGACGGTAAGCACGCAGTTCTGCTGCAACTTGACCAATCACTTGCTTATCCGCACCTTTCAGTACGATTTCAGTTTGTGTTGGGCATTCAGCAGTAATGCCTGCTGGCAGTGCGTGTTCAACCGGATGCGAAAAACCTAAAGACAAGCTTACAGCATTGCCTTTGATTGCTGCACGGTAACCAACACCGACCAGTTGAAGCTTTTTAGTGAAGCCTTCGGTAACACCAACAACCATTGCATTGCACAGTGAACGAGTCGTACCCGCTTGTGCCCATGCATCTTCAAAACCTTCACGAGGAGCGAAAGTCAGTTGGTTGTCTTCGTTTTTAACTTCAACTGCATTATGGATAGTACGAGTAAGCTCGCCGTTTTTACCCTTAATCGAAATAACCTGACCGTTGAGTTTTACCTCTACGCCGGCAGGAATGACGACGGGTGCTTTTGCCACACGAGACATTCTTTCCTCCCGAATTAAGCTACGTAGCAGAGAATCTCGCCACCAAGACCAGCTTGGCGAGCTGCACGATCAGTCATGACACCTTTAGAGGTAGAAATAACAGCGATACCTAAACCAGCCATAACTTGTGGCAGCTCATCTTTTTTCTTATAGATGCGCAGACTTGGGCGGCTTACACGCTGAATGCTTTCTACAACAGCCTTACCTTGGAAATAACGTAAAGTCAGTTCCAGTTCTGGCTTGATGTCGCCTTCAATTTTAAAATCTTCAATATAACCTTCTTCCTTCAGCACTTTGGCAATTGCCACTTTCAGCTTGGAGGAAGGCATGGTGACCGCAACTTTGTTCGCGGCCTGACCGTTACGGATACGGGTCAGCATATCCGCGATGGGATCTTGCATGCTCATCTGTCTTTACTCCCGTGATTCAAATGGAATTACCAACTTGCCTTTTTAAGGCCCGGGATTTCACCGCGCATAGCGGCTTCACGGACTTTAATACGGCTCAGACCAAACTTCCGCAGGAAACCGTGCGGACGCCCTGTTTGACGGCAGCGATTACGCTGACGAGAAGGACTTGAATCACGTGGCAGTGTTTGCAGCTTGAGAACAGCGTCCCAGCGATCTTCATCAGATGCTTTAACATCAGAGATGATAGCTTTCAGTTCTACGCGTTTTGCGAAGAATTTCTCAGCTAATTTAGCACGTTTAACATCACGCGCTTTCATAGATTTCTTAGCCATGAGTACCCTGCCTTACTTGCGGAACGGGAAGTTGAACGCTGCTAACAGTGCGCGACCTTCGTCATCTGATTTCGCAGTAGTGGTGATAGTAATATCTAAACCACGTACGCGATCCACTTTATCGTAATCGATTTCAGGGAAGATGATTTGTTCACGAACACCCATGCTGTAGTTACCGCGACCATCGAAAGACTTAGCGGGCAAGCCACGGAAGTCACGAATACGTGGTACAGCAATAGAAATCAGACGCTCAAGGAACTCCCACATGCGTTCGCCACGCAGGGTTACTTTACAGCCGATTGGATAGCCCTGACGGATTTTGAAGCCTGCAACAGATTTGCGTGCTTTGGTGATCAAAGGTTTTTGACCTGAGATTGCTGTTAAATCAGCTGCTGCGTTATCCAGCAGTTTTTTATCAGCAATCGCTTCACCAACACCCATATTCAGGGTGATCTTCTCGACCCGAGGGACTTGCATGACAGAAGTGTAATTAAACTCAGTCATGAGCTTATTAACTACTTCGTCTTTATAGTAATCATGCAGTTTCGCCATCGTATACTCCAAAAATTACTTGATAGTTTCACTGTTAGACTTGAAGAAACGGACTTTTTTGCCGTCTTCGAATCTAAAGCCTACACGGTCAGCCTTGCCAGTTGCCGCGTTAAAGATTGCAACGTTAGAAACTTGAATAGCCGCTTCTTTTTCAACGATGCCACCTGGTTGGTTCAGAGCCGGTACAGGCTTCTGATGTTTTTTAACCAGATTGATACCTTCAACGATAACTTTACTAGAAGAAATAACCTGTTTTACTTTACCGCGCTTACCTTTGTCTTTCCCAGTTAGCACGATAACTTCGTCATCACGACGGATTTTCGCTGCCATAGTTCGCTCCTTAGAGTACTTCAGGTGCCAGAGAGATAATTTTCATAAACTTCTCATTACGAAGTTCACGAGTTACCGGCCCAAAAATACGCGTACCGATTACTTGCTCGCTGTTGTTATTTAATAACACACAAGCATTACCATCGAAGCGAATGACAGAACCGTCAGGGCGACGTACACCCTTCTTGGTGCGCACCACTACCGCTTTCAGGACATCACCCTTTTTAACTTTACCGCGTGGAATTGCTTCTTTAACAGTAATTTTAATGATGTCGCCTACATGTGCATAGCGACGGTGCGAGCCACCTAGAACCTTGATACACATTACGCGACGTGCACCGGAGTTGTCGGCCACGTTCAGCATAGTCTGTTCTTGGATCATTTTAGTGCTCCGCTAAATGTCAACTACTACTGAGCCACCTCATTATGAAGAGGCCGTTCAAATATACCCATACTACGAGGGCGCGGCATTATAACACCACATCATCGTGTTGGACAGAAAAAAATAAACGGCTCAGTCAAAAAAGAGCCGTTTATTCATCAGGAAAAGTTATTCTATTACAGAACAGCTTTTTCTACAACGCGAACTAAGGCCCAAGACTTAGTCTTAGACAGTGGACGAGTTTCGCGGATTTCTACCACGTCACCGATTCCACATTCATTGTTCTCGTCATGTACGTGCAATTTAGTCGTACGACGGATGAATTTACCATACAGAGGGTGTTTCACCATACGCTCGATAGCAACAACAATAGATTTCTCCATTTTATCGCTAACTACACGACCTTGCAGAGTACGGATTTTATCGCTCATTACGCACCTGCCTTCTCAGTCAGTAAAGTCTTCACACGTGCGATATCGCGACGCACTTGTTTCAACAGATGAGACTGTTGCAGCTGACCACTTGCAGCCTGCATACGTAAATTAAATTGTTCACGTAACAGGTTCAAAAGTTCAGCATTCAGCTCTTCAACGCTTTTTTCGCGCAGCTCTTGTGCTTTCATTACATCACCGTCTTAGTTACAAAGGTGGTTTTGATAGGCAGTTTCGCTGCTGCCAAAGAGAATGCCTCACGAGCCAGCTCTTCAGGCACACCGTCCATTTCGTATAGAACTTTACCAGGCTGGATTAAGGCAACCCAATATTCTACGTTACCTTTACCTTTACCCATACGAACTTCGAGTGGTTTCTCAGTGATTGGTTTGTCTGGGAACACACGGATCCAGATTTTACCTTGACGCTTAATAGCACGGGTCATAGCACGACGTGCCGCTTCGATCTGACGTGCAGTCAGACGACCACGGCCAACAGCTTTAAGACCGAAAGTGCCGAAGCTAACATCCGTACCTTGCGCTAGACCACGGTTGCGGCCTTTGTGCACCTTACGGAATTTTGTACGCTTTGGTTGTAACATCAGCGACTCTCCTTACTTGCGGCCTTTACGCTGCTGCTTTTTAGGTTGAGCAGCTGGTTTCTCAGCTTGTTCAACAGCAGCCATACCACCCAGAATCTCACCTTTGAAGATCCATACCTTAACGCCGAGAACACCGTAAGTGGTGTGCGCTTCTGAAGTGTTGTAATCGATATCAGCACGTAATGTGTGCAGTGGCACACGGCCTTCACGATACCACTCGGTACGAGCGATTTCAGCACCGCCTAAACGGCCACTGACTTCAACTTTAATACCTTTAGCGCCCAGACGCATTGCGTTCTGTACTGCACGCTTCATAGCACGACGGAACATAACACGACGTTCCAGCTGTGAAGAAATGCTGTCAGCAACTAATTTAGCGTCTAGTTCTGGTTTACGAACTTCGGCGATATTGATTTGCGCAGGAACACCAGCGATATCCGCTACTGTTTTACGCAGTTTTTCAACGTCTTCACCTTTCTTACCGATAACGATACCTGGGCGAGCAGTGTGAATAGTCACACGGATGCTTTTCGCAGGACGTTCGATAACGATGCGAGAGATTGACGCTTTTGCCAGTTCTTTATTCAAGTACTGACGTACTTTAAAATCGCTGTCTAGGTTGTCAGCGAATTCATTGGTGTTCGCATACCAGGTAGAGTTCCAAGGTTTGACAATACCCAGGCGAATACCATTAGGATGTACTTTCTGACCCATTGCTAGTCTCCAGAGTCTCAGCGATCGGACACAACCACAGTAATGTGGCTGGTGCGCTTAAGAATACGATCTGCACGGCCTTTCGCACGCGGCATGATGCGTTTCATGGTTGGACCTTCGTCTACGAAAATTTTCGCAACTTTCAGGTCATCAATGTCAGCGCCATCGTTTTGCTCTGCGTTAGCAATTGCAGATTCAAGTACTTTCTTCACTAAACCAGCAGCTTTCTTGTTGGTGTAGGTCAGAATTTCCAGAGCTTGCGACACTTTCTTACCGCGAATCAGGTCGGCAACTAAGCGAACCTTCTGGGCAGAAGAACGAGCGTGGCGATGCATAGCTAAAGTTTCCATCTCTTCCTCCTATCCTTAACGTTTCTTAGCTTTCTTATCTGCCGCGTGGCCGCGATAAGTGCGAGTCGGTGCGAATTCACCCAGTTTGTGACCAACCATTTCGTCGGTTACAAAAACTGGAACATGCTGACGACCATTATGGACAGCGATGGTCAATCCGATCATATTAGGAAAGATCGTTGAACGACGGGACCAAGTCTTAAGAGGCTTCTTGTCTCCGCTTTCCACCGCTTTCTCTACCTTCTTCAGCAAGTGCAGGTCAATAAAAGGACCTTTCTTGAGAGAACGTGGCATGGTTTATCCTCTAATTATTTTTTAGAACGATGACGTACGATGAATTGATCAGTACGCTTGTTGCTACGAGTTTTCTTACCTTTGGTTTGAACGCCCCATGGTGTTACTGGGTGTTTACCAAAGTTACGGCCTTCACCACCACCATGTGGATGGTCTACTGGGTTCATCGCAGTACCGCGAACGGTAGGACGAACACCACGCCAGCGGCTAGCACCAGCTTTACCGAGAACACGTAACATATGTTCAGCGTTACCAACTTCACCAAGAGTTGCACGGCAATCAGCTAAAACTTTACGCATTTCACCAGAACGCAGACGTAATGTGACATAAGCACCATCACGAGCAACGATTTGAGCGTAAGTACCTGCTGAACGCGCTAACTGTCCACCTTTACCTGGTTTCAGTTCGATGTTATGAACTGTAGAACCAACAGGGATGTTGCGCATCGGCAGTGCGTTACCAGCTTTGATTGCTGAATCAACACCAGATTGAATCTGGTCGCCAGCTTTCAGGCCTTTTGGTGCAAGAATATAACGACGTTCACCGTCTTTATATAGAACCAGTGCAATGTTCGCAGAACGATTTGGATCATACTCCAAACGCTCAACAACTGCAGGAACACCGTCTTTGTTGCGTTTGAAGTCAACTAAACGATAATGCTGCTTATGGCCACCACCGATATGACGGGTAGTGATACGGCCATTGTTGTTACGACCACCGGATTTGCTGTTTTTTTCTAACAGCGGAGCATAAGGTTTACCCTTATGCAGCTCAGGGTTAACCACTTTAACTACGTGGCGACGGCCCGGAGACGTAGGTTTACATTTAACAACTGCCATTGTTCTTTACTCCTCCGACTTACTCAGCACCGCTAATGAAGTCCAAATTTTGGCCTTCTTTCAGCGTGACGTAAGCTTTTTTCCAGTCGCTACGACGACCGAAACGCTGACCGTGGCGTTTAGTTTTGCCTTTAACTAGCAAAGTGTTAACACCTTCAACTTCAACTTCAAACAGTTTCTGTACAGCAGCTTTGATTTCTGCTTTAGTCGCGTCTTTCGCAACTTTGAGAACGATGGTATTGCTTTTTTCCATCGCTGTAGAAGCTTTTTCAGATACATGCGGCGCGCGCAGTACTTTTAGCAGACGTTCTTCACGGATCATGCCAGCATCTCCTCAACTTGCTTCACAGCATCAGCAGTCATAACCACTTTGTCGAAGGCGATCAGGCTAACTGGATCAATACCTGCTGCATCACGAACGTCAACCTTATACAGGTTGCGCGCTGCTAAAAACAGATTTTCATCTAATTCAGCAGTGATGATCAGAACATCTTCCAGAGCCATATCTTTCAGTTTCTGTGCCAGCAACTTAGTTTTAGGTGCTTCAACAGAGAACTTCTCGACAACGATCAGACGATCTTGACGTACCAACTCAGAGAGGATGCTTTTTAAAGCACCACGGTACATCTTCTTATTTACTTTTTGACTGTGGTCCTGTGGTTTAGCTGCGAAGCTAACACCACCAGAGCGCCAAATTGGGCTCTTTACTGAACCAGAACGTGCACGGCCAGTACCTTTTTGACGCCATGGTTTTTTACCAGAACCAGAAACTTCAGCACGAGTTTTCTGAGCACGAGTACCTTGACGAGCACCAGCTGCATACGCAACAACTACTTGGTGAACAAGCGCTTCATTGAAATCACGCCCGAAGGTAGTTTCGGAAACAGTCAGCGCGCTTTGCGCGTCTTTCATTACCAATTCCATTCCTATCTCCTCGACGTTAAGCCTTGACAGCCGGTTTTACGATCAGGTTGCTACCAGTTGCTCCTGGAACAGCACCTTTGACCAGCAGCAGGTTGCGCTCAGCGTCAACACGTACTACATCTAAGCTTTGAACGGTTACACGCTCATTACCCAGTTGGCCTGCCATTTTCTTGCCTTTAAACACTTTGCCCGGAGTCTGGTTTTGACCGATAGAACCCGGAACACGGTGTGACAAGGAGTTACCGTGAGTAGCATCTTGAGTACGGAAATTCCAGCGCTTAACTGTGCCGGCAAAACCTTTACCTTTAGATGTACCAGTAACGTCGACTTTTTTAACGTCAGCGAAAATTTCAACGCTAATGCTTTGACCTACTGTGTATTCTGCACTATCTTCAATGCGGAATTCACGCAGGATACGGCCAGCTTCGACGCCAGCTTTAGCGAAATGACCTGCTTCAGGCTTAGTTACACGATTAGCTTTTTTGCTACCAGTAGTAACCTGAATTGCATTATAACCGTCAGTTTCTGCAGTTTTAACCTGAGTAACACGGTTATTTTCAATTTCGATAACAGTTACAGGTATAGAAACGCCATCTTCAGTGAAGATACGAGTCATACCGACTTTCTTACCGACTAAACCTTTCATTGTTTCAACCTCTCAATCGTTCGACGACCTGATTAACCCAGGCTGATCTGCACGTCAACGCCGGCAGCCAGGTCCAGACGCATCAGAGCATCAACGGTCTTTTCGGTTGGCTCAACGATGTCAACCAGACGCTTGTGAGTGCGAATTTCGTACTGATCACGCGCATCTTTGTTAACGTGCGGAGAAATCAGAACGGTAAAACGCTCTTTACGTGTCGGCAGCGGGATAGGACCACGAACTTGCGCACCAGTGCGCTTAGCAGTCTCTACGATTTCCGCAGTTGATTGATCGATTAAACGATGATCAAAAGCTTTCAGGCGGATACGGATTCTTTGGTTCTGCATGAGACCAGAGCTCCAACTATTTATAAACGTAAAATGATTACTCCTCGTACCCATTTCGATTGATGGGAGAGTGTAATCGTTCTTGATGTAACTTCCAAATCGGAAGTATTGTCTAAATGAGCAACAAATCGTTGACTCAATACTGATATTTCAGTCCTAAAATATAGGGCTTACTCATCAGTAAGCCCGCGCATTATACGTAAATTATAGGGAAACACAAGTAATCGAGGAAAATATGTGCGTTTTTTTTGAAGAGAATTATCGAAAAGCCCCCTCAATCTTGAAAAGAGAGATAACTGGGGGGCTTTTTATACAAATTTACTTAGTTAATGACCGTAGGAATACTATGTTATTCTTCTTTAACCTGCGCTTGTAGGTAATTTTGGAGCCCCAAACGGCTAATTAGCCCCAATTGGGTTTCTATCCAATCAATATGGTTTTCTTCATCAGCTAAAATTTCAATCATCAGATCTCGACTGACATAATCATGAACCGAGTCCGCATATTTAATAGCTTCTTTTAGATTCTTTGCTCCATCGATTTCAAGCTGCAAATCTGATTTCAACATCTCTTCAACATCTTCACCGATATTTAACTTACCAAGGTCTTGTAAGTTAGGAATACCGTCGAGAAACAAAATTCGCTCTATATATTTATCTGCGTGTTTCATTTCATCGATTGATTCGTGATATTCCATCTCATTGAGGCGGGTAAGTCCCCAATTTTTAAACATACGTGCATGCAAAAAATATTGGTTGATTGCAACTAGCTCATTGCCCAGTAGTTTATTTAGGTGGGCTATCATTTTTTTATCACCTTTCATTTCTACCTCCATCGCTTCCAGTCTTTTAAGTGTAGTACTGAAATTGATGTTAGTATAATTTTCACTCAATGCATTTAAACAAAAATATTGTTAAACAAAAGATGGTAGGTTTCGAGGGAATAAATTTGAATGGTATTAAAGACTATGCAACCTCAGTGGCACACGCATCCTCAAAAATCATTTGTTCTTCATATAAAATTGCCTTTGTTTGTCTAATACACTTTCCACATTCTAAGCCTACAGGCAAAATTTGCCGTAGGCCCTTCAACGAGGTCACTTGATATTTTCTTGCGGCATTTCTGATCTGTTTATCAGTAATGGCTTCACAAAGGCAGATGTACATGATGCTTACCTGTATAAATCACATACAGATAGTTTAAATAAAAATGATTTGCATTTCAATTATCATTACCAGTGATTTACAAAGACCCTTAATTAGTAATAAGTCTGTTTTCAAGTAATTTAAATTAAAAGAAGAAGTTACTTACGATATGAACAATTCAACATATAAAACAATGCCACCCGATAATGGTGTTATATAGGCTAAATTTTTCTCACAGAAAATAAAAAGGGCACCTTATTTAGGTACCCTTCTTTAAAGCTAAATGAAGCTATGTATTATGCAATAATTTTTGCAACAACACCCGCACCTACAGTACGGCCACCTTCACGGATTGCGAAACGTAAACCGTCGTCCATCGCGATTGGGTGGAT
>NZ_JAALBT010000026.1:0-30330 GCF_011077905.1 Providencia sp. M-27 | reverse complement strand
AAGTGTTAATACTGTCGTATAACACACTATCTGTAGCCCTTGATATTACAGGGCTAGGAGCAAACTTTGGACTTTTCGATGAAATGGGCACACAACCCCTGCTTGCCGTTAATTTGTTTAAGCAATCACAGCATTTTCGCGAAAAACAAAAGATCGAGGATGCAATTCATTACGGCCTAATGGCCTGTAATTCATTCACAGAATCCAGCGAATACTGGCTCGCTTTAGCCGGTTTATATCAACAATCGAAAAATAGACTTCTGAGTATCAAAGCCGCCTTAAATTCTTATGTGTCGAACTGGGGATTCGGAGTACCGCATGACAAAGTGCTTTATTTTTTGAAGCAAGGCATGGATTTTTCAGAGCTCAGCTCAGATCCTGTTATTCAAAAAGTCACTAGTGGTGGGCTTGACTTAAATTTCGGCGGCACAAAAACCAATCATAACTACCCGATGATGAAAGAATGCATCGACGCATATTTCTCTCTTAACCAGCCAGTCACTGCCCTAAAGTTATATCAGAATTATGCGTTCTCCATGTACACAGAGACAAGTGCATTTCAAGAACGCTATGATTTTCGAATTGAGGAATGGAAGTCTGACTTTAAAGCTTTATGCCTGAAATATCTGAATGACTCCAGATCTGAAGTTACATTAAAGTGATGTATGGCTAGAAACAAAAATGCCGCATGATTAGTGCGGCATTTTGCTGGTGGCTTAATCTACCCCGCTCTGGGGGAACCCCTCGCGCGGCGCGTCCCCTCAGACACGCTCGCTACTTCAGTTGCCATCAGCATATCACACCGATCGCCGATCGCAGATTTTTTATACCTTTTCTTTCTGCTTCAGCTTTTCGTACAGAGCCATATGCCACTGGTAAGAGTCCGTTCCAACATGCTCGATGATCTCGTGGCATTTCAGTTTATTCATTCTGCCGAACTGGGTCGGTATGCCCATTTCTAACAACACGCATTCTGTCGCATAATGCTTAGCTTGCTTCGTGTCTTCAGTGTTGACAGTTGGCAGCATACAGCAAGTCAAAAAGACCGACAAAGCCAAAAGAAAAACAAAAAACGTCGGGACCAACAAAAAACCCAGCCTATCCCTATTCCAGAAGTAAACAAAAAACACAGCACTGGCAACTGTAATACCCAACGAAATCAAGCTCGGTAATTCTACCGATTCAGCCATAATCATCCGCAAACTCCTTCGGATTTCACGTAGCGCGATCGAAAGTGACCACTTTACGATGCATTCACTCGGTTTCTTCTGGGATCACTGCGAGCGGCAGATCACTGTGAACAACCTGCCAGCATTTAGCGAACTTCAACCGCAGCACTCTCTCTTGACAAACCAAGACGGTGTCTTCGCTGTCACGTAACGCCACCAGTTTTTTACCCGCCTGCATAGGCGTAAACCTGCCCGACACACCCGATAAAACATGTTTACTGCCTGCCAGATGAATAACGGTGTTATTGCCATCAAAGGCACGGATCAGTGAATAGCGATATGGCCCTTCAAAATAAACCGGCTGTACCAGTTGCTGCTGCTCCCCTTCGACCAGAGAATTAACAAAAAACCGGTCCAAATTCATGCGTAATTTTTTTACGCCGGTCGGATCCTGATTTGCCACTGAAGATGGCACCACAAAATTCACCGATTGCATTTCTGCCGAAACAACCTGAGCGGAAACGGCCATTGCCACTACAGATACGATTACCCTGATCATGATTTTCATATGCTCAACTCGTTTGTAAAACCCTTACGGGTGGCGGTCGCCGTGCCGGTTACCCCAACAATGGATAATTATCCTGGTATACCGACTACCTTCAATTTATGGGCTTTTAGGTTTCCTCCCTGTCAGCCCGTGGAAACGTCATCCTGATTATCGTCTGTAAATTTGTGATAATCAGGGCTGTGACTTTACAGCGGTGTTTCTTCATTTTTCGGCACAAACAGCACACATGAACCGTTGCCTGATTGCACCACCTCCGGCGAGCAAGCGTATGTTTCCTTTGTAGAGGCGAAGACAGTGAATGCCCAGCCACCAGGAGGCATGTTGCCTTTTCCAGGACTGAGCCAATCCACCTGCCCTTTCAGTTCGTATCGGCTTCCGTCGTAAATAACGACGGTGTGCAGCGACTGGTCAACGGAAGTCACTTCCTCAACCAGGAATAATTCGACCGGGCCATCATGGACGTGATGTTTGATTTCAGAATACGGCCGAGTTTCCACAGGGCTTGCACCGATCTGATTAATGCGAGAGTCCTGTTGCTGATCGGATGTATCGACTGAGGCATGGAGCTCTGCTGTCAACATGAGCATACCAGCCAGAAGCAGGAATGGCTTTTTCAACACTTACCCCCTTTTATCGCTCCCCCACGGAGCACAAACAGAAAGTTTGCCCCTCAGCAAACTCACTGTTTTTTGATACTGACCGACTGACGCATGATTGCCAACACATCACTGGCTGACATTTTCCAAGCTTCAGCTTGACGTCGCAGTACAAAAGCGCCCAACTCTATTCGCCGAGCATGATCTAACATGAATGTCATTGTATTCCCGGCTTCAGAGATCGTCATGCCGCAACCCACTGACCCATTGTTATTTACCACAAAGCCTTTGTTTTTGTTCGCGCCGTGGAACTTAGCACGCATTTCTTTTTCAAGCCCGAATAAAGCGCCGCAAAATGCGGTCAATTCATACCGGGACAGTTGTATCGTGATTTTCTGATCCCAGAGCACATCGCGCCCTTCCAATGTCATGGGTGCCATCGAGATATTCAGCGTCAGAAAACCTTCTTTTCCTTCGGACTGCACGTATTGAACATCCAATGCCGTCCGCTTTTTTTCATCGCGCTGGCGATCAGAGTACAGCTTCAGCTGTTCACCAAATTGATTCATAATTCCTCCTGATACCATAGTATCCCCAGCCAAGCCCGTGACGAAATTTTCGCCACCAGGTCAAAAGGTGAGATTGAACGGGTAGTTTTATTGTTTTATTGCATTCAGACCATGCCCCGAATCTCACCAAAGTGAGTTTGAGCGGGAAATATATACTTAGTTTCGGTGAGTTTGAACGGGAAATATAGTCTTGTTGATCAAGGCCTGACGAAAAAGGTGTGATTGGATGGGATGGCAAGGGAATAATGTTGATTTTTTACCCTGTTTTATGTCCCTACAGCCCGCTTCTTGTCTAAAACTCCTGAGTTTGTTCTCTTTTTAACCGATCAGTTCCCGCTATAACACACTTTATCGCTAGGTTACCCGCTACGACTCACTTTGGACAGGACGCATACCCACCACAACTCACCTTTCTCAAGCTTACTCCTATCAGAATTACCCGTTCAAACTCACTCTTTCATTCGTTTTGTTTACCAAATAAAAAACCCGCCTTTCGACGGGTTTCCGATATGACTCGCTTAATCCAACGTCGGGTTTCGGTTGTGAACATGCACGACCGAGTCCCGTCCAGCCTTGATGACCTCGTATTGCAAATAGCCAATACTATTCAGTTCGTTGAGAGCGTCGGTGATTTTACGGTTTTGGTCTGCGACCCTACCATTCATCATCAAGCGTTCACGAAGCCTCGACATTTGGATTGGCGCAGGCTGTCGTGGCAACGCTTCGAAATAAGTATACAGCGCCTGGGCTGTCTCATTTCTCGGCAGTGCCATTAGCGGCTTGCGTCGTAACAAACTTAAGTGGTCATTGCTGTAGAGCTCCCAAAGGCGCTCATCTGCTTCCAGTACAACCAGATCATCGACAACATCAAATTCTGCCTTCAACAGCAAGCCTGTTACCAAAAACTTCTTGGTACCTGGCGTTGTGAATGTGATGGTCTTTGCCCTGATTCGAGTTAACGAGTCGGCTATCTCCTTACGCAATTTCGAATCTAGCCGCTTCGATGGATACCCGCAGAACTGCGAGAACTCGCTGAATTTAACCTTGATCTTATTTCCATGCAGAGCATCAGGACATGCGCTAAACGCATGGATAATCCCCAACCAGCAACGAAAATCAATGAAATAGTTAAGCTGTGGACCGGTGATCACCACGTTGGTGTAGCCTTCACTACGGGCATACTCCAGGTAGCTGAGCGATTCGCTCGCGTCCAACGGCTTACCAACCTTTCCTTTCGATCGGATATTCGGTGTAAACACGCCAAGCCGCAATAACGAGACGGGTTGAACACTCGAACTGTTTGTTATTGTGAGTTTCCTGTGTGACGAATTTTCGTCAGCAGGTATCGCATCCTTGAATAACAGGATGTTATTACTACAATTTTGTTGCATCAAACCATAACCCCTCATGGTTGTGAATAAAAACTCGGCTTTCCCCTTTCAGACTCACCGAGTTTCCCACTGTACCACACCCAAATCCCATCCAAACTCACTTTCTTCCCTTTCAAACTCACTTTCCTCCCTTTCAAACTCACCTCAATCCTCTGTAGGCCACGCCACCAGCGGCCTGCGAGCGACAGGGATCTTTTAGGATCTGTTAGGAACTAATTAGGTTAATTATTAGGATCTAGCTTGTTGAAAAGTTGATAAGTGAAAACCAGCGCCCAACACAGGTACTGGTTTTTGTTTGGGTGGCTATTCTGCCCAATGGGCTTTGAGTTGTCTGTTAGCTTCATCTAACGCAGCTGAAGCTGAGGGCATGATGCGGTTATCGAAAACCCAGGGCGCATCTTTCCAGTTGCCTTGCTGCCGAATATAGCCCAGTCTTATCGCTTGCATGAATGTCATCGGCTTTGGGCTAATAGGATTCACCACCAGCCCCTTGGCGCGATTGACACGCACTTTCAGGTAAGCCAGCACACGCTCAGCCTGCGCTTCTTTTTGCCCTGACAAGTCCCAGATACTGCGTCTCAAATGCTTAATGGCTTCTTCACTGGTCACGCGTAATCCCTCGTAGAGTTCAGTACACTGATGCTTGGCAAATCGCACTGAAATTCAGTGTCATCGGCACGGTCTATCCAAGTTATACACGCTCCAGATCGCCATACCGCCAGAACGGGGTCGCTCATGCAGTTTTCAACACTCTCATCCGAGTCATCAAAGTCGTCGAACGTCGCTTCGCTATAGATGACAACATGGAGGAATTGCGGGTTTCTTTCCAATACAGCAAAAGCGTCGATCAGCGCGGATTTGTCAAATTTCAGCGTTACGTTCAAACAGCGAATATTATCTTGGAGTTTAAGTTCAGTCAGCATTGGTTACCCTTTCATGCCCTGAGGCTCTCTCATGGCGATCCTCAGCAGTTTTACGATGTTTTGTGCGAAATGATGCGATGAGTACCACATCGCATCGTAGAAAGCGTTACAGCGCTATTTCATTGCAGGCTCTTTTCGACCCAACGATATTCTTTGGATTGGAAATTATCCTGCAAGCAGATCGTGCATTTTCCGTTGCGGCACTCTGCGTAAACACTCCAGTGGAATGCGGGTGTATCACAGCTGCCGGAAACTGATTTAACAAAGCCACCGAGCTCATGCTTTTTTGCAATGGTAAGTTTGGACGTGGCGATAGCTGAGCGGAGCTCAAACGCATCAAACTCCACGGTAATTGACCCAGCTGGGAGCGTCACTTCGTTACAGACGGAGTACAGTTCGCGAGGTACGGTAAAGCAGGTATTAGCCAGCGCATATTGCTCAGCTGTTAGGTTTCGTGGCGACTCCACTGCACAGAGCAGCGTATCCCATGTAATGCCGATGTTTGCATCATGAGTTCGATCCACCAGCTGAAGCGCCTTGTGTGCCTCATATTCAGAAATGGGTTCCATCTCATTGTCAGACAAAACTTGGTGGATGTCTTCAGTATCCCACAGCTTGGAAAGCACAACATCGTATTGATTTTTTGTGGACAGGTGCGCGATTAACTCTTTGACTGTGCAGTACATAAGAAACCTCTTTTATTGATATTGTTTGTTTTGTTTACCTCTTTATTGAAGCATGACCTCAACCGCTGACGAAGAATAGATAGCAGAATAATTAATTTATTAGTTGCCATATTGGCAACCAATAGTTTAGATGCTACAATGTTGACAAATAGGAAACATGAGAGATGCAATGCACGTAATATCAAGAGAACCTTTTGACCAGGCATCCAAGCGATTTCCAAACAGTGCTCAGGCGCTATCTGACATATATCGAACACTCAAGCGCGACAGTTATCAAACGCCTGATGAGCTTAAAAAGGTTTTCCCCAGCCTTGATCGGATGAAGTATAGAGAGAAATGGTGGGTCATCGACATCAGTGGCAATTCATTAAGAATGATGTTTTTTGCCGACTTTGACCGGGGGAAAATATTCGTGAAACATATAACAACCCACGCTGAATACGATAGGTTGACTGATCACTACCGGAGAACAAAAGCATGATGTTTCAAGATGCAGTAAACGCAGCACAAAACCTGATAAGCATTGTGCCGTTATTGGGAAACAGCCATTCTCGCGAAGACTATGAAAAAGCCGTTCAACTGGTTGAGCACCTTGTCGAAAATGACCCAGACAACCCGCTTATCGACTTGATTTGCGCGAAGATTGATGCGTATGAAAAAACAGCGCCCGAATTTGCTGAATTTAACGAGCGCTTAGCAAAAAGCAATGGCGGTGTAGCAGCATTGAGAACGCTGATGGATCAATACCACCTTAATACGACAGACTTTCAAGATGAGCTCGGTTCGCGCTCATACGTTAGCCGCATCCTCAACGGTGAACGAGGATTAACACTGGAGCACATTAAAAAACTGTCTGCGCGTTTTAATATCCCTGCCTCCATTTTCATAGACTAAACGGTTACAATCGAGTTCCTACACTAACAAAAAACCCGCTTTTTATGCGGGTTTCTTTTTTGATTCAGTGGACAATCTTACCGAATTAGCTGCCGGTTGTGCAGAACAGTACAGGTCGCACCAAGACCCGCATGCAGCACGAAAGCTATCAACACAAATCCCCCTGAAGCTGGGATATGAAACGAGTCTAGGAAAGCCGTTGTCACCGTCAACATCAAACCAAAAAGGCCTATGTATTTAACCGCCAACGAGAGACACACAACCACTGGACTTCGCAGCCCTGGCAATTTGTGTGTTTCGTGATACTGGTACTTTGCATACAATCCACACAGCACCAGCAAGGACAATGTCATCAACGTTAAAGTGCCGATCAGTAGTGCCAGCATGACAACCCCCTTAACCCCAACTTGTCAGCCAATATGGCAAACGCTTTTCCACAGCTTTCGCGCTTCACCACTCACGTCGAATGAGTAGCTCTCACCCAACTCGTTATCATCGAACTTGCACACCAGGCCATACGGCGTAATGAGCATGTGCGCACCCGATACGCTGATCCCAAACAACCGGATGCTGATATGTACGGGAACAGACATCACCCCTTTACCCCTCTGGCGATATCGCTCTAACGCCGAACTGAACATGCCGCGATTAATCAGCACCTCCAGCAAGTGTTCGTTAACCCAACTACCCTGGCCGCCAAAGACGGTTGAATTCGGATTTACGCTGATAATGTTTCGTGGCTTCATCTATCCCCCCAGCGCTCTTTTCAGCGCCTCACTTTGGATGGCGTTCCCCCCCGGTATCGGGAAGTTCCAGTATCACTCAGCAGATATCGCTGACGAAAAAACCGCCCGAAGGCGGCTTTGACATTGGCTGTTAGAGGTCAATTTCCAGTAGAACAGTTTTGACCATCGTGCCGGACTCTTTGAAAGCTTTGTCTTCCAGTTCAGTGAATGAGCCCCCGAGCAGTTTCACACGCTCACGGAAGGCCTTGGTCAAGGCATCTTCACGGAACAGCACGCCCGCAGACAAAATGCCCCGCAGGCGACCACCTTGCGTATACACCCCACCTGAAAGCAGCAGATCCAACACTCGGTTTGTATGCTTAATGTCGGCCTTATTTTTGAAAGGCGGGTTCATGATGATGACATCGAATTTCTCGTCCATTTCATGGCTGAGAAAATCAGCATTGACCAGTTCAAGGCTTGTGCCCGTAAATTCAGGGTTTACCAGCGACGTAATTTCAGGGTCGCTGTTCAGTTGCTGAACGCGCTTTTCATCCAGCTCAACAGCCACGATATTGAGGTTTTTTGCCGCTTTAGCCACAGCTTTGACAATACGCCCATCACCGCAGGACGGCTCCAGCACTCGATCCCCGTCCTGAATATTGGCACTGGTAACCATCGTATTGATGATTTTTTCCGGCGTTGGAAAAAAGTTGAAGTCGTCTTTTGGCACCACAACCGATCCAGACAGGATAATGTCGTCGATACGCCCTTCCGCACTGCCATCAAAAATATGGGCTTTCTCTTTGCGGTTCCACTTCCCACCAGCGGCTTCAAGCACCTTGTTGGTGTTGGTGTACAGGCGACGATCCAGCTGGCCTTCCAGGAAGAGTTTGTTGCCCTCCACACGCGCTTCAGACAGAACTGCGAGGACGTCATTTGATACTTGCATTTCTTACCCCAATTTATTGATATTGAATTAGCCACCAGCCCCACGCTGACGGCTTAAATTGCTTTACCCGATCACTACGACGGATTGATAGCTTTCAGCAGCCAGTACGTCGTCTTCATCGTTGTCCTGCCAGAACATGGCTGGTAGACGATCAACTTCAAGATGGCTTGGCATCCATCCCAGAGTGCGTGCAACCCAGAAACTTCGGGTATGCCCAGCATTATCGACAACGGATACCCGTTCGCCTTCATAGCCCACCAGCTGAGGACTCAGGTTCCCAGTGCATTGCAAACCGGTGCGCTTCGCGTACTGATGGCCTTTTTCCATCATTGCCATACACTCGGTGTAATGCTCGAAAGAGCCTGCTTTGCTCTTCGGTTCGACAACCCCCATCCACTGAGCCACGGCTTTTGCACGCTTCGCCAGCAGGGCTATCCCGACCTTGAAAACACCACGGTCTTGAGTGAAAACGTATTGCTGTTTTAGCTTGTCGATTTTCAGCTGGTTCATAACGGGTTTCCTCGTTGCGATAATGTTCGGCCTGCGATCAGACCGAACGATTAGGTGTCAGACTACGTACTGTACGTTTAACTCTTGATGAAGCTGCTTTAGGACTGTTTCCCCACTCAATTCCAGCGATTCCATTTTTCCACCGATATAGGCAGCGCCAGTCACTTCAGTGTGGAAAAACGCGCCACGATAAATGATGCTATTCATGACAATGGAGATAACCCCCACGCTGCGAAGCTCATACAACAGCTCTTCTGCCGTCCATTCCATCGCATTGATCCAACCACGCAAATCCTCCAATGCCCCTTCATCTGGCGTAGGAGCCGCAAGCAGTTCATCCAGCTGCTGCACAAACTCATGGTCTGGCTTAAACGCTCTAAGAAAGCTACCAATCGCTTCTTTTCCACTTAGTCGATTAAAACCGAATGAGACACTGCGATTAGATGAATGGAAAAACTCCAACCCTTCTTTGGGCAAGGATCCAATGGGCGCATCTGCACTAAACGTGACGATAAAACTTTGGATAAATTCTTGCTTATCTGACATGTGAATCCTCTTTTCTTATTGGTATCGTTGTTTTGTTTACTTAACCAGTAAAACATGACCTAAGCCGCTGACGAATAATAGAAAAGAGATTATTTTGAGAAACAATATCGAGTAGTGAAAATGTTATTTCCGGAAGGACTCCACAGCTATTTTCCCGTGGTAATGATGAAGCGCGCGAACGCTTTCCTTGTGGTCGTCATCACCCGCCTTGCCCGATTGGCTGTATCGCTTAGTTGTCTGGTATCGCTCAACCAAAGCCATATACTCCGGATCATTTGCCCGGTCATAACGGACAGCAAAGCGACGGCTGACCCCAAACTTGTTTCTACGGTTGGCACCCATGAATCTTCCTTTTAAACCCGAGTTGGTTCGATAGGAAGATCATCCCACAGGTTCAGCGCTGACAAAGAGGTTCAAAATAAAATACATTCCCCCTGTTTTTACTGGTTGAACAGCCTCCCAATTATCAAATCACTACCTTTGCTCGTGTAATGTATCCCGTCATGGGTTCGTACCTGCACATCGTTCACGGTAAGGTTAAACTGACGCCCAATAGCGACCTCGGGGTCGAAAAAAGCGATCTGTGTTTCATCCACCGCCTGACGGATTGCTTGTCTGGTATTTACCAAGGCGGCTTCGGTGGCAGGATTCTTCATTGCAGGTGGCAATATCCAGATAATCGATGCACCGGGGTTGCTCTGCTGGATTTGCTGGATAAACTGTGTTGCCTTCTGCTGGTAGTTCGTGACTTGGTTTGCACCGATGCCGTCATTAGCCCCCAGAGAGATAACCACGGTCTCATAGTCCTGAAAACTCATTGTCTGAACATAATCGTTCCACTTTACCGAACTGCGGTCGGTAAGCCCTGTGCTCTCCTTATAAAGGCCGTCTACTGGGATGTGCTTCTTTGCGCTCGTCGCGAGGGTATAGGTTAAGCTATCACCGATAAACAGTGGCTTAGCCAATGATATTGCAGGCAGGAACAGGGTAAGAAATAAGGCAGTTTTCATAACTATTTCCAGGTCGATACACTGCCGATGATTTTAAAAAAGATACTTTTTTAATCCACGTTAAAGGCCGACGCTTTGCGGACAAAAAAGCCCACACCATCTGGTGCAGGCTTGGAGTCGAACTTTTTAGCACGCCTCATCAGGCCATTGCGGTTTCGGCCAGAGACAAAGCTTGTTCTTGAGTTTTAGCGATCCCCAACCACAAGATCCTTGCTGAAGGAAAGTCGAAGCGCAGGATGTTCAAAGCGCGCTGTTCATCCTCAGCAAACACGGGCTTGTATGCCGCGACACAGCGCTCATACTCAGCACCTTTTCGTAGCTGAGGAATTGCATAAACGATGAAGCAACGGTCTTCTGGCTCACCATATTCCGGTCCTGCTATTGATACAGCGTAATCGAACGCAAATTTTTTCACGTCATAGAAACTACCACTTTCTTCATGTGACATCGTGTATTCAATTTTTGTCCCAGCATTAGCACGTTTTTTCATGTGCTCAGTTTGCTGAGCATTGTTCCAGCGGTGCAATTGCATACGGCTGGCTTCTTTGCCCTTCAGGACAGCCTTGGCGTTTGGCTTGTAGCCTTGCGCGATCAACGCGTCAATCCACTCGCGGACAGTCACTACTGAACCGTTGAAACGGATTGCTGAAGCTAAATGGTTTTCAGCACGTTTTTCGTTTGCATTGACTAATGGGGTCATCGTAACTTCCTCGGTTTATTCATTTTGTTGACCCAATCATTCAAGCATGAGATTGACCGCTGACGAAGTGATTACACGCTGATTTTTATCATAAAAAATGCCCATCGAGGGTGATGGGCATTAAGGGGTATCGTGGGTTTGGGAAGCCCACTTCATTGATCAGACGCTAAGCATGTGTGGCAGCGTCGAACTCGGGTGAAAACACTGGGTTAACGCGAATGACTGTAGCCATTTCGACTTTCAGATTTACCTCCACATATTCCCCGTGCTTTAGAAACTGAACTTTCTGGTCGATACGACGCATTCCAATGCCGTTAGATTGAGCCTGAACCCACCAATCAAAGTCGGGCGGGATTGTCAGAGTTAATCCGTGCCATTGGGTCATAAACACGTTACCCATTGGCTTATACGTTTTCTGAGGCTTGCACCAGAATGGAAACATCAGCTGAACTAATGCACCATTGCGTGGGTCTACAAACTCCAGGAAAACACCAAAAGGTGACTCTCCTAAGACCTTTTTAAAATCCATCCACGCAGCGTGACAGAAGGTATTATCTCTCAATACTTTAACCATTTTCACGTCGTTCATTTCATTCAGCCTTGTTGGTTTCTATGTAATTAGTAAACCATGACCTCAGCCGCTGACGAATAGCGTAAACTATATTATTTTGAATTATTTCTTTTGTGATTGGTTTTGCTTCAGGCAAAAAAATGCCCACCGAAGTGAGCGATTAAAACGGGGCAACTTAACCTTTCCCGTTGATGATCCGAATCAACCTTTCATTCTGCTCCTGTGCCAGTGCTTCCGCCATTTCCTGAACGGCCATCATACGTTTGGTTGGCATGGGCTCGCTGAACAACGACGCAGTAGCAATAGCTTCAAGATACTCAGACTTCAGCTGATTTGCCTCTGCATCAGCGATGGGGAAAGTAGGTAACGGTACGCGTTTCGCGATGGAGGTTGCGACAGATTTCTGCGTTTTCATCGCTGAATTAGTCACAACAAATAACAGGAAATATCCCGCTAAGATACCCAGGCCAATTTTAGCGATCTTTGCTTTGACTCCTTTCGCGGTCAACATGGCTATCGCTGAACAGGTAATGCCCAGGCAAATGAAAAAGAGCGCCCCACCAGAGGTAGAAGCCACTGCGGTGAATAAAGTGATCATATTTCCTCGCTTAAGTGTTGTGGTAGACCAGGATATTGTCCCCCGTAGACAACCGGTAATGAAATTTCTAATCCTCATTTTAAAAATCAAGCCCCCTCTAACTTGACAAGACCGCTAGCGAGGATATTGTTTTGATTAAAATTAATAACAAGGTGGTTAATATGGACAGTCGTCTTCGCGACCTAATCAATGATTATTTAAAACGCGTTTCTGAAGCCATTGAGTTAATGAAGCTCTCAGGGTTCGAATTGCCAATATCTAATAACGCGTGGGCAGGAAACAGCATTCCACAAAGCGGGGAGTTGCATAGTGGCATCAGGTATTTCAAACATGGTTACGGATGCGCCGTGCATTTACGAACGGGCACTATCGATTTTGATTTTGGAGAACACGGGGAATTCAATGGTTTCGATTTTTGGCGCTTATCCGGCTTTGCAAAGGACAATTTAAGCCAATATGGATTTCAAACACCTGATGAATTAAAGCAATGTTTCGACGCTGAAATAACGAAAAGCAATCTGCTTTATTCTGGTTACATTCTTTATTATCTAAATGAACAGCAATAGGCCGGAAACCGGCCTATAAAAACACATATCGCCTACTTATCCGTGAAAGAAAATAGGCATGTTTAATACTCCGTGAAAGAAAATAGGCATGTTTAATACGCCGCTGATAAAGTCCTTTTCAGCTTTCAAATCACGGTAAAACGGTGAGTGAGCCTCTGCCAGTGCCAACAACGCACCACGCTCCGGACCAAATTCATTCACCTGCTGGGTGATCTCCGCAAAAATTTTACGGACGGTTTCCAGGTGACTGGCTGGTAAGCCGTCTTCCTCCAGTAACTGAAGGAATTCCGTGAACATCACATTGCGCGGGATCGGGTTATATTCTTGAGACACATTCACCTCCTAAATGCCCTCAGGGGCGGTTGATAATGCTATTCATACACTGTATTAATTACGCGTTGTCCAGCGTGTCACGCCTTCAGGCAATGGCACTTCCACCTCGGAGAAGTAACCGGTCTGGTATTTTCTCGCTTCTGAGTTACGCGAAAAGATGTAATGCAACGCCAGTTCTTTGTTGGCAAAAGTCATCCTGGTAAAGGTTTTCACTGGTGCAATAATGCCCTCCAGACATTGATTTTCGTTGTACCCAACAGGGCAGATATCGAACCAATGAGCATGGTTGAATGGTGCTTTTGTCTTCGCAATCTTCGCTTTATTCGGATCGTCATAACGCTGAGGCAACGTCACTTCAATCACATCGACAGGGGCATCCTGGTGGAGGTGAGGACTACCAAGCAGTGTATCGATCATAGGCCTGCCGCTTTCATCGCGTAGGCTCTCTGCAAGCCACAGCGTGCTCTTAGAACGATGTGGATGTGACACGTATTCCTGTGCGTAGCGCCAGCGGACATCAAAGCTGTGTATTTCGGATACAGAGTTGCTATTCAGTGAATAGTCCAGCCCGCTGTATTCGAGATCCTTGTTCGTGCTGAACATGTTCACGTCGGGCATTTCCTTAGAGGAAAACATCCACATGTCAGCAGCCTTTGTGCTCAGTTCTTTGATGCGCCCTTCAGGGTGTTTGTAGAACGATGCATACATCTCCGCCAGACCGCTCTTGGCGCTCTCACTTTCCAGCAACTGATAGATGCAGTGTACCGATCGGCTTATAGAGCCCACGTACACAAAGTTCCATTCACTGCCTTCAATGCGGATGCCGATCGGGATCATCAAAGCTGGAACCTGGACTTGCCCACCCGTCTCATGAACGTAGTTCATCTCGTAGTAAGCTTCTTTCCAAAGATGAGACATTTCCGCCAGACGTCTTTGGTTGGCTGGGTTTAAACGATGTAGATCACCGGCTCTGCTTTCCACAAAGCTAAACGCTTCCTGTTTTTCTTCATAACTGCCAAAAGCAGCATTCAGATTCTTCCACGCCTCCGCCTCCGGCCATTCAAAAATTGTTGTTTCCGCCACATTCGAGGCGTTCAGTTTCACCCAGCTGCGTGAGCCTTCTTTGATTCCCGTTTTCGTCAGGTTGAAGTTAATGCGCTGCACCCAGATATGCGGCTCTATCCGATCATCACGCTCACCATCCGTTGGCGCAACGTACAACGATAATTTACCATTCGTGTTCACAATGAGGCGCAAAGGTGCGGCCTTAATTATGCGCGCAAAATCGACTATCTGAGGCAGCATATTCATGCCCCGGCAGGCGATCATGTCCATCACGCCCAGCAGGTTTTCCCACTGCGCTTTGTCGGCCATCGCCTCTGCCAAAGGTGCTCCACGGTTCGCTGCACGCCATGCCATGACTGTTTTGTCGATAACGGTATCTTGGTCGGCTTCATTCCCCACACGCCCTACCACCAGCGCTGCTTTCAGCAGGTCGCGAGACTTCTGCTCTGACTGACGCTCTTCTCGTAGGTACTTAGCCAACGATTTGAACAGCGCAATGTAGTAGGTGTGGTCCGAGCGCACAGCCCGAGAATAGATGTAGTGCTCCAGATGCTCAGCGGTGACCGCGTCCAGGCACAGGTAAGGCAAACGTGCGTCGTCTTCCTTCCACTGTTTGTTGTACTTTTCGATACAGACGTTGACGTTATAGTCACGCGTCACACTTCCTCTCTTGTTGCTATAACTGGTCTTGCTGACTGGCGCTTTGACATTCAACAGGCCGTCTTTGATAAAGGCTACAGCTACGTTGCGGTCGTCTTTAAAGTCCACGGTAAAACTAAAGGAACCATAGGAACGATCGTCATTTTCTTTGGCTGCACCTGGCGCAGTCTCTGGGTTCGCCAGTGAATGCCATTGGCACATCACACGAGAGCCGCTACGTAGGTGACTGTTTGCCCATTCGATGAAACCAGCCAAGGATGGATACTTTTTATTTTCTGGGTTACTCAGCATGCCTGTACCGTCAGCATCATGAATGAAGCGGCAATGTTGCTCTTGGAATTTCATCGACACAAAATTCAGACCCAGACTCCGGTCGTAGAAATCACCAAATAGTTGTTCCCGATGGTCAAGCCCACAACACATAATCAGGAAACGTTTGTAGTGCAGTGCCATGCGCTCATGCGCCTTCAGCCGATCAGAATAAGCGACGTTTTGGAATTTAATTTGTTCCCCATCCATCCCCCGGAACAAGCGCTCTTGCTCATCCCGAGACGGGAACAGCATGTTCGCACCCAGGTGAGACTCCACAGGGGACACGATGCGATACAGGTTTTCGCCGTCGCGAACCATCAAGAATACCTTGGCATTCTCGCTGTTATTAATAAGGTTTTCCATACGGTCTTTGTAGTCGATATAGCGGCGAGTCGTTGCCATGACCAGTACGCAGCGCGGCGAAGGGAAAATTTGATCCACCAGCGCATGGGTATTGCACAGCGCTTGATAGAACTTGTCCAGGTCACCAAAGTCGAACCAGTCACTTAAGTCGTGGTAGATGGCCAACTCTTCATCGACCATCAATTTCTGCTGAACAAAGGTCAGAGGCTCATTGCTGGGAGCGGACTGCCCTTTACGGATCACCTTCACGTTGACGTCTTTGCCAATATAGAGATCTAAAGACTTGATACCGTCCATCAGTTTGTCAACCTGAGAACGCGCATCTTCTGTTGCAGCCAGCTGCGCCGCTGCCATTTCGGCAAAATAAGGCACCACAGCCTGAACTGCCGCTGTAATTTCGATATTACGCTCTTGGATCCACTCGGATTGGATTGTCGCTATTTGATGGTTTTGCTCGGCCGCATCACGCATGTTCTTGATATCGGCTTCAGTCACGCCCGCTGCAATAGCATTACCCACCGAGCCTGTAGCCAGGCGAATAGCGTTATTACTGATAGCAGGCATGGTGCTCGCACTTACACCTTTCTTTGCGGCTTTTTGCTCAATACGTTCTGTCACAATAGCTTTCATCGCCTCAGGGTTAGCGAGAGACTTCGACAGAGATTGAGTTAGATCGGTAACACGCTGCTGGCACAATGCGACTTCAGCATCACGGATCTGACGCGCATCATCAGCGAATACAAAAAGCTCAACAAAGTCATTAAACAAGAATCGGTGCTCTTTGACAGTTCGCTTAACACTGTGAGAAACGCCGTCTTTGTCTACTGTGACAAAGGTTGCGTATTGCTCGTAGTGCTTCGGATGTGCGCGGAGGATGACGGTATGAAGCTGATTTTCAACCCAACGTAGGGATTCGATGAGAAGTACCTCATCCATCAGGATAGCTTCTTCTGGGATATCCTGCATTGCGCGCCAATATTGCCCGCTTTGAAGTGAGTTGAAACGCTGGATACGTTCGACGTGTTCTTCACGAACTACAATGCCTGTCATGGCTCTGCCCTCAATTGTGATTCATTTTCTATTACTATCTTTACACGTAGTGAACAGCTGACGAATAGGTCACAGGCGCACAGAAAGACATATTTGAATAGGGATAGAGGGATCTGACCAGCGCATGTTTGCAGGGCGAAACCACCTTCATTCACCTGCATGTTTGCAGGAGGAAACTCCGCCCCATCGTTACGCGTCTGCGGAAAACAGCATACTTGCAAGGGGTAAAATCAGCTCCTACGCTGCATGTTTGCAGGGGAATAGCATATTTGCAGGGGGTAAACTCAGCCCCTCCGCTGCATGTTTGCAGGGGAATAGCATATTTGCAGGGGGTAAACTCAGCCCCCTCCGCTGCATGTTTGCAGGGGAATAGCATATTTGTAGGGGAATAACACTGCCGTTCCGCTGCATCTTTGCACGGGAATAGCATATTTGCAGGGGAATAACACTGCCGTTCCGCTGCATATTTGCAGGGGAATAGCATATTTGCAGGGGAAATTCCCTGCCGTTCCGCTGCATGTTTGCAGGGGAATGCATATTTGCAGGGGGAAACTCCAGCCCCTCCCCTACATGTTTGCAGGGGAAAAGCATATTTGCAGGGGAAATTCACTGCCGTTCCGCTGCATGTTTGCAGGGGAATGCATATTTGCAGGGGGGAAACTCCAGCCCCTCCCCTACATATTTGCAGGGGAAAAGCATATTTGCAGGGGGGAAACTCCAGCCCCTCCCCTACATGTTTGCAGGGGAAATTCACTGCCGTTCCGCTGCATGTTTGCAGGGGAATGCATATTTGCAAGGGGATAAACTCAGCCTACTACTGCATGTTTGCAGGGAAAAGCATATTTGCAGGGGGGATATAACTGCCGTTCCGCTGCATGTTTGCAGGGGAACAGCATATTTGCAAGGGGATATAACTGCCCCTCCGCTGCATGTTTGCAGGGGAACAGCATATTTGCAAGGGGATATAACTGCCCCTTCGCTGCATGTTTGCAAGGGAATAGCATCTTTGCAAGGGGATATAACTGCCCTTCCACGACATGTTTGCAAGGGAACAGCATGTTTGCAGGAGGAAATCACGGTTCCTCAATAACATGTTTGCAGGGGGACGCATACGCCCTGGAATATACTTAATCCAGGTCGGTATTTTTCAACAAATCTGGGTCACGCGAATTGATTGAGAAAAAAACTTGTCGCTTTCCTTTCGACACCCTATAGCCTTCAGTGTACTTGAGGTATTTGACGTCTTCTAATAACTTCATTGCCCTTCTAACCATTTCAAGTTGCTTATAAGGGTCTGAGCGCATATTTAAACGCTTCATCAACCTTTCAAATGAGACTATCTGCACCCTATTCTCACTGTTTGGCAACCCTTCAAGAAAAGCATAGATAGCCTTTGCCACTTCATTTCTTTTGATCGCAGGGAATACCTTCAGCTTCAGAACGCGCTTGTAGTCCATTTTGTACAAGTCACTTAATTTTGGATTGAATTCCAAAATAACTTCGTTTGCAGCTGTATCCACCCTGGAGAAATTCAACAAGTGAGTTGTAGCACTAATCAAATCATCGCCAGTATCTTTGTACACAGATATTGAAGTGGATGTAATTTTTCGAAGTGATTTAGCGACCCTTTCTTTCAGGATTTTGTTAATTTGCCTTGTGTTGTAATCACACATCTTTGCAAAATCACTGAAGGGAAGCACAACTTTATTGTCTACCATTGGATATTCACTGAGTGACTGAATTATTGAAAGCCAGATACGAAAGTCTGTATCCATATCTAATTTAGGCCCAGATATGGTGACTCTGTCATAACCTTCGCTATTAACAATCTCAAGGTTTCTCAGCTCTTCCGAAGCATCCATCACCCTGCTACCAACATTTTTCTTTTCCCTGCTACTAACGGGACTAAAAACACTAAGCCTAAGCAGTGAGATAGGTTGAATCGATCGCGTATCTGTTGATGATATGTAATCAATTTCGCCCGTCGTCTTGTTTTTTACTTCCACAGACAGGCCTAAATCATTAATATCCTTAGCCATAGTTATTCCTAAAATATTATTATTTGTTAACAGGCATTTTGAGCCTTTGCATATTTGCAGGGGGATGTATAACATGTTTGCAGGAGGAAATCAGCATATTTGCAAGGGAAAAATGCATGTTTGTAAGCTGATCTTGCATGTTTGCAAGGGGAAATAACATGTTTGCAAGGGAATTTAACTCTGCAACTGGTTGAAAATAAAATAAAATATCAACCTTAGATCACTTAGTTGTTTTTAGTTATTTAAGATCACAATAGATCCAATTATTAGATCACTCCTGTTAATAACGGGGATAACTTCCTTACCACCCTTCAATTTACTTTAAAAACTCTAAATGTATTTCCATTGGGAAAAATAATTTCAAATCCTACTTTTTCACTCCGCATCTCTATTAAAAACCGATGCCTTTCCGTCCCTAGAAATCAGTGGATTATTCAGTAATAACTCCTTTCCTTCATTCTTGCATAAATCAAAAACCACCTTTAATTGATTGATTTTAAAGATTAACTATAAGGATTTGGTTTCCTTTATTTGTCCACAGCCGGAAGTAACATATACATGTTTGCAGGGGAATGATTTGCATGTTTGCAAGGGAAAATATGCATGTTTGCAGGATGATCTTACATACTTGCAAGGAGAACTTACATATTTGCAGGAGGAAACAGCATGTTTGCGGGGGAAAAATGTTCTATAATACTTTGATAGTATTAATCAATCTCGCCCTTAGATCCCTTAGGTCTTTTTAGATCAGTTATTAGATCAAAAGATCCAATTATTAGATCATCCCTGTGAATAATGGGTATAACTATTTGAAAAGCGGACATCTGGAATGCAATCCGCTTAAAGTTTAAGTAGCCACACGGGATCGAATTTATTTAAAAAGCAATATTTTTTGCCAGACCAAAAACAAAATCATTAGTGAATGTAAAATCACGCCACACCAGGCAACCATCCGCATCACGAATTTCTACCTGAGTTGATGTCTTACTATAACGAATGATCTCAATAGTCTTTCCAGACAAACCACCAGCTCTGATCAATGCTTCTGTAACCTTCAGACCTTCTTGTTGACGAAGGTCATATGCATTTCCGATTCAGTGGAACCCTGTTCAGCACGGGCAATTTGAGCCTCAGCAGAGCGAAACAGGTCAGCCAATTCTTTCCCTTTATTTCGCTCTACACCTGCAAAAACTTCTTCTAAATACGTCATATTTTACCCTTGTGACCAATTTGAAATGATCGTGCTTGTGAAACCAACGATCTCTTTTGAGATCACTTCTTCGGCTTGGAATACTTCGATGCAAATTTCTTTAGAGCCAGAAGCGAGTTCTACCCGACACAATGGAAACGTACCCATAATGTCCCGCTTAAGCTTCGCCAAAAGCTCGCTAAGTGATTTTCCAGGGATCTTTGGAGCTAAGTGAGCAGGAACTGAAACTTGCAGGCAAATCGCCTCAGGGGCGTTACAAGCGCTATCACACATCAAACTCATCGTGCCATAACCGACCAGTGAACGATGATAGAACACCGCTTCACGGGTAGCAGACTCGTGATTGGAGATCAGCGCATAACCATTTTTTTCCAATTCTAGATAGTCGCTATTAGCAATACGCTGAGAGTAGTCCTCACCCCAGGATGCATTATTACGGCCTTCAAAACGGGCATGGTGATAGTGAGACTTTAAAAAAGCATAATGCTCTTCACGGGAAGGCATGGGAATGTGTGAGTAATTCATCAGTGTTTATTCCTTTGCGTATCAGACTTTCAGTATCAAGCCTCCCATGCAGCTGACAAAGGGGTAAACACAACGGAAATCGAAAAACAAATTTAGTTTGTGGAAATGGGTGGGTAATCCCACCCACTGAAATTACTGGCCGACGTTGGTTAACACTTCACGAATGCGATCAATGGTGGTTTGGGCTTTATCATCCCCCACTCCCGCCCCCCTATTGTGAATTTCGGCCGCAATATGACACACTTGGTCAATGACCATTTCAGGAACTGCCTTCACCACACTTTCCGGACGTGCTAATACGAGATTCATTTCGCAAACAGTGACACCAGCACGACGTGCCATAGCTTCACGTTCACCTGCCGCTACACGCAGATCGTCAATCGATTGCAGCATCGCTTCATTATCTGGCTTACACCCCAGTTCATCGGCAATCTCTTTAATGCATTGCGGAAGCACATCGTCTGAGAAGTGCTGAAGCCGGAACTGGATCAGCGCCAGCTGTTCATCCGGTGTTAAGCTCACGCCTGCCCCCCAGAATGAAAGGCGATTTTTCATGTCCACGAGTCGGGCATGGTTGGTCAGAATATTGGCGTTGCGGGTACCATCAACATCAGGCCCAGCATTCGTTTTTTCAGGTGTCGGATTCATGAAAACCTCATTTTCGGAATGGGTGAATTTCTCAACTACAGTTGCACTTCAACATGAGTTGCTGAAATGTCATGTCGGACATTTTCACTACTTTCTCAGGCACTTCAGCACCGAGACTCTTCAAGTGTGCTCTCAGTTCGTCCCGCTCCTTCATCGTTTCAATCAAGAGCCGAGACACCTGTGCTGACCACTCTGGCCGCATGTGGACTGGCGACTCCGGATAATTGTTCCAGTGCGCCATCATGGTTAAAGCCACGCGCAATGTGTCGCGTTCGAAAACCGAGAGTGACTTAACGCAGATCCCCGGAGGGAATTTTTCCGCCTTAATTAATTTAAGATAGTTAATTTGAGGCCGATTGTTTGCCAGGCTCATGATGCCTCCGTAAAAAAGCAGGTTTTGTGATAATAACGTCCACATCCATGCAACGATTGTCCTGACACATTTGCGCCTGACTTTTGTCGTAGAGCATCAACGCGACACGCTCGCCGGGCAGAGGCAGATCTTTTTCTGCCGGGATCTCACCCACTACATCAATACGGACGGTACTTTTGTTACTGTACAGGCTTAACCCGTCACGTTTTTCAATATCGACTCGGTATTCAGCGATGACAGAATCGGTTTTCTCCTGGCTGGGCATCAATTCGAACCCAGCGATCAGAGCGCCCCCTAACACCATAATCAACGCACCATCTAACAACACATCGGTCATATTCGTTTTCATCATTCATATCCTGTATGAATAGTAAACTTCAATACTGACTCAACTTGTACTGCCGACGAAATTAAGCGTTTCACGCTGCCTCCTGAACGAAGCGCTCCATTGTTCTCACCACGAGACGGAAGTGTTTGCTTAGCGCAACAGGGTCCCGCCCAGCCATTTTGGTGATGGGATCGGAGTCATGCTTCAGCATCAAGCCATCATCCAGTCGCCACAGCATCCGCAGATACTCCAGTTTCAGTTGATTGACGATCACTTCTCTCAGATGCTGAGAGAGCCCCTGGCAGCTTGTAATTGCATTACGACGAGTATGTTGATGGTAACGACGAAAAGCGCGCTCAGTGGACGTGCCGGACTTACTCAGCTTCAACGAGCACCAAGCACTGGTATGTCCGATCACGAAAACCGAAAGTGTGTTTTTGGCCCTATTTTTCTCTTGCTGCATGGATAGTTCATCCTCGCGCGTCAAAGATGCACGGATCCATTGACCGGTTGAGGTCTGATTCGCCAAGTGCCACTGCATGGTGAATGCCAGATTAGCCCACCAGCGTAGACGGATGATACTGGCGTTCACTTTGTTGGCGATCAGAAACTGATAGCGTTCCGTCGTTAGTACACGCAGGTCTTTACGAGACGCAATCCCATCCATTGTCTGATGGCCGTTTAAGCCCAGGCTGCGATAAGTTTGGCCGCGCTGCATCATGCGGTTGTACAGTGCTGACTTTCCTTTGCACAGGGAAACTGCACCGAAGCGCAGATAAAATTGAGCAGCACTGCCGGAGGTGTATTGCCCAGCCAATACCGCTTCACGCAGTCGAGGATATTCCTCCCAAATGATGAACTCAGCAGCATCCGCGTCGATGGTCACTTCACTGTCCTCGCTGAAGCTAACCACGCGACGTTTTCCGTTCGGCGTATTGATAATGCGGCTGGCACGCTCATCGTCGGCACCGTTAAAATAGGCCATTTCAGCGATGGGATCAGCCAGGCCATCCATACCGGAATCATTACCAAACTGCCCGACCTTGACCCACAATGCTTTGGGCATAGGGGTCTTTGGGGTGACAGGCATTTCAGGCTCATCTTCCAGTAAGTCGAGCTCACCTTTTGCCCAGACGCGGCGATAGATTTCCAGAGCATGAAACGGTTTTTCGTTAAAATGGTGGAATGACCACATGAAGTCTATATGGATTAACGCAACCTCACTGACAATGCGAAATTGAGGTGACGCCATGCGGCGGTTGTGGGCGGTGTTTTCCAGTTCGCCCGATCGAAGTTTATCGGCTACATCCTCAGCACGCAGCTGCTCAACGTAGTCCATACTGCAACAAACATGCAGCAGGCGCTCCAGGAAGCGCGGTGAATAGACATCAGGCTGAACCTTGATGAAGCCTCCAGCATACAAGGTGCGACCCACAGGATGCCTATCTTCCCACGCATTGCGACGCTTGGACAAAAATCTCTGAATACGGTTGAGCCCAGCCATGTAACCGTGGCGATCGTCATCAGAACGCAGAAGGTTTTCCATTGATTTATCGAGACCGACCGCCTGGCAAGCCCAACATCCAAACCGGCTCCCACAGGCTTCACTGGATTTTTTCTCAGAACCCGACCAAACACATTCCCCTGTTGCGGCCTTGTAGAGCTCAGCGGTGTCGTTGTTGCTGTCCAGGTAGCTCGGCAGCAGATACTTAGAAGCGCTTCCGGCGCTTAGCAGAAACTCCCACACGTCGCCCTGTAACCAATGCCTGATGGGGTACAATTCGCCGCCTTCTTTTGTGATCTTAACCTGACTCGCATTCCCGCCTTTTAAGGCGATGTTTTTGGCTCGGATAACGCCCTCTGCATCGCGGCTTCCCAGCAGCAAACAGACGCGTTTACCCACGGATTTTGGCAGGCTTTTCACGTATGCCGTTTTGGCGCGTTTGGCCGCAAAAATCTTCAAGTCGTTGGAGCACTGACGCACTGAGCTGTTGGTGAACGTGGGCAAGCCACGCCCCGTCAGTATCCGCCCCGTCCAGCTGGAGGTGAGCCCCGGTTTTGCGAGAACAATAGACAGCGGCAGGTTTTCTTGATCGATGAACTTTTCAAGCGCAGCCAGTTTCTGATCGGCGAGCCAGCGTATCTCAGGGGTTTCAATGCCAGTATCGGTATGCAAAAGGTAATGGTGTTGGCTAATAGGAATTCCCGCGCGAACAGCGCGCACCAACGCCATGAGGAATAAGTGCAGGACAATTTCGGAGTCTTTACCGCTACTCCAGGCGAGGGAGATCGTCCAATTATCAGCAAGGGCTTGGTAGATAGAAGCTGTGCCATTATGGATGAGATCAGCCATGCTGACTCCACGACTGGCATCACGATAGTTCAGGTCGGCATCTTCCTTCAGTGTTTGCCATACGGCCTGCCACTTATCCGCTTTTAAGACTGATATGGAAGGTAGTTCCGGATTTTTAAAGTTGAAGGAATGCTGCATAAATCACCTGTTATTTGTTTTGTTTACAGGATATTTTCTCATGAGGCAGACAGCTGACGAAGTAATGAGCGCTAAAAACAATTCTTTAGCTAGATAATTAAATTTATAATATTCTGTGATAAATTAGACTAAAACCTAAAAGGTTATCTCATGTGGCAAATTGAACTGGAAAGTATAATTAAGAAATTGGATTCAGATTACGAAATTGCGAAGGAGGAAACATTATGCTGTTCAGGGGCAGCTTATTGTGCTTTTGAAGCAAATACAGAAACCTTCAAATATGCAATTGGTTTTATAGAAAGATTTTTTTCGAATAGCAAATTCTTCACCTACATCCTAACATCCTATGAAAATCAAGAAATAATTAATCAGTATATTTCTAATGATGAAAGTAAAGACATTTCATTCGTAATTAAAGGGGCTGACATTTATAATAATTGTAACTGCCTACGCAGCCACCGAAATATTATTAGCCTTAGCTTTATCAATGAGCATAAAGAAAAAACAAAATGGAAATGCCATCATGGCGGCTCTTATGCATCTTGGTTGAGTGGTGCGCACGAAAGAATTGATGTAGCAACATATAACTTGCAACAAATAAAGTTAATTAAAAACAAACTTGAGTTATTTGATTTTATAGAAAAACGATATTACTATCCGAATGAAACATCAAGTGTTAATGATAATAAAATAACACAACATAAAGACAATTATAAGTATTACCATATTTTAGATAGTATTATAAAACAATTCAATAGGGATAAACCGAACGATCTAACAGAAAGAAATGTCGATATCGAATCAATTTCTCAGGAATACAATGCCAATGGAGTGAAGCTAAAACTGGTTGACGCACAGTTTGCCCGGTATAGCTTGTTATCTATTAATGAGTTTACTAACATAGAAAACGACGGTCCGTTTGGTGCTGTGTTTGACAGTCGAATAAATAAGAAATTGCAAATTAATACTTCTCCAAAGTTATTAAATATATTTAAAGAGTTGATCTCCTGTAACTATTTAAAAAATCTAGCATTAAAGCCAATGGGTATCATTGACGTAGGTTTCGGATTGGAATCTATAGAACGAGGCGCCCCTCTTGGTGCATCAATAAAAATGCTACCTTCATTATCTTGTTTTTATGGTGTGATATATAATGATAAATTAATAGTTTCACACAACAAAGAAAAGCAAGAAATAACATTTGAAGAATTAAGGGATGATTACAATCTATTGGATGACGGCTGCGTTGTTACTCAAGTTATTCACATTAAATATTTTATAGTCAAGAATGTGGAGAATACTTCATTGAGCATCTAGATCATGAGTATATTTTATATGATTCATCTGAATATACATTAAAAGAGGAAAAACCTGAACAAAAAGGCAGTGTAGATAAAATAAAAACATTTAAAATTGACAACTCGAAAATTCCTTTTTTCTATAAGCATAAAGGTAATTACTTGCTACTCATAATTCTTGAGCTATATTTTATGAATAAAGAATTATTGCGAGAGTATTTTGAAGAAGTAAATAAGAACAAATAGATAAGTTTAAAAAAAGCCAGAATACCCTGGCTTTGGTAACATTCAATATTCTTCAAACTGTGGTCCGGTGTAGTTGTCAAATCGCGACCACTGGCCGTTGAAGGCCAAACGAACCGAGCCGATAGGCCCGTTACGCTGCTTACCCAGGATAATTTCGGCTACCCCTTTGTGCTCGCTATTCTCGTTGTAGACCTCGTCACGGTAGATGAACATGATGAGGTCCGCATCTTGCTCTATCGAACCCGACTCGCGCAGATCCGAGTTTACGGGTCGTTTATCTGCTCGTTGCTCCAGTGAGCGGTTAAGCTGCGATAAGGCCACCACGGGTACCTGTAGTTCCTTCGCAAGCGCCTTCAAAGAGCGGGATATTTCTGCTATTTCCTGTGTTCGGTTGTCTTTCAACGCCGGAACCCGCATCAACTGAAGGTAGTCCACCATGATCAGGCTCAAACCACCGTTTTCACGAAACACTCGCCGTGCCCGCGATCGCAATTCAGTCGGAGTTAGGCCGCTGCTGTCGTCGATATAGACGTTTCGTTTTTCCAGCAAAATGCCCATCGTGCTTGAAATACGAGCCCAATCTTCGTCATCCAGTTGGCCCGTCCTGATTTTGGTCTGGTCAACGCGGGACATGGAAGCCAGCATACGCATCATGATTTGTTCACCTGGCATCTCCAGGCTGAAAATCATCACAGGCTTGTCCTGTGTCATCGCTGCGTTCTCACAGATGTTCATCGCAAAGGTGGTTTTACCCATTGAAGGGCGCGCTGCGACGATGATCAGGTCGGACTTTTGGAGTCCGGCTGTCTTTTTGTTCAGATCGGTGTAACCCGTATCGACGCCTGTCACCCCGTCATGCGGTGTTTGGTACAGCTGCTCGATGCGCGTTACAGTTTTCTCCAGAATGGCATCAATGCCCATCGGCCCGCTGTCTTTATTAGTTCGAGCCTCTGCAATCTGGAACACACGGCTTTCGGCCAGGTCCAGTAATTCAGCACTATTCCGACCCTGGGGATCGTAACCCGCATCCGCAATATCATTGGCCGCAGTGATCATTTCCCTCACTACGGCACGCTCACGCACGATGTCGGCGTAGGCTGTGATGTTAGCGGCGCTTGGGGTATTTTTCGACAGTTCGGCCAGATAGGCAAAGCCACCGACCAAGTCAAGCTGGTTGTGTTGCTCCAGTGCTTCAGCAAGTGTGATCAGGTCAATCGGTCGGCTTGATTCCACCAGCCGTTGCATCATGGTAAAAATACTTTTGTGGGCACGGGTAAAGAAATCCCCTTCCACAACACGTTCGCTCACCAAATCCCAGCGTTCATTGTCCAGCATCAGACCGCCAAGAACGGATTGCTCCGCTTCAAGTGAATGGGGAGGCATTCGAAGACCAGCCAGACGCATATCTTGTTCAGTGGCGATCGTGGACGAACGTTGATTTTTCTCTTTCATCACCGGCCTCACAGCGTGTTTCGTTGCGCGATTTGGCGTTCACATTCAGCCGCCAAGGACGGGTAATGCTGTGCAATTGCAGAATACAGTTGCTGGCTCATGCAAGAGGCTTCACGTTCCTGCCCAGAGCTACGATACGCATTTTCTTTATCGTGATCGTAGTTGCTGAGCAGCTGTCGAACGTAATTCACTTTTATGCGAGCCAGAAACGCGTCGGTGTTTTTGCCTTTTCGGCGAATGGAATGGCCTTTCCCCAGCGCGCGCGGCTTACAGCCTCGGCTTTCATAGTGGGAGATAGCTAACGTTTCCAAGGAAGCGTCATCAATGACGCGGATGGTGATTTTAGGCAGGATAGGCAGTGCGTGATCCATAAAACCTCCGAGCTGCCGTGACGTTATTTTTTTATTGAACGGCACGGGCGGTGTAGTGAAGTGAGATAAAAAAGGCCGGAGAACCGGCCTAATCTTGCGAAGACAGCGCGTTGGTTTATGCCTCAGCGTCGCCCTCGCCTTCACCGTCATGAGCCTCAGTGGCTTCTTCATTGCCTTCGTTTTCAGCCTCAGCAGCTTCTTTCGCCGCCTGTTCGGCTTCCTCTTCCAGCTTGGCCGCTTCTACATCGCTCAGCGCTGCCATCAGCTGGCGGGCAACTTCAGGGGACAGACGCAGCACCACTTCTTCCGGCACGGTCTCAGCGATTTCAATCTGGTTTTCGTGCTCAGCCGTTGGTGCGGGAGGGATCTGCGAGCGCAGCTGATCCAACGTCGGCAACAGGCTTTCGAAGGTTTTGCGCACGACTTTTGGTTTCACCTTGGCTTTCTTCGGCGAAGACACATAGCGCGCGGTGACGCGGTTTTTACCTGCTTGCTCGGCTTTAGCCAGAGAAGCCATCAGGATGTCGAAAGCGTCACGGTCGGTGCCTTGGCAATCAGTGATCACGTCAATCGCAACATCACCGGACACTTTATCGTCTCGTACCAATTTTTTAATGCGCTCTTCGGCTTTAGCCAGGATCAGGCTGCGACGAACGGTTACGCCGGACAGACCCAGACGACGAGCGATAGAGTCGATTTCGTGGCCCCAATCAACCAGACGGCGGAAACCTTCAGCGCGCTCAATCATCTTCAGGTGCTTGGTGTTGGCGCTTTCGATCATGTTGAAGACTTCTTCGTCCTTACCGCCTTCGAACTCTTCAATGATCAGCTTTTCAAATACTGCACCTTCAGCGATAGCGGCCATCAGGCCGGTGAAGCGGTGGTGACCGTCGATGATTTTCAGGCGAGTCACACCGTTCACAACAACCACTTTAACGCGGATAGCCGGGACGCTGCTCGGGTGGTTCAGGTAGGCGTTCTTGAACATCTCTGCGCGCTCTACATCAACCTCACGCAGGTTCAGGCCTTCTTCAACGTACAACCATGAGACGCTGACCGCGTACACGTTGTTTCGACCAACGTTCAGCTCTTCAAACAGCGCGCTGTTTGCAGCTGTTTTGCGCTCTTTGGATACGAAGTCGCTCAGACCACGCAGCGTGGATGGGGCCTTGTCCATCTGACGCATGATAGCGCCCAGATTGCCCATCAGCTCGTTGTCACGGGAAGCTTGGAAGATTTGTTGTACGTTGATAGTCATGATAGTTACTCCGCAAATTGTTATTGGTTGTTTACGTGTTTGTGCTTACTTCTGAATCCAGTTAAACACGGCGTGTACCGGTGACGAATAGCAAATGCGGAAAAAAATAGTCTTTTTTCGATTGTTTTTTTATCGATGGGAAATGGGCGTAAAAAAAGCCAGTATTGCTGGCCTTTGGTTGGAGAGTTCCGTTACTGTGAGTTGGCTTTCGCTTCCGTCATGATTTTGTTCATTGCAGCGGCAAGCTGCTCGCTTTCACCTTCGGTGTAATCCGGCCAAGGAACGAAAGGACGATTTGTTTTGTTCAGCAAAGAGAAACCTGTAGGGCACCGCCATTGCATTGGAGTCGTTTGACCTTCAGTGAAGTTAACCAACATCAGTTCTTGCTCGCAAGTGACATCTTTCACACCACCGATCTCAATCAGGCGGGTGCTCATTATCCCAAAATGTTCATCTGCAAACTTCAAGTGGTCATAGGCCGCAAATGTGCTGTAAAGGCCGACCCACAGAAGGATCTGGATATTAAGGATAGTGCCTATCTGTCCGAGAGTTTTTTCTTTCATGGCTTTGCGTAATAAAAGCGCGGCACCAAACAGCAAGTACAGGCCACCAGCCAGGAAAAGCCATACAGGTAAATTGGAGCCTGATTGGTCCACCTGTTCAGAGCCTGCATCCATCAATGATTTGATGAATGGAGCAAGGAGCAAGAAGAAAGCCGGAACATAGAATAGCCAAGTCAATTTTACTTGTCCGATAGCTGCTATACGTTTTTCCTTGTCAAGGCTCGCTTCTTCTAGCACAACTTTCATTGTTTTTGCGAAGGAAAATATCGCTGCGATCATAAATAGGACCGTCATTATTAAATACATTTACTCTCCAAAACTCAGGAATACATACTTTGAAGCAATGGTACAATGTTAATAATTAAAATAGTAATTAATTCAGTCGCAAATTGAGGGGCATTTTCAGGTAACGGTAAATGAACTGCCACCCTTCCCCGTGTGGTGTACGGTAATCCAGGCGCGGTAGATGCTGCTTTGCATCGTGTTGATTATAGTTTTTCGATGCAGTATTGAATTGGAAAAAATGCGCGAGCTCATGCGCTACCAGCGCCCGAAGATGGTCTAGTCGGTTAATGGAATAAAATGAGCCAATTTCCTTATCCTTGCAAACATGCGCGTACTCGTGAAAGTAGCATGCAAACATGCGCAGGCCGTATATTTCGACCAAATCCGTCTCGAAGATGAGTAACCAGTACTGAAAGGTTAGGTGCTAATATAGTACCTAACCTTTATTTTCAATGTGTTATGTGAATATTCGCGTGCTGATGGTAA
>NZ_JAALBT010000025.1:0-31067 GCF_011077905.1 Providencia sp. M-27 | reverse complement strand
GAGCAGAGCTAGCCTACATCTACAAACTTAATACGAGTAGTGTATAAACTTTATTGTTCCAAAATGGCGTTAGTGTACAAACTATATTGTTCCGATACACCTATTAACCCTAATTAATTTAAGGGAATTAATATTCGCGATGCCTTCTTGTTTGCATCCTTTTAACCGAATATCTCTTAATCCATTGAAAAATAATGGTTAATATTTAATTCCATAGAAATCATATAATTGCAGTTTTAATTATAAGATATATTATTTTGGTTAAAAATAATGCTTTACAAACGATAGTGATAACTATTATCATTATCATCACTTCCTCAATACGGTTACTTAGTCACCTATTGTAAGAAGTACGACATTGCTCACATTGCTTCCAGTGTTTACTTTAGCCAGCCTCGCGCTGGCTATTTTTTTATCTGCATCAACGGCTTAATTGGTTAAAATTCCCACATCATCATTTCCTATCCATTTTCTTAACTTATCTCAAACCTACTTATTCAAATTTTTTGGATCCTATGGTTAATGACAGCTACTTTTCTCTTTTAGCAAAATGGTTAAACTGTCATCAATACATTTAGAGCGAGTTCAACCAAGGTTGGAATCCGTACAGGAGAGAACACGATGATCTATTTACGCAAAGCAAACGAACGTGGTCATGCAAACCATGGATGGCTCGACAGTTGGCATACCTTTTCATTCTCTAGCTACTATGACGAGCAATTTATGGGCTTTTCTGCGCTGAGAGTGATTAACGAAGACTTTATTGCTGCAGGCCAAGGGTTTGGAACACATCCCCATAAAGATATGGAGATATTGACCTATGTGCTCAATGGAGCTGTTGAACATAAAGACAGCATGGGCAATATGGAGCAAATCCCTGCGGGTGAATTCCAAATCATGAGTGCAGGTACGGGTATTCGTCATTCTGAATACAACCCAAGCAATGAAGAAGAGCTACATCTGTACCAAATTTGGATCATTCCTGAAAGAACAGGTATTGAGCCACGTTATGAGCAAAAACGGTTCGATTCCAAAGATGGCAAGCAATTGGTGCTATCACCGGATGCGCGTGATGGCGCATTGAAAGTTTATCAAGATATGGAACTGTGGCGCTGGGCATTGCCTGCTAATAAAACACACACTCATAGGATTGCGGATAAACGTGTCGTGTGGATCCAAGTCGTTAAAGGGGATGTTGAAGTGAATGGCCAAAAAGCAACCACCAGCGATGGTCTAGCCATTTGGCAGGAAACTGAACTCTCCATCAAAGCGAGTGAAGATAGCGAAATTCTATTGTTTGACTTACCAGCCGCAGAATAATCATTTTCACAGCAAAAAAGGCTCTACCAACGTAGAGCCTTTCTGCTACTACCTACTCACAAAACCAATTACAGTTTTGGCCCTGCTTTCACCAGTGCCGCGCCTGCTGGAGTGTCCGTGTACTTATCAAAGTTGTTCACGAAACGTTCCGCTAAATCTTGCGCTTTTTCATCCCACTGTGCTTTGTCTGCATAAGTATTACGTGGGTCAAGGATATTGGTATCCACACCCGGTAATGCTGTTGGGACTTCTAAATCGAATACCGGCAGTTTAATCATGTCTGCTTTTTCGATATCGCCACTTAAGATAGCATCGATGATGGCACGTGTATCTTTGATAGAAATACGTTTACCTGTACCATTCCAACCTGTATTCACTAAGTAAGCTTTCGCGCCCACTGCTTCCATACGCTTAACTAATACTTCAGCGTATTGTGTTGGGTGCAGTGATAAGAATGCAGCACCAAAACATGCAGAGAATGTTGGAGTCGGCTCCGTCACACCACGCTCTGTACCGGCTAATTTCGCAGTAAAGCCCGACAGGAAGTGGTACTGAGTTTGCTCAGGCGTTAAACGAGAAACAGGCGGTAACACACCAAATGCATCTGCGGTTAAGAAGATAACTTTTGTTGCATGGCCTGCTTTAGAAACAGGTTTTACAATATTTTCAATGTGGTAGATTGGGTAAGAAACACGGGTGTTTTCTGTTTTTGAGCCATCATTGAAATCGACTGAACCATCAGCCAATACCACCACGTTTTCCAATAACGCATCACGTTTGATAGCGCCATAGATGTCTGGCTCAGCTTCTTTAGATAGGTTGATCGTTTTTGCGTAGCAACCGCCTTCAAAATTGAATACGCCGTCATCATCCCAACCGTGTTCATCGTCACCAATTAACTTACGTTTTGGATCGGTAGAAAGCGTGGTTTTACCTGTTCCAGATAAACCAAAGAAAATAGCTACATCGCCTTTCTCACCGACGTTAGCGGAACAGTGCATAGATGCAATGCCTTTTAATGGCAACAGGTAGTTCATCATAGAGAACATACCTTTCTTCATTTCGCCGCCGTACCAAGAGCCACCGATCAGTTGCATGCGTTCTGTTAAGTTGAACGCAACAAAGTTTTCTGAATTCAAACCTTGTGCTTTCCAATTCGGGTTAGTGCATTTCGCACCATTCATAACGATGAAATCAGGTTCAAAACCCACTAACTCTTCATCAGATGGGCGAATGAACATGTTTTTAACGAAATGCGCCTGCCATGCAACTTCAGTGATAAAACGTACTTTTAAACGCGTGTCAGCGTTCGCACCACAGAATGCATCAATGATAAACAAACGTTTACCTGACAGTTGTTCCGTCACTAAATGTTTGAGATCCGCCCAAACTTCTTGTGACATAGGTTTGTTGTCATTTTTACCTTTACCTTGGTCTGCCCACCAAACTGTATCGCGAGTCACGTCATCACGTACAATATATTTATCTTTTGGTGAACGGCCAGTAAAGATACCAGTATCAACCGCAACAGCACCTAAAGTGGTCACTGTTCCACGTTCATAACCTTCAAGTCCTGGCTTAGTTTCTTCCGTGAATAATAGCTCGTAACTTGGGTTATAAACCACTTCAGCTACATCATGAATACCGTACTTTTCAAGTTCCTTCAGGGTAATGCTTTTAGCGCTCATTATATTGCTCCTGGTAAACATAACTAATCTGCGGATGATCATAATTCTTTACGACTAATTAACAGCGATTGCTATCAAAGAATTGAAAATGTATAATTTTTTTTAATTCATAATGAGACTTAGAGCACGTAATAATGCTTTAAAATTATAAAAAAAAGGTGCAGAATTGCACCCTTGTCACATAATTAGGTTGCTAAATCGTATCAGTGAAGTTGCTGATTTAGCTCATTATTTAACCCTTGAAGATCAGATTCAATAAATACGTAGTGTGAGCCACAAAATTCACATTCCATATCAATTTTCCCATCTTTGTGCAAAATATCGATAACATCTTCCTTAGGTAAGGTGGCTAATGTACTTTCACAACGCTCCCTTGAACAAGTACAACGAAACTCGACAGATTGTGGGTCATATAGCGTGACATCTTCTTCATGATAAAGACGATGTAAAACCTCTTTCACATCCAATGTACTCAGTTCTTGGCCCTTAATCGTGGCCGTCAGTTGCACTAAGTGGTCAAAAAAGTCATGGCTTGTGTCATTTGCTGCTGGCAAAACTTGCAACAACATGCCACCTGCACTTGGTTTCCCATCCACTTCACCCACACGGATGAATAAACGGGTTGGTAATTGCTCTGATTGGCGGAAATAGGCATCAATGCTTTCTTCGATAGAATCCCCTTCGATCGCTACAATCCCTTGATAACGTTCACCTTGACTCGGTGTAATAGTAATCACTATAAAGCCGTTACCAACCATCTGTTTCAGGGTGCTACCTGCAACAACCGGGCCATCTACACGTGCAACACCACGCATCTGTTGTAAATTATTACCGTTGATAACCGCCAAATTAACAGGGCCATCACCTTGAATTTGGACAGTAATATCGCCATCGAACTTCAACGTTGCCGTTAATAAACTGGTTGCAACAAGCAACTCTCCTAGCAAACCTTTTACCGCTGTTGGGTAGTCATGGTTTTCTAAAATATGTTCAAAAGTTTCATCAACACTAATCATTTCTCCACGAACGGAATGTTGTTCAAATAAAAAACGGTGGAGTGAGTCTTGGTTTGCCATAATATCTCTCTATTGCTCTGACTGTTGCTCAGGCCGTCATTAAGACGACTCATGAGAATTTGTTTGTTTAAACTTTAACAGAGTACGCCGTTCTTTCTTATCTGGACGTCGCTCTGGATGTGGCATCGTAAGTGCGTTCATCTTACGTGCTTGTGCCATTTTCTCTCGTTGCTCAATACTTTCTACGGTTTCACTGTACAGGGACTGTGCTTCCGGTGCGCCTTTGCGCTGGCTGCTGATCTGCAAGATTTCAACCGTACGTTCATCATTACCTTGCCGAAGTTTAACGACCCCATGCAGCTCAACAATTTTCCCAGGCTTAGTTCTTTGCCCATTGTAATGGACTTTACCGCCTTCAATCATTTCACGGGCGACGGCACGCGTTTTATAGAATCGCGCAGCCCACAGCCATTTATCAAGGCGAACAGGTTCTATAGTGGATTGATTCATGGGGCCTCCTCGACATAAGTCTGAATCAAACTAAGAAGAGGCTCCCTCTATTTTCGGGATGATACTATCGACGATAGGGAGGGGGATTAGCCTCAAAGCATTTATCATAATATTCTGTGATATTACGCAAACGCTTCTTATTATTCAAAACACGTAGCACAATCAACGAACCATTTAACAGCGCACACACCAACAAAAACAATATAAAAAGCGCACTACATATATACTGAGATACCACTTTTGCATTGGGTTCTTCATGCAACACAATCTGCAATGTGCCATTGGCATCTACGGATAAACGAGTAATAACCCCTTCAATATTGAACGGTGTATTGATCAGAAGATTTGATAACCTTTGCAGCTCTTGCCAGCGCTGTAATGGCGATTGCTCATTAAAAGCAATTCCCGGTATCGAATCGACTAAAGGCTTATTTTCATCACTAATTAATAAAACACCGCCAGGGGGTGGACTATTAATCTTGCGCACTTCTCTGTCTATTTCTGTACTGATAAAATCATATATGGTGTCTTCCACGATGTTTTCCAAGGCCTCAGCACTGCCTGCACGTAATAAAACATGAGCCCCTTTTAATTTCCCCGCGGACGCTTTTTTTACTAAAGTAGGCCAATCCTCTGTACTTCCTAGGTTAGTCAGCGCATTTTTTAGTTTTAGGCAGTTATCAGAATTATGGCACAGTTGTTCTGTACCCATAATAATAGCTGAAAAATCAAAGATAATATTCATCCCTGATTTCATAATATCGCGCTGTAATCTTGGGTTAACGCCTACCGAGTTTTTATCTGGATGCAACTGGCTTTTGACGGTATCAAGCAATGTTATTGAGCGCTCAACAACTTCCGATTGGGGCTCGGTCAATAAACTAACATCATTCCAATAAATACCTGAGCAATCAAACGGCACAAATTGTGCTTGGTTTTCTTTATTCAAATTTGGAGGGCGGTAACACATCCCTTTCCCTTGGGCAACTAATGTATCCCCAATTTTTATTGGCCGAGAAACAAGATCATTAGGGCTATCAACCTTAATTTTCTCTGTGCCACCTAACCAAGCAAAACCGAGTTTTATCGGTAACCCCATCGGTTGATAGGCAAATATCAGAGTCATCGTTAACAATGCCCCAACTAACATCAATACATTCTTTTTGAACCGCTTGTATGGGTAATAACGTTCTTCTTCATGCAAAGAAAGGTACTTGCCGTGCTTAACTACCTCACCAGTCGTATAAAAATCAATATTAACAGCTTGATTCTCTTCGTATTTTAAATAATTTGCCCAATGGCTGGGGTAATGCAAGTCAATACCTGCAATAGACGTATTTGTGGAATATTTTTTATCAAGCTCACCATAGAGTTCCCAGCGCTTTGGCTGACCGTGAATACATTGAATATCTTGATATTTTCGAGGAAACATCCTAGAGCGAAAGAGAACAAGTAACCCAATAACAAACGTAATCATGGTAATCACTAACCCCGATTCCTGTAATAACGGAATTGAAACGAGGGTTAAATAACCAAATAAAAAACTCAGGCAAATAATTGCGGCGCCAAGCCAACCTGTAGAATGGTGTAACCTATGCTCTTCAAGCGTCTCTTTACGAACTTTCAATCGCTCAATACTATGTTCACCACGTTCTTGAATCGCCGCATCAGACCATGTTGAGTCGCTTGGTACACCTGTTTGCCATTCACCACTGAAATCCTTCAACGAATGGCTGTTCATTGAAATGATCAAGGGTAAGTGGTCAGTTTCTACAATCTCCATGACATTTTGGCGTTGCAAAAAAGGTTCAAGCTGCGAAGGGAGCTGAACCTCAATGGTATCAATGAAATAGCGCCAGCTATTCCCCTGTTCTTGACGTAAGTTAAAACGCGTTAATGAATGACAAACCGTGGCAATTATTGAATTTTTTTTGATTTGCCATGGATATTGAGAAGTATTTATTGATATAGCAGCGCAATAATTCAAATACTGGGAGATGGTTTGGTAATCTGAATCAATCATTTTCCTAAATGATGGTGACGCAACAGAAGGTATTTGATAGACGCCAGAACGCCGCCCCCGCCTAAAAAATAGGAAGGAAGCCATTATAGTTAGGCTAATAACAATTATAGCCGTTATAATGACATGGTTCAGCATTGTTTCCCCAATGAAAAATGAATAAGAAAAGCATATCAGCCCTCACACTTCCTAAAAATAAGCCGATTCCTATTCTATTTGTGGTTTTTATTTTAAATTACAACACCTTGTAAAAAATGTTTTATTTATTTACCCATATTATTTGTTTGAGCCGATTATACTAACAGCATTTTATCTACTCGATAATATCTATCATTTTATTTTGATATAGGTCATAGTTGTATGATGATTTCAAAATACAGACCGAGCTAGATAAACTGTGTCCTGTAAATCAATGAAATAGGCTTTTAGCAATAGATTTTACTCATCCTGTTCGGAAATCGTTATGACAGAGTTAAAAAAACCTAAAATCTTGAATATTCAAGATGTTGCTCAATCAAAATTATTCAGCATTCAATCAGTTGACCTCGAATTTAGCAATGGTGAAAAACGAGTCTATGAAAGAATGCGGCCCGCAAAACGCGAAGCGGTTCTTATCGTTCCTATCATGGGTGATAACCTCATTCTCATTCGCGAATACGCTGTCGGGATTGAAAGCTATGAATTAGGCTTTCCCAAAGGTGCTATCGACCCCGGTGAAATCGCCATTGAAGCAGCCCAGCGTGAACTCAAAGAAGAAATTGGTTATGGCGCTAATCACATTGTTCAGCTCGCCAAACTGACAATGTCACCCTCATACTTTTCGAGTAAAATGAATATTCTTATCGCTCAAGACTTATACAGCGAAAAACTCGAAGGAGATGAGCCTGAGCCTCTACAGCAAGAACTATGGCCAATATCTCGAATGATGGAATTACTAGAACACCCAGATTTCAACGAAGCTCGGAATATTAGCGCACTTTTCTATCTAGAACGTTACTTAAAAAGTATTAAGTAAAAATACGTTTTATTGTATCAGCGGAATGTTATTTCCATAACCCATCATGAGTGTGGCTATGTAACCCACTGATATATTAGTTTTCTCTATAGAAAACACCCCATGTTTAAAATCAACAATGGGGTGCTAATGGTGAAAACTTAGCCAACAATAACGTTAAAATAACTCTTGGCTAACCCCACCTTCCGTAGAAATTGTCGTACCCACCTCTTGAACTGCATGTTCTTTCGGTTCAGTTCCTTCAATAAAATACTCACGGCGGGAAGAACCTAATTGACCTGTTCGGCTATCAATGGATACAGAAATAACCCCCTTAGGCGGCTTCATTGTTTTGACTGGCACCCCGGCCAAAATTGACTTCATAAAGTCGTCCCACATTGGTTGTGCGCTTTTCGCGCCAGCTTCACCGCGGCCTAATGTACGCCTATTATCATCAAAACCTATCCATGCAGAAGCAACAACATCTGGGCCATAACCAGAGAACCAAGCATCTTTCGAGCTATTCGTGGTTCCTGTTTTCCCACCAATATCACGCCGACCACCTAAGTCTCTCGCTGCACGCCAACCGGTACCAGACCAACCGGGCTCACCATAGATATTGGTCATCATCGCATCCCTAATTAAGAATGCGAGTGGGGTATTAATCACATGAGGTGCATATTGGTCAGCGGAGCTCCCATTTAGGTCAGCTGCCGTTGTTAGCTCCATTGTTGGCTCTTGTATCACCGTATTGTCGGACTGTGTCACTTCTTCGGTAGAGTCATCATCAATACCTTTGCTCGCAATAGTGCGCTCGGTATCCCCATAAATCACAGGAATATCCGTGCAATCAGGACATGCTATTTTAGGATTGGCTTCGAAAATAACCTCATCATTATGATTTTCGATCTTCGAAATATAGTATGGGTCAATCAAATACCCGCCATTGGCCATGACGGCATACCCACGAACCATTTGCATTGGTGTAAATGATGGCGCACCTAACGCTAATGCCTCCGTACGGTTAATATTTTCCGCAGGGAAGCCAAAACGTGTCAGATAATCAGCGGCATAATCCACACCCATGGCTCTCATCGCACGAACCATCACGACGTTTTTTGATTGACCTAAACCTTGGCGTAACCGAATAGGTCCATCATATCGAGGTGGTGAGTTTTTAGGACGCCAATCAGAACCAGCGCCCGCATCCCAACGGCTAATCGGCACATCATTAAGTAATGATGACAAAGTCAGGCCTTTATCCATCGCGGCTGTATACAAGAAAGGTTTAATATTCGAACCCACTTGTCGCAATGATTGGGTGACCCGGTTGAATTCACTCATATTGAAGTCAAACCCACCAACAAGTGCAATAATTGCACCGTCATTTGGGTTTAAGGCAACAAATGCCGCATTCACATCAGGTACTTGCCCTAACCACCAGTTATCTTTAACTTTTCTAACCCAAATTTGCTCACCCACCTGCATGACTGCGTTTACAGCTCTTGGCGCGGCACCTTGTTGAGTATCTGAAATAAATTTACGCGCCCAACGCACTCCGGTCATCGTAATAGGGATTTGCGAACCATCAGCTAACATCACTTGTGCTTCTGAAGCGGTGGCAGATGTGACGACAGCTGGCATTAAAGGACCATAGGTAGGCATTTTTTTCAATTTTTCGACAATCTGCTCTGCTGTCCAAGCCGTTTCATTCTGTTTCCATAAAACTTCAGCAGGGCCGCGATAACCATGACGCGTATCGTAGTCGATCAAATTATTACGAACTGCCGTTGTGGCAGCTTCCTGATCTTTGCGGATCACCGTAGTGTAGACTTTATATCCATCGGTATAGGCATCTTCGCCATATTTATCAAACAGGGTTTGACGCGCCATTTCAGCTAAATACGGTGCAGAAAAATCGATTTTCGGCGCATGATACGAAGCCACTATTTTTTCATTTTTTGCTTGTTCATACTGGTCTTGAGTAATGTACTTTTCCTCGAACATACGAGAAAGGACCACATTACGACGGCTTACCGCACGATCATAAGAGTACAGCGGGTTAAATGTAGAAGGTGCTTTTGGTAAACCCGCAATCATCGCAATTTCACTGAGGGTCAACTCATCCACTGTCTTACCAAAATAAACGTATGCAGCCGCCCCGACGCCATAAGCACGGTTACCTAAATAAATTTTATTCAGGTACAGCTCCATAATTTCATCTTTAGTAAAAAGCTGCTCAATGCGAATAGCCAAAAATGCCTCTTTAGCTTTACGCATCAAGGTTTTTTCAGGACTTAAATAAAAGTTTCTCGCGAGCTGCTGCGTGATCGTACTCGCCCCCTGGGAGGCGTGACCAGATGATGCCATTACGGTAACTGCACGGAAAATACCAATAGGATCAATCCCATGGTGGTCATAAAAACGGCTATCTTCAGTGGCGATAAACGCTTTTATCATTAAAGGAGGGATTTCGGCCAGCGGCAAAGGAATACGACGTTTTTCCCCATATTGGGCAATCAATTCGTTATCCGCACTGTATACCTGCATTGGAATTTGCAGACGAATGTCCTTCATTGTTGCTACATCAGGTAACTCACCTTCAACATATTTATACATGCCATAAATCGAGGCGGTTCCCAAAAAAATGCAACAGAAAACAAGAATAAAAAAATATTTTACGAACTTCACCGGAAAATTCCCATGCTCGACTAACAAGAGGGTTTAGATATCACTAACACACAGTATAAAGCTTATACAGCACAATAGAAAACGTAATTTATTTGTTAATGATAAGGAAATTAATTATGTATACATCAAAATGGAACATTGGGATCGACCTATATCAAGATAGAATACAGCTAGTCGCTGCAAAGCGGCGCAGACAATATTGGCACTTATGTGAATGTTGGCAACAACAATTACCATTCGAGCTGACGGATAGTTCTAGCCATGAACAATATAAAATTTTACTGAATATTTTATTACAATGGCGTCAGAAATTACCTAAAAAGTGTTCTGTCTCCTTCGCATTACCCGCTGTTCGCACAATAAAACAACAAATTTCATTACCAAGTGAAATCAATTTACCACAGCCAGAACTCGGTTGGTATTTACAATCTCAAGCTGAAAAACGTTTTGCTATGCACGCCCAAGAGCTAGTTATCGACTATCGTGTCATCAAGCAACAAGTTTATTTTAATGGGGCTCGCCAGTCAGATATTACTTTTTGGTAAAACCTACTTACAGAAAGCGGGTTCAACCTGCTGGCTATTGATGTCGCCCCCATAGCTTTACGCTATGTGGCAAGAAATGCGGGTTTACCCAATGAATGTTGGGTTGTTCATTATCGTCAAGGTGAATGGCTTTGGTCAGGGCCAATTAGCCAGCCAGCGAATTATAACCATTTGCAAGATACCGATATCCCAACAATTTCTCATTTACTGCCCTTTCTTGATCAAGAAAACACCTCTCCCGCCTCACCTATCTACCTCATTACAGACCATCAGCATACTCATCGTACTGCTGAGGCAGCTCATCTCTGGGAATTACGCCAAGCTTTTCAACAGAGTAATATTAAATTACCCCAATTGCTGGGAGATTTTGTGATTGCGGCTGGTCTTGCTTTACGTCATGGAGATATTTAACTGATGGAACTATACCAAGTTAATTTTCTCCCTTGGCGCCAACGGCAAATAAAAAAGAAGATCCGAGCGTTTTTACTTTTTTGTTCTGTGATTTGCTGCTCGGTGATTACAGCATGTGTATTTTTATTTATTTTTCAACATATTGAGATAGAAGACCTAAAAAACAGAAAGCATAATAACCAACTGCAATACGAACAGATACAACAATTAACATTGCAAATCACAGATCAACAAACACAAATTAATCGTTTAATGAACCAAAAAAGAAAGATAGATAACATTATGGTAAATAACCAATTTTTACTTGGTCTCTTACAAAATCTTTCAACTATAACTCCCCCCAGAAGCTGGCTAACAAATCTACAGTTAATGAATAACAAAATAGAAATCAAAGCTAACAGCTATGACTTTCAAGATATCAACTCGCTCGGCCTACAACTTAAAAATCATCCTGGTTTGAGTGACATTCAATTGAAAAAAATCAGCCGAGTGAATCAGTTAAACCGTTTACATCTAACAGCCAAATATCAAGGGGGCCTCGATGAGTGAATCAACACATTCTTTTTGGTATCGCCCATTTTGGCAACAAACTCTACCTGTTTGGTTCTTAATTGCGCTTTGTATCTCAATGGGGTATTTTTTACACTGGAAGGAAAATCAAAATAAAATCATGGAATTAGATACTGAAAACCTGAATTTAATTGAAGCCATCGCAAAAGAAACAAAAATCATCCACCGCTCACCTTCATTACAACAGTTTGAAAAACAAGCTCAATTGTTAAAACAATCCGTTAATATTCAAGAAGCGCCTCTTGAATCCCTTACGCAGTTAAATACCTTACTCTCACATTCATCTGTCACACTTAACCAGTTACAACCAACTGATATCAATACCTATTTCATGGAACTTCAGGGCACTTTCATTCCTATTTATCACGTTATAGAACAGCTTCTTACCCTTCCTCAAACACAAAAATGGCATTTCCATGATATAAAAATATATTTAAAACAAGGGATTATCGTTACCGCCATCTCATTTTCATTATTCAACAACTCTCTCGCTATCAAGGATGATAACCATAATGAATAGTTCACTAATTAACATTCCCAAAGTGATTGTTGTGGGGCTCTTCTTTCTATTTTCATTTTTAGTCTCTGCCGAAGAGATTCGAGATCCCTTTGCACCACTAACGCCACCTTTTACAACAGAAAATCACCTCAACTCAGAGACAGTAGTCGCACCGATAACGCCAAATAAAACATCACTAACCGAAAAAATATTTAAATTAGTCTCAATCAATGTCGAAGAAGTTCATCATCTATTAAAGCATTCAGGTACTTCGTTATTATCAAAAAATGCATCTATCCATCACGATATCACGACAAACAGTCTCATTATTAAAGATAGTCCAGAGCGGTTAGCACTGATTGATGAGTGGATAAAACATAAAGATAAGCCGAATAAACAAGTGCAAATTACCGCACATATCATTAGTAGCAGCCGAACTGCATTACAAGAATTGGGTTTAGAGTGGGGAATGATGACAGGGGGAAATCTGACCACTAATCATTTAAATCGCTACAACCGTTACTCTTCAACATCAGGACAATTTTCCTTCAACGTTCTTAGCCTTAGTGATGGTTTACTTGAAATGAAACTAAAAGCATTAGAAAAAGAAAATCTGCTTTCTATTATTGCAAGTCCTCGCTTAGTTGCTTCACATCAACAAGCCGCAAGTATTCAGCAAGGTACAGAGATCCCCTACGTCACCAGTAGTGAAAAGAAAACTCACGTACAATTTAAAGACGCTGTACTGGGGATGGATGTCACACCTTCCATTGCACGTGATGAAAAAATTGAGTTAATCCTTAAAATTAGCCATAACTCGCCTGATACGGCACTCACGAGCAGTCAACATCATCACTTGGCCATCAATAAGCAAGAAATCGCCACAACCGTCACCATCAAAAATAACGAAACCCTTATTCTTGGGGGGATTTTTCAGCAAAAACAAGAAAAAACAGAGATGGGGTTACCTTTTTTATCCCATATCCCTTTCTTAGGGGCATTATTTACAAATACGGCAGAGCATACAGATAAGCGTGTCCTTATTGTTTTTATAACACCAAAACTTATCAATATTTAATATGGGGAAAATAACACATATACTTCAACTAGTTGAATACGCAATAAGTCAAAGATGACAAAAAAAAATATTTTTTATGCCATAAACCTACCGGATAAATTTGACGCTGGCGTCGTTTTAGCATACAAGGTTATCCATTGAGTGTTCTAACTATCCGTAGATTAAAGAACAAGCTGTCAGTCGCTTATAAAACAGCCACAATTAATGTTGCTCTACACTTAACAGAAATAGCTAGCTAATACTAATAGCTAAAAACTGTTAAAAACCATGATAAACAAGGCATTAGACAACATAGACGGCTCAAATATCGAAACCTGTAATTTGAAATATGGCACTTTGCATGCTTAGTGCCATATTTATATAGTTGCAATTCAGGTTGATGTATTGAGATAATTTTCTTATCTGATCTCACATCATCACTTATGAGGTTTCAGTTTAGGTCCCGCCGCTAATCTGATTGGCGGGGCGGGTAATCATTAACGAATAATCGTAGTAATACCAAAAAACATGGCAGAGAAACGCAATATCTTTCTGGTTGGACCAATGGGTGCTGGCAAAAGTACTATTGGCCGTCAGTTGGCTCAACAGCTTAATATGGAGTTTTTCGACTCTGATCACGAGATAGAAAAACGCACTGGCGCGGATGTAGGCTGGGTATTCGACCTTGAAGGCGAAGAAGGCTTTCGCGATCGCGAAGAAAAAATCATCAATGAGCTTACAGAGAAACAAGGCATTGTATTAGCAACGGGCGGTGGCTCTGTTAAGTCCAAAGAGACCCGTAACCGCTTATCCGCTCGCGGTGTCGTTGTTTATCTTGAGACCACTATTGAGAAGCAACTATCTCGTACACAACGTGACAAAAAACGTCCACTGCTACAAGTTGACGAACCCGCACGTGAGGTACTTGAGAAACTGGCTGACGAACGTAATCCTATGTATGAAGAAATTGCTGATATTACTATTCATACTGATGAGCAAAGCGCAAAAGTTGTTGCCAGCCAAATCATTGAACTATTAGAAAAAAACTAATTATTCATGGTGTTATTTTCAAAAATGAACTCAAGGTGGTAAAGCAAGATGGAAAAAGTCACCGTCACTCTAGGCGAACGTAGTTATCCAATCAATATTGCACCCGGCTTATATCAACAAACGGGGGCGTTTTGGCCATTAACTGCGGGTCAACGAGCAATGGTTGTGACAAATGAAACTCTTGCACCTATTTATCTCGATAAGATAAAGAATGCCCTTGAATCTTCAGGCGTAAAAGTTGATACCATCATTTTACCCGATGGTGAACAATACAAATCATTATTCATTATGAATGATGTATTTACCGCATTACTTGAAAAACACCATAACCGTGACACCACCCTCATCGCTCTTGGTGGGGGCGTCATTGGCGACCTTACAGGCTTTGCTGCAGCAAGCTATCAGCGTGGCGTGCGTTTTATTCAAGTCCCTACAACCTTATTATCTCAAGTGGATTCTTCTGTCGGTGGTAAAACCGCCGTCAATCATCCATTAGGGAAAAATATGATCGGTGCATTTTATCAACCGGCTTCTGTTGTGGTTGATCTCAACTGCTTGAAAACACTTCCACCAAGAGAACTCGCCTCCGGCTTAGCTGAAGTCATTAAATACGGCATTATCCTCGATAGTGAGTTTTTTAGCTGGCTAGAAGAGAATATTGATGCTCTCCTCTCTCTTGATGACCAAGCGATGGCCTACTGTATTCGCCGTTGTTGTGAACTAAAAGCACAAGTCGTTGCTGCGGATGAAAAAGAAACTAGTGGGTTACGTGCACTATTGAACTTAGGCCATACTTTTGGGCACGCTATCGAGGCGCATATGGGTTATGGCGTCTGGTTACATGGTGAAGCTGTAGCCGCTGGTATGGTCATGGCAGCAAAAACAGCTGAATTGCTTGGTCAATTTACTCCTGAACAAACTCAGCGGGTAGTCACACTTTTAAAGCGTGCATCACTTCCCGTCAAAGGCCCTTCACAAATGAAGCCCGATGATTATCTTCCACATATGATGCGGGATAAAAAAGTGATGGGTGGAAAACTGCATTTAATTTTACCTACCACAATCGGCCATTCGGAAATGCGTTCAGATGTTGATACGCAAACTGTCATTGCGGCAATATCATCCTGTATGCCATAAAACGAAGAAAAAACCGAATATTTACTGACGTTTTAAAATGTTACTGGTAGATGTTCGCTAAAGTCGTTAAATTATACGGTATGCCTACACCTATAGACGAAACTCTGAAAAGCATATTATCAATACCACTTTGGCTAGCGTGGTATTACGAAAGGATATATGCTTTAAAAATAAGCAGCAATGTCCTGCTTGGTCGTTAAGAGGTTGTACTGATAAGAGACATTTTATCTCTACTATAGGCAAATTTTATTCGGGAGAGGAAAATGGACGAATTTAAACCAGATAACCAGCCTCAAGGTCAAAATGACCTTAGGCCAGATACATCAGATAGACCGACAGGGCGTTCACGCCAATCATCTGCTGCAAAACCTAAAATTGCACTCTCACGCCAACATATCATGATCGGTGTGGGTGTCTTAGTTTTATTGCTGCTCATTATTGCTATCAGCTCAGCGTTAAAAGCCCCTACAGAGCATGAAAAGCAACAAACAACGGGTGCAAATAATTCACAAAATATCGACTTATCGGGCTCCTCATCGTTGACAAACTCACAAGGTCAAACGCTATCAGGGCAACCACAAGAAATTACAGGTTCACAAATTACGCCAACGCCAACCCAAGGAGAGCCTCAAACTCAACCAAATGGTCTGGGAGAGCGAATCGAAATACCTGGCGATGTGGTTGATGCCTTAAATCAAGGCCAAGTTTCGGTACCAGGCACTAACCAGCCACAAAATACGACACCGTTAACGCCACCACCGGTTAAACCTGTCGAACAACAACCTGCCGTCAAACCAGTGGCGCCAGAAAAAACACCTGTAAAACCCGTTGAGCAAAAACATCCTGTGCAGACTAAACAGCCAGCGAAATCCACATCAACGGCGAGTAGCCAAGGTAGTAATATCATGTCTGCGCCAGCAGGTAGCTACACATTACAGCTTAGCAGCGCAAGCCGTTCTGATACACTGGAAGCTTTTGCAAAAGAAAACAAGCTGGCCAATTACAAAGTTTATAAAACGATACGTAATGGGCAAACCTGGTATGTTCTTATTCACGGGAATTATAGTTCAGTGACCGATGCCAAAAATGCAATAGGAACCTTACCTGCTGCAGTGCAAGCGAAAAAACCGTGGGTTAGAAATATGAAACAAGTCAAACAGGATCAAAAATAACAACGTTTTTCCCCGGGCGCATTATGTTGTCCTGACAGAGTATAAATGCAGTTACTCTAAACGATTGTAATAATAAGACGGCATGAAAAAAAAACGCGCTTTTTTAAAATGGGCTGGGGGTAAATACCCCCTTGTGGAAGAAATCAAAAAACACCTTCCACAAGGTGATTGCTTAATTGAACCTTTTGTTGGTGCGGGGTCAGTGTTTTTAAACACCAGTTACGATTCCTACATACTGGCAGATATTAACAGTGACCTCATCAACCTCTATAATACAGTTAAAGATAATACTGATGCTTTCATTGAAGAAGCCCAGCAAATCTTCACACCTGAATATAATACTTCCGAACAATATTATTTAATGCGTGAAGCCTTTAACCAATCGACCGATACTGAGAAACGCAGTGTCCTTTTTTTATACTTAAACCGCCACTGCTATAATGGGTTATGCCGCTATAATTCTCGTGGTGAATTTAACGTTCCCTTCGGCCGCTATAAAAAACCCTATTTCCCGAAAGAAGAATTACTGTGGTTTGCTGAAAAATCACAAAATGCGACATTTATAACTCAGCATTATGGTGAAACGTTGCTCAATGCAAAAGAGGGGGCTGTTGTCTACTGTGACCCTCCTTACGCACCTTTATCAGATACAGCTAATTTTACGGCGTACCACACGAATTCCTTTAATTCGCTTGAACAACAAAACTTAGCTATTTTGGCACAAAAATTATCAACAGAAAGCAAAATCCCTGTCTTGATCTCAAATCATGATACCCCGATGACAAGAGAGTGGTATTATCAAGCTCAGTTACATATTGTAAAAGTACGTCGCACCATTAGTAGAAATATATTAAACCGGACAAAAGTTAATGAGTTACTGGCATTATATCCGGGTATACCTAATAGCCTTTCTCCTAGACAAACGGATAAGAAAAAAATGCAGCGCCCTGTACCTAGTGCTGAATGGCTCTCAGATAACGATTAATAATCGGAGACAATTATGAAAAACTTTCTCATTGCCCCATCTATTTTATCTGCTGACTTTGCCCGTTTAGGCGAAGATACTGCCAAAGTTCTGGCCGCTGGTGCCGATATCGTGCATTTTGACGTTATGGATAACCATTACGTGCCCAACTTGACGTTTGGGGCGCCTATCTGTAAAGCGCTGCGAGACTATGGAATTACCGCCCCCATCGATGTTCATTTAATGGTCAAACCGGTCGATAGAATCATCCCAGACTTCGCTAAAGCAGGGGCAACTCATATCAGTTTCCACCCAGAGGCCAGTGAACATGTTGATCGCTCATTACAATTAATTCGCGAAAATGGCTGTACTGCAGGGCTAGTATTTAATCCAGCAACTCCACTAAGCTACCTTGATTATGTCATGGATAAAGTTGACATGATCCTGCTAATGTCCGTCAATCCAGGCTTTGGTGGCCAATCCTTTATCCCACAAACTCTCAATAAATTGCGCCAAGTCCGTAAACTCATTGATGAAAGTGGCTATGATATCCGTTTGGAAGTCGATGGCGGGGTTAAAGTTAATAATATTGCCGAAATTGCAGCAGCAGGTGCCGATACTTTTGTTGCAGGTTCCGCAATCTTCGATCAACCAGACTATAAAACCGTCATTGATGCAATGCGTAGCGAATTACAAAAGGTATCTCAATGACTGACATGGTATTAGAGAATATCAAAGCAATAGCTTTCGATTTAGACGGCACTCTTGTAGACAGCGCAGATGGCTTAGCTGAAGCCATCGACAACATGCTAAAAGAACTTGGCTTTTCACCCGCAGGTAAAGAGCGTGTCTCTATTTGGGTTGGTAATGGCGTGGATGTTTTAGTTGAACGTGCACTTTCTTGGGCTGGTACCCAAATAACACCTGAGTTACAAAAAGCTGCGCGAGCTAGCTTCGATAAATTCTATGCCATTTCTGTCACAACTGGCAGCGAACTATTCCCTGAAGTGAAAGAAACCTTAGAGCAACTAGCAAAATATGGCCTCCCAATGGGCATTGTGACCAATAAGGCCACACCATTTATTGCACCGCTCTTGAAGAAATTAGGTATTGAACACTACTTTTCTCTTGTCTTGGGTAGCGATGACGTCAAAGCTTTGAAACCACATCCCGCTCCCCTCTACTTAACGATGGGAACATTCGGTTTACGTAAAGAAGAATTGCTTTTTGTCGGCGATTCTCGTAATGATATTATTGCAGCGAAAAACGCTGAATGCCCGTGTGTCGGTCTGACCTACGGTTATAACTATGGTGAATCTATTGCACTGAGTGAACCGAACTGTGTATTAACACATTTTTCTGATTTATTACCTGCAATTGGGTTATCTGAAATAAAATAAGCAAGGACATAACTAAATGAGCACTCCCACTGAAAATTTAAAGCACCCCCAAAAACCAATCGTATTCAGCGGCGCACAGCCTTCCGGTGAATTAACCATCGGTAACTATATGGGTGCATTACGTCAGTGGGTACAAATGCAAGATGACTACGATTGCATTTACTGTATCGTTGACCAGCACGCAATTACCGTTCGCCAAGACCCTATCGAACTGCGTAAAAGAACTCTCGATACACTCGCGCTTTATTTAGCCTGTGGCATTGACCCGAAAAAAAGTACCATTTTTGTACAGTCACATGTGCCGCAACATGCCCAATTGAGCTGGGCGCTTAACTGCTACACCTATTTCGGTGAATTGAGCCGTATGACTCAATTTAAAGATAAATCAGCGCGCCATGCAGAAAATATCAATGCCGGCCTATTTGACTACCCAGTATTAATGGCTGCGGATATTTTAATTTATCAAACAAATCAAGTGCCTGTTGGTATTGACCAGAAACAGCATCTTGAATTGAGCCGAGATATTGCTCAACGCTTCAATGCCATTTATGGTGATATTTTCACAGTACCCGATCCATTCATTCCAACTGGTGGTGGTGCTCGTGTTATGGCATTACAAGATCCGACCAAGAAAATGTCTAAGTCCGATGATAACCGTAACAACGTTATCGCCTTATTAGAAGACCCGAAATCTGTCGTGAAAAAAATCAAACGCGCAATAACTGACTCCGAAGAGCCACCGCGTATTCGTTATGATTTAGAAAATAAGCCAGGTGTTTCTAATTTATTAGACATTATGTCAGGCGTGACTGGCAAAAAAATTGCAGAACTTGAAACAGAATTTGAAGGGCAAATGTACGGTCATCTTAAAGGCGCTGTGGCTGAAGCCGTTTCCGGTATGTTGACCACACTGCAAACTCGTTATCATGAATTCCGTAATGATGAAGCGTTGCTCAATCAAATTATGGATGAAGGCGCAACGAAAGCAGCTGCACGTGCACAAGAAACCCTAGATAAAGTTTACGAAGCAATTGGTTTTGTTAAACGCCCACAACGCTAGCCAAATAAAAAGCGCTCACTCATCAATAGGTGAGCGCTTCCATTAATACATAATCAATTTTTTTCACAAACTCCTTCTATTTTTCTATCTGGAGTCCCCCCATCTTTATCTATTAAATACCTTATCTATTGATTTTAAATTATTTAATTAATAATAAGGGCACCCTATGTTATTCAAAAACAAACATGCTATTGTTCAAGGCGGCTCACGTGGTATTGGTGCGGCTATTGTGAAAAAACTCGCCAGAGACGGGGCCAATGTTACTTTCACCTATGCCTCATCAGATGAAAATGCAAAATTATTGATCACTGAAACAGCGCAATTTCCCGGTAAAGTCATGGCTATCAAAGCCAATAGTGCTAATGAGTATGAAATTACAGCAGCAATCAAACAGTCATTTGATAAGTTTGGATCTATTGATATTTTAATTAACAGTATTGGTATTCTTGAATTTGGTTCAGTAGAAACCCTCTCTCTAGAGTCATTTGATCGTTCCTATTCCCTAAATGTACGCAGCTTATTTATTGCCAGCCAATCCGCATTAACGGTTATGAATGATAATGGACGAATAATTCACATTGGCAGTGTCAACTCAGAGCGAGTGCCATTTGAAGGCGGGTCTGCCTACGCGATGAGTAAATCAGCCATCATTGGCTTAACAAAAGGCATGGCTAGAGATGTGGCTTCAAGAGGGATAACGGTCAATAACGTTCAGCCAGGCCCCGTAAATACAGATATGAACCCAGAACAAGGCGAGTTTGCAGAGAGTCTGAAACAAATAATGGCCTTAAAACGCTACGCTAGTGCTGATAAAATTGCTGATTTTGTATTGTACTTAGCTAGCCCTGCTGCTGCTTATATCACGGGAGCAAATTTAAATATTGATGGTGGATTCACAGCTTAGTCTTCGCTTTTGCTTATAACAAAAAAACGGGATATTTTTCCCGTTTTTCATTAACCAATGAGTTTAACTTTAATTATTGAAAATCTTTGTCGGTATATAACTGAGTTGCTTTTACACCTTCAATATTTTTCGCACCACCTAACATCATATTGATAGATAATTCTTTATTTAATTGCTGAATGACAGAATTAACCCCTTCTGCACCACCTAAATTTAATCCATAAAGAATAGGACGGCCTACAGCCACAACATCAGCACCACTCGCTAAAGCTTTAAATACATGTGAACCACGGCGTACACCACTGTCAAAAACAATAGGAACACGTTTATTCACTACTTTTGCAATTGACGGCAACACATCAAAAGATGCAGGACCACTGTCTAATTGACGACCACCATGATTAGACACCCAAATAGCATCCGCGCCAGCTTTTATCACAACATCAGCATCTTCAGGTGATTGAATACCTTTGACAATAACCGGTAAACCTGACAATTTTTTCACATATTGAATATCTGCTGGCGTAAATGCTTGTTTCGCTTGCGCATAAATTTCACTGATCCCAGCACCTTTACCTGTTTTCGAGCCATCGCTATTTTGCTGAGCAAATAGTTCTAAATTGGCAAAACCTAACGGAAACTGAAAATTATTACGAATATCATCTTCACGATATCCACCAACAGGTGAGTCCACCGTCAAAATGATCGCTTTAGCACCACTTTCTTTAGCCCGTTTCAACGTAAATTCATTGAAAGCCTCGTTTTTACTCATATACAGCTGAAAAAAGAATGGGTTATTTCCCGAAACTTCCGCAACTTCTTCAATAGTTTTATTGCCATAAGTACTGAGAGAAAAAATAGAACCTGCTTTAGCCATACCTTTTGCAGTCGCTATTTCACCCTCTTTATGAGCGAGACCTTGAGCCGCCATCGGCGCCTGAATAATCGGTGTTTTAAGTTTAATACCTAAAAAATCAGTTGATAAATCAATATCTGAAATTTCAATACCTTGCATCACACGTGGCATAATGTATTTTTTATCAAAATGCTGCGTATTTTTATTTAAATTCAGCTCATCTTCAGCACCACCACGGATGTAGCCAAAAGCGCCTTTTTCCATATTTTTTGCCACTTGGCTTTCTAGCTCATCCAAATTGACAATTTTAATTGGGCCTTCTTTATCGCTCGCTTTATATTCAGCAGCTTGAGCCGTCCCTAATGTTAAAGCAACAGCTAATAGTGTTGATGTCACAACGGTATTTTTTTTGAAATTCAACATGATTAATCCTTTACTTTCTTGTACTTATTACCACAAATTATTGTTTAATGGCTTCTGCCTGGATCTTGATAGTGACATTCTGAGTCATACCATCTTTCACTAAGAAATCGATACCCCACTGTGTACGATCAATAGTTGCTTCAAAATCACCACCACAAACATCCGCTTTAAAAATTGGGCTGAAGTAACAACCAAACTTTGTTGTTTTTAATTGAATAGGGTGTGATTCGCCTTTCATTGTCAGTACACCGTCAATAGAAACAGGCTTGTTATCAACGAAATTCCATTTAGACGACTTAAATTCAATCGTTGGGTACTTGGCAACATCTAACATATCTGCACTTTTGATATGATTGTCGAATGCAGGTAAACCTGTATTTAATGTTTCCGCAGGGATGATAACATTCACGCTACCTGTTTGTTTTTCCAGAGAATAAGTCATATCGCCCGTAATATTATGAAATCCACCGCTATTGGTTGAAGTATTAAAATGGTCAATATAGAACACCGCTTTCGTATGTGTTGGGTCTAATTTATAGTCAGCCGCCTGAGCGGTTCCAAAAACAAATAAAGATGCCAATAAAGGTAAAGCTAGCTTTTTCATGTACGTTCCTTAAACTTTAAGTGCAAATAAACTGCCCTTATTCGTGATAAAGGCAGCCTTATTTCATTTCGTGAGTTAAATATCGTGAGTATTTCTTTAATTAACGCTCTGAATCTAATTGCTCATTATTTTTCAGAACTTCTTGTGCTTTGCTGTAGCTTTCAATTAATAATTGATAGGCAGGGAAGATTTGCGTGTAAGCCATTGCCCATTCAGCTGCATCTTCACGGTTCCAAGTCCCTTGTAATTCTGAAGCAACCGCAGCAGTATCCATCGGCACCACACCCGCTTGAACAACTCGAGCCAAGGTAATTTCTTGCGCCATTTTGCTGTAAGTCCCTGATGCATCAATCACCACAAATACTTGGTAGCCATCCATCACCGCACTAATCGCAGGGAACGCCATACAAACACTGGTAATCGTTCCAGCAATAATCAGTTGTTTTTTACCTGTTGCTTTCACGGCCGCCACAAACTCTGGGTTATCCCATGCATTAATTTCACCGCGGCGTGCAATATATTGTGCATGTGGTGCATTTTGATGAATTTCTGGGATCAACGGACCGTTTGGGCCTTGAGGTACAGAAGCCGTTGTTATTACGGGAATTTTTGCAAGAGATGCCATTTTAGCCAGAACAGCGGCGCGAGCACGCAATTCCGTCATTGGCATATCACCTACAGTTTGAAATAAACCACTCTGATGATCGATTAATAACATCACCGCATCTTCTGGGTTAATAGCAGGACGTTGACCATTAAAATTAGCTGGACTACTCATGATGAAACCTCTCAATCGATAAAATATGAAACCTATATTTGATTTAAAAATAGAACGATAGCCGCTCCGTTTTTGTGTTATTTAGATTAATTCATCGATTTAAGGCTGAGTAGTCCAGTTTTTGATAAACACTGTTCTATAAATAGAATTATCAGTGCTTATTCTATTGTTCTATTACTGCAACAATGAAACCTATTTTTGCCACTACCCCCTCATTATTAGCTCCTTTATTATTCAGTCATCAAAACAATTTAGGAGCAAAACCATGAAAAAAATTATTGGTATCTATCAATCTCCTCGCAGCCATTGGGTAGGAGACGGCTTCCCTGTCCGTTCAATGTTTAGCTATAACGATCATGGGAAATACCTTAATCCGTTTATTTTACTCGACAGAGCGGGGCCTTTTGATTTCCCAAGCTCAAATTCAGCAAACAGAGGCGTTGGTGAGCACCCACACCGTGGGTTTGAAACAGTCACGATTGTGTATGATGGCGAAGTGGCTCACCATGACTCTACGGGTGAAGGCGGTGTGATAGGCCCTGGTGATGTTCAGTGGATGACTGCGGCATCCGGTATTTTGCATCAAGAGTATCAGTCTGATACCTTCATGAAAAAAGGTGGCACACTTGATATGGTGCAACTGTGGGTCAATTTGCCAGCAAAAGACAAATCAGCGGCCCCCGGCTACCAGTTGTTAGAAAGCCAAAGCATACCAAAAGTTGCATTACCCAATGATGCAGGTACATTGCGAGTGATCGCTGGTGACTATTTGGGCAATAGAGGTGCAGCAAAAACTTTTAGCCCATTAGATGTATGGGATTTACAGCTGAACAAAGGTAAAACTGTGGGTATCCCAACCAAAGCGGGGCGCCATGTTGGTTTAGTCATGTTACGCGGCTCAATGTTTGTTGATGGTCGTTCCGCTTTAAACGAAGGCGAGTTGATGATCCTCGACGATACAGACAGTAATATTCTGTTGGAAGCTACGGAAGACGCATTAGTACTGCTGCTCAGTGGCGATCCCATTGACGAGCCAGTTGTTGGCTACGGCCCTTTTGTGATGAATACTGTTCAAGAAATCAATGAAGCCATAAATGATTTCAACAGTGGGAAATTTGGGCGCATTCCTGAAACACAATAAATGACGAATATTTCCCTGATAGCCTAATGCGCTATCGGGGAAATTTATTTCACTGACGGTGAAATATTATCTGCCAAATAATTCAAGAGTAATTGAATTGATGGCAACAACCCTTTGCGTGATGGGTATACAGCATGAATGATATCTTCAGGAAACTGCCATTTCGGTAATACCTCTACCAGACTCCCTGACCCAATGTCTTTTTCTACCACACCATAAGGCAGCCTTGCTATCCCGACACCTTTCAGTGCCGCATGGTATAACGTTAAGATATCGGTTGTCGCTAACTTGGGGGTAAAATGCTGCGTAAAACTAAGATCATCATTATTTTTAAGGGTTAACGTGTAATTTTGTGAGTGCTCCGTATTCGCTAACATTGGGTAATCCACCAGCTTTTCTGGTTCAGTAAGTTCACCCCGCTCTGTGAATAATTGTGGGCTAGCCACTAATATACGTCGTGAATACCCAAGTACCTTCATCATTAAGCCTGAATCATCCAATGGCAATGAGCGCACGCGAATAGCTAAATCTAACCCTTCACTGATCACATCAACAGGTCGGTTAACTGCTAAAATTTGAATGTCGATATCAGGATATTGCACCATAAAATTAACAAGTAATTCATTGAGATAAACTTGCAATAGCGCGACGGGGCACGATAATTTAATTATCCCTTTAGGGTGAGACTGAACAGAACATATCAATTCATGAGCAATTTCAGCTTCATCAACCACATTTTTACACTGCTGATAAAATACTTGCCCTACTTCTGTGACATGAAACTGGCGAGTAGAACGATAAATCAATGAAACATTTAACTTTTGTTCTAATTCTGCGATGCGACGACTTAATTTAGACTTAGGGATCCCTAGCGCCAGACCCGCTTGTGAAAAACCACCATATTCGACAACTTTCACAAAATAGTAGAGATCGTTTAAATCATATTGCATCTCACGCCCCTTAACATTCCCAATCGCAATATCACCATCTTACTAAAAACCCCAAAAAAGCGCTTTAAAAATGAATACGGCCAATTAAAGCCTGCAAACAAAACAAATAGTCTGGCAAGCAAAACAACTAATTCACGATAACAAAGCGAAATAAATTAAAGTGATGGATTCGCAATGGAGGTTTCGCATGTACCGCGCACTTTGGGAACAACTTTGTCCCTATCGCTTCACATTATTATTTGCACTTATTTTACAAGCTATTGCAGGCCTCTGTTCACTCATTCCATTAATAGCAATTAGCCAAGTTGCTGCCGCACCCGTTCATCAATATTATGAGTGGGTCGTTATTGCGTCCATTGGTGGTGTAAGTTGGCTAATTTGCCAAACTCTTGCTTTGTATTTAACACATCAAACGGATAACCACCTCTGCTACCACGTTAGACTACAACTTATTGATAAAATAGAAAAACTCCCACTAAATCACTTTACCCAACACGGTAGAGATGGTTTATTGCAAATAGCGGATCGTGATGTGCGTGGGTTGCATCAATTAACCGCTCACGCCCCCGCAGATATCACAAAACTAATTATCGTCCCCACAGCAGCCACTCTTATTCTATTATGGCAAAATGTACTGCTCACCCTTTTTTGCTTAATGCCATTAATTGCCTCTATTTTTTTATTTAGACAAATGCGTTCTGTACGCTATCAGGCACTCTACACCTCACGTAACCAGGCAATGGGCTTACTATATGAACAATACGCGGAACTCGCAGATAACCCGCTACAAGCTAGGCAATACCCCAACCAATCAATTCAAAAAAAAGCATCACAAGCTTTATCTCAATTTGAAATCGCCTTTCATCGATGGATAAGCAAAATAGGCGCCTTGAGCTCACTGACCCAAGTCGGTATCAGCAGCACATTGCTTTCATTATGGGTTATTGTAGGGGTTTCATTACTACCTGAGCCCGTGCCTCTTGCTCAAGTGATTTTATTCATTCTATTAATTAGCAGTATCGCTGCACCTGTTGCAGCAATGGGGCATGGCGCAGACGCCTTAAACCTTGCTGTCAGTGCATCAGAACGTATTCACCAACTTCTCGCTGAACCAGATATGCATTACGGAGAAAAGGACGTTAGTACGTCCCAAGGTGAGCTCAAACTTGTTCAAGTTGACGTTAAAATAGGTAATAACCCAATATTATCGAATATTAATATCACCATTGCTCCCAACGAATTTATCGCTATTGTCGGGGCATCAGGTGCGGGGAAGAGTACTTTATTACAGCTTATGGCGCGCTTTTTAGACCCAACAGCAGGAAATGTGCTCTTTAACTCGGTTCCATTACCACAGCTATCATTAACCAGTTTGAACCGTACGGTTTCCATCGTCATGCAAAACACCCCGCCCTTACCTTGTTCTGTTCGTGAAAATCTACAGTTGTTTGCCCCAAAAGCCACTGAAGATGAAATGTACCGTTATCTTGATGCTCTCAACTTATTATCGCTTTTGAAACAACAACCTAAAGGACTGGATGCCGTAATAGGACAAGATATGCAGCTATCCGGTGGGGAAGCTCAACGCCTTGCCATTGCACGTGCGCTGCTATCACCAGCGCCTTTATTACTGCTTGATGAGCCAACATCCGCACTTGACCCACAAAATGCACAACGGGTTCTGAATTTATTGCATACCGAGCCACGAACCTGTGTATTAATTACCCATGACTTAAGTGGATTGGGTCTAGTAGATCGCGTATTGCTGTTAGACAGCGGGAAATTAATCGCACAAGGCTCGCATCAACAACTTTCAATGCAGTCAGAACCCTATCAGCAACTTTTACGCGCTCTGGAGGATGACTGTGCTTAAGCGTTTATTGTACACAGTACGTAATGCCATATTTTGGATGACGCTAAGTGCTGTTTTAGAGGGCGTTAGCGGGTTATTTTTATTTGTTGTTATTTTAGATTGGCACCTTCATACCACAGTACCATTAACGCTTTTCGCTCTTTCTAGTTTATCTGCATTAGCCGTAACATTTATCGCCACTCAAAAAGGCTATTTTGCTGGGGGATTAGTGATGCGTTATCTTGCCACGGCACTTATTCGCCATCTGCCGCTTTCATTACAACCCATATCAAACAGTAATCAGCTAATTTCAGGGCCTGTTTCACAAGTTATGTCTGTGCCCGCACATTTATTACACCCAATTATCAGTGGGTTAGTAACACCCTGCACTATCGTGATTGGTGCTTTAATTTATCAAAGTAGTTTTGGTGCCATTTTACTATTTATAATCAGTATCTTATTAATATCCTTACGTTTTTCCGCCACTAAAGTTGCTTTTTTTGAGCAAGCCGTTCATGAGTCAGAACAACAAGCAGTGAGTGCACTCAATCAATATGCCCTCCACCAGCCATTAATTCGTCGCTCAAGCGCTCACCATGAGCAACTGCACCCTAAACTTGCCTTAGCGTCCCAATATCAAACTCAAAAACAGCTACAACGAAGAAGTTTGCCATTTCACTTATTATTTTCATTGATGGTGCAAACTGCGTTTATTACGCTCTTTGGATTCGGTATTTATTTAGTTGATCATGCAAAGATGCCACTAAACATGTGGCTAGCAGGGTTAGTTTTATTAGCTCGCTTAATTGAACCTATGTGGCTGCTTTCTCATTTAGACCAATCAATTAGGCAGATGAAAAAAGCAGTTCAACAAATCGAGAAAGCCTTGCAGACTCCAGTGTTGGTGTTTCCTTATCGTACATCAGCGCCCACCATCAATAGCGTTAGCTGTGAACAATTATCATTTTACAGTGATAATAAAAAATGCATTCTGCAAAATATAAACCTTACTTTTAAGGAACATACGCTTACCGTCATTGTAGGCCCATCAGGAGCAGGGAAAAGTACATTATTAGGCTTGCTTGCTCGCTTACAAGACCCAACACAGGGCTGTGTGAATTATGGTAGTCAAAATATTAAAACCCTATCACAAGCAGTGTTGTGCGCTAGCCGGGGGATCTTATTACAAGACAGCCGTTTATTTTACGGTAGCGTACGCCAAAACTTGATACTTGATGATGATAATATTGATGACCGAGCTATCAGCACATTACTGACACAACTTAATTTTACAGCCAATCATGAGTTCTTAGAGAAAGAGGTTGGTGCCGGTGGTATGCAACTTTCTGGCGGCCAAAGGCAACGACTGTGTATTGCGAGGCTAATACTACAGCACCCTGACATCATTTTAATGGATGAACCAACGGCAAGCCTTGATAACGTCAATACCGCCTCAGTGATTGACCTTATAACTCAAGCCAAACAGCAAACACGGGTCATCGTCACCCACCAGCCCAATCTTGCACGCCAAGCAGACTCTATTGTGTATATGGAGAACGGGAACGTGATCGCTCAGGGGACACATCCCGAATTAATAGCGAATATCCCGTGGTACCAACAGTTTATACAACAAACGCCTAAGACATAGGCATTCTTAGTATCGCACGTTATATTGCTAGCAAGCGCTTATGGCTAAATACTCCCTTTGCTATAAGCGCACAATGGCTTTTCACTGGTGATTAACGCTTACCAAACAGACGGTGCTTAAACTCTTCAATTCGGTGGTTATCTAAACGGTTTTGCATGGTTAAGCTCCAACTTGCAGATAACCCTGCTGCGCTTAAAAGGCGCTGATATAACTCTTCATCATAAGGGGCGTGAAATGCAATCATAATGGCTTCTTGTACCGAGATATCACTATTGCGGCTCAATAATGTTAATGGCGCATTTTCACTAACATTGCCCGTTTTAATGACACGGTACAGCCAACCACAGCGCCCATTGTCTTGCATCATCTGTGCAAAATTTTCAATTCCTGTTAACCCATTGAGCTTATAACAAGGGGAACGAGGTTGCGTGACCTGAATGCGCGCATCACCCCAAGCAAAAATATCCCCAATAAATACGTTTTCTTCTGTCATACCCAGCGTTGATATATTTTCTCCAAATGCGGAGGCAATAAATAAATCCGCTAAATCTGGATACGCACTAGCCCAAAAGTCATAATGGTCACGTGGATAATGGCAAAGAGCTCTATCAGGCCCGCCATGAAAGCGTTTTTCAGCTTGTTCATCCCCCTCAAGCCCTAATTGCCCTAACATCAATAACCCATCGGCAGCTTGCTTATGAATAGCGCTGTGCCCACAGGACTGGGTTGCTTGGACTTTACCGATAAAGACTTGGGGAAGGAATAACATGGGCGGCACTCTCCACATAAATAGGTGACGAAACCTTCATCATAAAGAATGCCAATAGAGATAACAATCGGGTGGGGTATAAATAAAAAAGCGCAGCATTAACGCTACGCTTATGGTAAATAAATTATTTTATAAAATTATTTAGCTTTTGCTGCGAAACGTGCCGCAGCTTCATCCCAGTTCACAACTGACCAGAATGCTTTAATATAATCAGGGCGGCGGTTTTGGAATTTCAGATAATAAGCGTGTTCCCATACATCTAAACCGATGATTGGGTAACCAGATGCACCTGAAATAGCCTCACCCATTAATGGATTGTCTTGGTTCGCTGTTGAAACAACAGCTAATTTACCGTCATCTTTCAGAACCAGCCACGCCCAGCCAGAACCGAAACGGGTTGCAGCGGCTTTTTCAAACAATTCTTTAAATGCATCAACGCTACCGAAATCACGTTCAATCGCAGCTTTCAGTTCGCCTTTTAATTCAGTATTTAATTTCAAACCTTTCCAGAACATGCTGTGATTTGAATGTCCACCCGCGTTATTACGGACAAACGTACGTTGATCAGCAGGGATTTGGTCTAATTTTTGGATCAGAACATCGATATCTAAACCCGCTAATTCAGGCAGTTTTTCTAACGCTGTATTGGTGTTAGTCACATAGGTTTGATGATGCTTAGTATGGTGGATTTCCATGGTTTGCTTGTCAAAGTGTGGTTCCAATGCATCATAAGCATAAGGTAAAGCAGGTAATGTATAACTCATATTATTGTCTCCAGTGACGTAAATACCGCTATGTTTCTCATTTTTACCACAAGGCTCATAGGGTAAACACTTGCGTAACTTCGCACCTTGTGAATTACTATCTATTATAGTTATTTTACTGTTAATGAAAATCATTATCAAACCCACAGTAAACATATGGATATTTATATTCGCTGGGTATACGGATTTAATGGTTGATGGGGCACCTTTACCCCACCAACCTGATACCATTATCAGATGGTTGATAGATCGACCCCGTAGTTGAGTTCCTCTG
>NZ_JAALBT010000024.1:0-32561 GCF_011077905.1 Providencia sp. M-27 | reverse complement strand
TTAAAGGTCATTATAGCTTAGTGTCAAACTTTATTATTCCAAAATCGCCTTTATGTACAAACTCTCCGGCTTGTGTACAAACTTTATTGTTCCTAAACATTAACTTTTGGATGATAAATCCTTGTGTTACTCTTTACTCGGTTAAATATGCATTTAATGTAGTAACCTTTATTCTTTTCTGATTTGTGGTTAGTAATGCTGATTGACGCACCAGAATCAACGATAATTTTTACACCAATTTTCTACACCAAAGAGGGCGGTAATGGGGGAGTTAATATTACGTGACACTGTAACAAATATTGTTGATGTAAATAACATGACGAAAAACACCAACAATCCAGCAACCAGCTATTTGCTACGGCTACGTTCCAAACAAAGTCAAAAGACAATGCGATCCTGCCTCGTGTCGGTGGTCAAGTTGTTTCGTTCTACGGACCCATTCACGTTTGACTGGTCCATTATGGATCGGGATTCTGTCCAATTGGTACTTCAGAAGTTAATACTGGAGAAAAAGACCCCAAATAGTATCAACCTAGTCCTGAGCGCGATTAAAGGGGTTGCTGAAGAAGCCAGAGCATCACGAACCATAGATAGCGATACATATCAGGACATTAGAAGCATACGTCGCATTCGTGGGAACCGTATTGGTAGAGGGCGTTCACTGAGTAGTAGTGAAATAACGCAAATTTATCAGCATCTTGATAGCCTAAATACCGCAGTCTCTATACGTGATGCAGCGATTGTTTCACTGATGCTCGGCTGCGGTTTGCGCCGTGCTGAAGTCACTTTGTTAGATATGGAAGATATCAATTTTGATAACTACGCCGTTAAAATAATGGGGAAGGGTAACAAAGAAAGAACTAATTTTATGCCAAGTGATACCCTCCGTCGCACTCGCTTATGGATTGAAACTGTTAGGGGAGATCATTCCGGTGCAGTTTTCACCCGTATTCGTAAAAATGATGATGTGACTTGCGATAGAATAACAACCGATGGTTTACGGTATATTATTGATAAATTGGTGAAAGATTCAGCCTCTGATTCATTTACCCCCCATGACTGCCGACGAACCTATGCTACTAAGCTGTTAGAACTCGGTGAGGACCTACTTACTGTCAGAGAAGCTATGGGGCACAGTAGTGTCGCTACTACACAGCGATATGATAAACGAGGTGTAACACGCTTAGAAGCTGCTGCTCGTAATCTTCAATATTAAAAATAGGAAAGAATCATGAGGATTTTAGCTCATTCAATAGATTCAAGTGCAATTGCACAAATTAATGTCAAAGTTCCGGCAAGAGATTGGGTAGTCCATTCAATAGGTGAGCGTGACTATGGGATTGATTTGATGATTCAAGTATTTAAGGACAAACAGCCCACTGGTAATTGTTTTTTCGTTCAAGCAAAAGGTACACAGACTAAATTTACCAATAAGGTTAAAATGGCAAATTTTCCTGTCGATACGATAAAATATGCATTGCTTTTTAATGTTCCATTTTTTGTTTTCTACATATCAACAACAAGTAAAGTAATTAAATATATTTGGCTTCAAAAATATGTGGAATTAGAATTAAACGAGAATAAACCAAAATGGCGTGATCAAAAAAGTGTAACGCTATATTTTCCTGATGAAAACGATTTGGACACTAACACGGCTAAAATCGATAATATCTTGATAGAACATAGGGTTGAGATAGAAAGCCTTGAGTTTTTAAAATTATATGAGGAACTTGTATTACATACAGGGTCTGTCCTTACAGGGCAATATGGAGTTAGTCAATACTGCGAAGATATTTGTATTGGACTTATCAAAATTAAGTGGTTAATTAATCACCTTGGTATAAACACAGAATCGCACGGAAGTAATATTAATATATTTAACCTTAAAGACGCATTTTATAATATTCATACAAATAATCATATTAGCTCAGATGAGTGTACTGTGATTGATGAACAACTGGAAATATTAGAATGTATTAAAACTGAAATAATATCCAAAGATGCTTTAAATGAAATGGCATATGACTATGCCAATATTATACCATTTTAAATTATGTGAATTATATATTTATGCGAAATCTAACCACATGGACCTATTCAGAAATAACGAAGCTAATTGGGGTAATTGACGAACCTTTTTTCATTGAAAAGATATGCAAATTTACTGGTCGTAGTGTAAATGATGTCCTCGCTAAATTATTGAACATGGGGTTGTGTGAAATAAACCATAAGGATAATAAGATATCTACGGCTAGGAATACTAATTTAAACTACCTCATTCCTCATTCATCATTTATTCCTAAATTATTAGAACTTGGTTGGATATATGAGTTATCAAACAGGGAGGAATCTCTTAAAGCCCCCAAGTGGTGGGTGAGTAATGATCAGTTCCCTATGAGCAACACTATCGAATTGAATCGTAATGAAACAGTATGGGTTAATGAGGAAATTCATACAGTTATCTCCATGATACAAAAAAAGATGAACCTAAGCTCAATCGCAGATAAAATACATAGAAATCAATCATCTATTACCGCAATGTTAATAGATCTTGGTATTTTAGAATGCATTGATAAACAAGCAATCTTTTTGTCTGAAGTTAATGAATTGAAACTTTCAAAGTATACATTTAATAATGCGCTTGTTCTTATTAATCATGGATGGGTTGTTACCAACAATAATTTATCTGCGCCTAATTGGTGGCTTGAAAATAACAAGGATAATGAGAATGTTCATAATAGCCACTATGATGAAAGGAAAGAAATAACCGGTAGTGATAGCAGACAATTGTATATGTTTGTTAAATCAGAATTAGAGGGCATACTAAACGCTATTCATGAAAATAAGCGTATCGAAGAATTGTCAGATGTAACGTATTTAGGTTATACACTTGCAGATTTAACGACCTACATTGGTATTACTTCAGTTAGGGCGGCAGGGCTGGTCACAAAGAACAATAAAACCCACATGAGCTATTTTATGGATAAACCTTATAATATAAAGAAAATGTTGATTAACTTTGGTTGGAAAGTTTCAGAGGATTCATTAGCAGCTCCTGAATGGTGGTCTAATGAAGAATAAATACACTACATTCATTCGGATCATTTTTTTAACCGTCATTTGTGTATATCCAGCATATATGTTAATTCGAAAAAGAAATATAATTGATATTTCAGTATTAATATTAACTGTTTTAATTGCATTAGTAGGCGATTTTGTTGAATCTATTCCGTTAATTGAATTATCTAAGGTATTCGCATCATTCTTTCTTCTTACAATTTATGTATATTGCTATCATATCTATTTTGAACACTCTAAAAATCATATTGATTCAATCAGCTTTAAAACAGTTAATAATAAGATAGGACATCTTGTTTTTTCCAGTGACACTATATGTTATTTTTTGCCTTTAAAAATAAGTAGCCACTTTAATATGTTATGGTTTTATGGATATTTGAGAGCCGTAACTATGCACCACCAAAATAGAAAGTGATACTTTTAAGACTGTTTACTAAGAAAAAAGATACCATATAACGGGTACATTGCCTTTTTAATTTCTGAAGGCTGAAGCTCATGAACTTCATAAGTACCCTTATTCTTGCACTTATCCTACGAATTCTTTACCTCATATATCGAAAACGTAAGCCTAGTTTTTATACTGTTAGCTTGGTAATAATATCAGTTATTGTGTGGTCCGTTAAATCCTACCTATTGGACTATTATATTATCCCAACATCCTCTATGGCACCGACATTGAAAGCCGGTGATCTCATTTTTGCAAAGCCGGTTGACGCGCAAAAAGAGCAATTGATGCGTGGAGATATAGTGATTTTCCGAGCTCCTGCATTCCCTTCATTCATTTATGTAAAACGCATAATCGGATTGGCTGGCGATACTATCACTTATGCCGATGATAAGTCGGTCCAGATCAACGGAAGGATGATCGGGCAGCTAAACCATCATAATGACCATACGAGTACCTATCAGGCACTTCAGGAACGTAATACGCAACAATATGATTATGTCATTGATAACCGTAAACCATTCGTTAAGACGATTTATACACAATGGGTAATTCCTGATGGATATGTTTTTGTTCTTGGCGATAACAGAGATCATTCATGGGATTCACGTTTTTTTGAAAATGCAGTTGGAACTCCACGCCATTTGCGAGGGCTTGTTAAAAAGGAACTTTTGATAAGCCGGTATTTAGCCACGGCTTTTACACTTGAGTTTATGAAAAGCGATTTTGATATAGGGGAGAATAGCTTAAAAGTAATTTCTGAAGCTCAAACGGCAGAGGGGAATGATGGGGATAAATAGAAGCTGTATCGCATTAATTTGCTTTTTCTTGTCCTCTTGTGGTTCTACCACAGGGGCGATCACTACACACGAGCATCTTGTGACGCAAGCCACACAAGATAAGCATGTCAGTTCTGGTGGCTTCGATAGAGTAGCTGATACCTATGTATTGGCAAGAGAGATTACTGGTCTTGAAGCAAATGAAATAAAGCAACTCTATGAGGTGAAGGGGAGTGACAACACATTAATTAAAATTGATATGGCATCTATACCATGCTCGATATTGCTTAAAAAGAACACAGGTCAAAGTAGTGAGATTTGGCTTATAACTGATATGGGTTGCAATGAATATTTATAAAGTCTCAGTAATCAGCTCCCTTTTATTTTCTTCTATGTCGTACAGCAAACCTGTTTTTATAGGAGATTCGCTTACCTATGAGATAGCTAAAGGGTACAGCACAATCCAAGCGGTTGATGCTCGATACAAAGTGGGTAGCGGATTATCCACAAAGAAGATCCTAGATTGGCAGAGATACGCAGAGCAATTCAGTTTTGAAGAATACGATACCGTTTACGTGATTCTCGGTACTAACGACCATGTTCAAATATCAGAAAAAGAAAAGTACACCTCTAAAGTTCGGCATTTTATCCAAACCATAAAAGCCAGAAACCAAAATGTGATCTGGTTACTTCCTCCAACCCTTAAAGACCCCGCCAAAAACAGACTATTAGATAACACTCGACAAGCCATAATGACGGCTTCGCAGATAGAGGGGATCACCACCGTAGATACACGAACGGTTCTTGGTGAAACATACAAGGATGTCATAGATGGGACAACAGTTCGCACGAAAGATGGAATACATATCACTCCGAACGGAGCCTTACTTACCGTGACACAGCTACTTTTTTAGTAAATTGGAATGTTGTAATGAGAAGAAAGCGTAGATTTAAGAAACGAAATCCCTATGTAACTAATATGAATATTTCATTTATATTCTATATGACTACTTTGATATTTCTTAGATTTGATTCTATTGCGAGAGTTTTAACTTTAGTAATACCTTTAGCTGCTGTTTATATGTTGTCACCTAGCAGCAAAATATTGCGGTTACACAAGAAAAAGAAACCTGAATGGGCTTCAGTGGGAATCAAAAGAAATGCCCCTCTATTAAACCCTCAAGTTGCATTAGTGATAATTGCTGTTACCACAATAACTATATTTTTTCTTCGTTATGACTATGTGATAACAACGAAAATCATACAACTGATATGGGGAGATTTGACATCCTCCCCCGCCTAAAGGCGGAGGATTCCTACCGCGTTCAGACCGAAGCCTGACTCGCCTCGGTGGGTTCCTGCTTCAATGGGCGGCCTGACTGCGCCATCCCTCCACAGGCAAGTACGGCATGTCCTGCCGCTAATATGTTACGTGCGCCGTTGATATCGGCGTTCTCGGTGTAACCGCATTCCTGACACACGAATTTACTTTGTGACTGACGATTTTCTTTTGCTGTATGACCACAACATGCACACCGCTGGCTTGTGTATGCCGGCGGTATGGCAAGTACCTGACCACCGCGCCAGAGCTGCTTGTACTCAAGCTGACGGCGCATTTCGTACCAGCCTTGATCCAGTATCGAACGGTTCAGTCCTGATTTGGCTCGGACATTTCGTCCGCGTTGCTCTGCCGTACCTTTTGCCGATTTCGACATGTTACTGACCTTCAAATCCTCAATGACAATCATGGCGTGGTTTTTGCTGATTTCCGTTGTGGTTTTATGAAGGTAGTCTTTCCTGATGTTGGCAATATGAGAATGCAGACGCTGGATTTTTCGCTTCTGTTTTTTCCAGTTGGCACTGAATTTGACTTTACGGCTTAACTGCCGCTGGAGTGTTGCCAGCTTGCGCTGGCTTGCTTTAAAACTGTTGACTGGCGGATATATCTTGCCGTCTGAAAGCGTGGCGAGTTTGGTTACTCCTGCATCAAGCCCTACTATTGAGGTTGATTCATGTTGTGGTTCTGTCGCTTCATACTCAGTCTGAATGCTGACGTACCATTTACCGCATGACTGACTGACCGTGATGTTTTTCACTTCACCAATGACTTCACGGCTGTTCCGGTAGCGCATCCATCCCAACTTTGGCAATGATATACGACTATTGGATTGATCGAGCTTCACGCCCTGCGGGTAGCGGAATGCATCATTTTGGCCACGTTTTTTGAAACGTGGAAATGCGGCACGCTTCTGGAAGAAATTTTTGTAGCCGCGTTCCAGATCCTTCAGCGATTGCTGCAACGGTTGTGATGGAGCGTCTTTTAGCCATTGGGTATCAGAGTGGGATTTCCACTCAATGAGCCATGAAGCCATTTTAGTGTAGGGGATGCATTTATTTCCCGCTTCATGGTTCTCATTCTGAAGTGCCAGCGCACGGTTAAAAACGAAACGACAAGCCCCAGCAAAGCGCCGCATGTCGCGCTCCTGTTGACCATTTGGTCTTAACTGGAATTTAAAGGCTTGTAGACGTTTCATATTACCTATTATACTTTGGTCTATGAAAAAAGAAACGGATATCCGCCGCGGTAGAAACTGTGTGTTTCTAATGCATGTTCACTTGGTTTTTGTGGCTAAATATCGCCGGAAAATATTTGATCAGGACGCGATTGAAAAATTGCAAGGCTACTTTGCCAGTGTTTGTGCTGATTTTGATGTTGAACTGGTTGAAATGGATGGGGAACGGGATCACGTTCATTTACTGATTAATTACCCGCCAAAACTGGCTATATCTAATCTGGTTAACAGCCTTAAAGGGGTATCGAGTCGATTACTTCGACGTGATCGTCCTGATATTGCCCAACGTTATTACTACAAGGGGGTTCTTTGGTCGCCGAGTTATTTCGCGGGGAGTTGTGGTGGCGCACCAATATCCATTATCCGCCAGTACATTGAGCAACAGGAAACACCTAGTTAGTTAAAAAAACGTGCCTTATATCCCCGACCTGAAGGACGGGGTTTTACGGCGCATCGGATAAAAACAGCATATGCTGATATTTTCGGGAAAAGCAGTGCGAATAAATTATTTTCTCTGAGGAATATCCCAGTTTGTACATATTATACATTCCATATATTACGCTCATGCGTTGCATTCCTGCTCGTGGCTTATTCAGCAAGTGTCTATTTTCGTTATAAACAACAAACTATGTTTAAAAAGGTACTTTTTAATGCAACCTATCATGAAGATGCATTGCAATTTATCCGCGAACTATCATGGCGAGAATTTGAGGAATTTATAAGAGAGTTATTCAACAGCCTTGGGTACAGAGCTACTGTCACTAATTATGGTCCAGATGGTGGAAAAGATATCATTATGGAACGTGATGGAATCAAAGTTTTCGCTCAATGCAAACACTGGAAATCTGACAATGTAGGTGTTGCTATCGCCCGTGAAATGGTTGGTGTACTAGAAGCAGAACCCGAATTTAAGCATGTATTTCTAGTCACATCAGGTAAGTTTTCTAACGATGCAGTTCTATACAGTCACAGAACATCTGACCGTCTGACACTCATGGATGGAAAAATGATAGCCGATAAATTATTGCTGTTAAGAAAGTAATCCGCTTTTAGAACCATTGCGGCCTATTCGTAGGGCGTAATTCTATAACATATAGCAGATACACGTAACACAGATTATTGAGGCTCAAAATGACGGATGTTTCTTCCAATACTAAAAAAAATGAAAGTAAAAAAGGACTTGGTTTTCTTCTGAATAAAAAATCCATGATTGCAGTTGCAGTTTCAGTAGGTGCAATAGCAGCATTTGTTTTAGTCAAACCAGCAACAGACACGACTGAAATTGATGTTAATTATTATAGTGACGTTGAAACCTCTATTCCTGTTTTTAACAATCCCAAAGAGGCAGAACCAGAATCGAACAGTGCCGAGAACGTAGCTAAAACCGATTCTCCGGCATCAGAGGTTAAATCCGACTCTGTTACAGGTGATGTTGCTAAGACGCTCTCAGAAGCAGTACAGGAGCATTCTGACGTAACAGAAAAACAAAATCCATTAGATAGCGAACAAAGCATTAATGACATGCTTGAGCATGTTAGCGAAGCAGCTACTTCAGTAGTGGAACACTCTCAGGCATTAAGTACCAACTTTACAGGTCAACCACCTGCACCGGCAGCTCAAGAGCTCAGTGATATGTATTACAGCAATCAGGCTCCAACACAGCAACAAGACTTTAAAAACGTATTTGATGCAGCATTGGAAGAAAGAAACAAACGCCTTGAAAATGACCAAAACCTCGACTATGTAGGGAAGCAATTAACGATCCCATACGCTCCAAATTCACAAACTAAAGTCTATCTCTACCGTAATTTTGCTGTGAAAATTTTCCTACCAGCACAATCTGAAGTCGTTAAAGAGCTCAACTACTTTATCAATGGCTCGGACCATGACGATCATTTCGATATCAAATTATTACCAAATAATATTTTGCTCTTATCGAAAAAGCCAAGTTCTGAAGTGTGGGGAGGTACAGACTTATTCATAACTCACGGTAAACAAAATTATACATTTATATTACTTAGCGCGAAAAATCCGGATGAAAGGACAGATTCTATCCATTATGAAAAAGTAATCACGAACACCGCCAGCAAGTGATACGAAACTCTTACTCTACTATTTAAATGCCCCACTACGTTTTTTTTTGGATTAATAATGAACAGATACACTAGCTTGAGAATAATATCTGAAGATATTCAGATGTACCCTTTCTCATATCTATTATGCCGCCAATTATTAAAAGCAGGGTACATCGAGGGGGAAGCAGTAATAGGCATCTATAAGAAGGAGCTGGTTAATCGTCCTGAGACAGATTTAGCGTACACAAATAGCTTTTTACAATATTCATGGATTGAGACAACAACGAATAAAATCATAGATCCTTTAAGCGGATTACGTGCAGTTGGCTCGACCATTGACCTTTCAGAACAGAACAAAACAGCAAACTACCACGCTGGAGTAAATCCTTTGAAACTCACCGCTCACACTTTACCGGAACATCGTTGTTCAGATGAAGTGTTTACACTAATGAGAGGTGCGGAATCTGAAGCAGTGAGGCGAATTTTGGGGTTAGAACAGAATCCTAGTGGGATAACAATGACTGAAGCTGCATTCATTGCTAATTTATCAGTCGAGCAATATCTCGGTTATGATAGAGTCATGTTCAAATTTCTGGTGAAACATCATTTAGAAATGCTTTTAGCTACACAAACTGATAATTAATGTTTATCGTATTTTGTGTGTTTTACCATCAGTGAGAAACTATGAAACGCCTAGAACGCAACCCTGAAAAATTTGAAGCACTAGAAGTATTTACAGCATTCAGCCGTAAACATGGCTATAAACTTAGATCACAAGAAGATACAGAAAAATTCCTGCAAGTTTTTCGTGATACTCTCAAAGTATCTCAGGATAATACAATTTTGCTTCACGGCAAGCGTATGGAATCTTGTTTTGGTCAAGTAGTCGCTGGTCTGCATGGTTGTCGTTTGATTAAAACTGAAGATACCGGTGACGTAATTTATGATGATGACGAAATTGAGTTACCAGATTACAGACTCATTTTGAAAGATGGGAGACAAGTATTTGTTGAAGTGAAAAATTATAATCACTCTAACCCTAAAGCGTCATATTTTCTTGCAAAGAATTATGTTGAAAAATTTCAGCGATACAGTGAAATAAACCAGATACCTCTCTTTTTTGCAATATACTACCGTTGTCTAAGAATGTGGACTTTACTTCCGGTAACTTCATTTATTGAGCGCAAAACGAAATATGAAACATGTGCTTTGCATTCTTTAGGAAACAGTGAAATGGCAATGCTTGGTGATGTAATGATTGCAACAAAGCCTCCACTTATCATCGAACTAGTAGCAGATAATACACAAGAGATTTCTATCAATGATGACAATTATGCTCATTTTGTCTGTGGTGATGTGAAAATGTATTGTGATGGAGAAGAAATTATTGATGACAATGAAAAAAATATAGCTTTCTATCTTATGAGATTCGGTGAGTGGGAGTGTGGTAAACCAGAAGCAGTAATGACTCAGAGTAATACGTTACATAGTGTTCGTTATTCATTTTCCCCCCAATCTATGGAGGACTTTGAAAAAAATGGATTTTCAATACTTGGCAATCTAAGTTCTATGATAACTGAAGCATTTAATGAACATACCGTCTATGAGCAGGAAGTAACAGCTATTACCTCTGGAGCAGAACCTGACGTTTTTTCAGTCAAAATCCCTGTAGATTATAAAGGGAGCGTTCTTCGGCTGTGGCGCTTCTCTTTAGAAGCAAATCCGGATTTTAAAATTGGAGAGAACAGAATTACCGAATAATTACTATACCTTCATTAACTTGAAAAGCTAACCTTGCCGATACAACTATTTTTAGACTAGATAATAATGGTTATTATCGGCATTTATATATCCTTTCAAATAACACACCTCTGATTAATAAATAAAAATAGCTCTGCTGGAGTGACAATAGGTATCGGAGTGTTTTTATTTTTTCTTTTTTTTATTAACGAAATTATTTCCATGATTACTATTGATATAGACAAGGCTTTCGTGGCTCTTGTTACTGCAACGTATAACAAATTTAACTCATCATTAATAAATATTAGATTCTGTTTTTGTTTTGGTGTTTTCTCAATATATTCAACTAATGAAACATAATCATCATCAATCTCAATATATTCCCATTCAAGTCCTTTCGAGGAATGTGCAGTTACAAGCGTTAAATCAGCATCATTGTAATTATTAACTGCTGCTTTTTTAATTTTATCAACAAGCTCTAGAATATCAGGTTCATTCTCAATTAGGTGTATCGTCCTTTTCAATGTGTTGTCACCTGAGTTCTCTGCAACGCTTACAACGCGATTCCAATTGGGGTAGTCGTATAAAAATGCTTTTCTCTTTATCATTTTCGTATTGCCAATATACAGATAGTAAAAATCAGCAATATCGTCTAATGCATACCTATCAATCCCACCTACAAAGAATACTTTTTTACCGTTTCTTCCAGCGTCAATTGCATTGATCAACACAGATAGATTGGTGCGTGAAATCACAGTTCTAGGGAAGATATTCTTGATTTCAGCTTTACTTATGAGCCTATCAGTAATACCGGTCGTTTTAAGGCTTACAGTCTCCCCTTTTAACATCAGTATGGCATTTGCTATAGCAGCTACACATCGTCCAAACCGATATGACGTAGTTAGACGCAATATCTGAGCTCCATCACGTACAGATGCATCTAGGGCATCATTTGCCCCACGCCACCGATTAATCATCTGGTGCGTATCACCAACAAAAATTCGTTTGCACTCACATTTGTCAAGCATTGCCTTCGTTACTAAGTTGGCATCCTGTGCTTCATCAAACAAAATTATGTCGAACCATGTATGCAGGGGAGGGGCGACCAACTGGAAATATTTTATGTAAAAGTCAGGGGGGGCAGGAAAATCACTTTTAGGGTCAGCCTGTAATTCAAAAATGAGTTTTGCATTTTCTAAAGCGCTTTTCCTAACATTATCAGTATGTTTTTTACCATTCCCAGTGTTCTCTGTTGGAACGTGATGTATCTGTAACGAATAATCATCAGACCTATAAAATTTATTTAGAGTCTCGATTATGAGAAATTGCAATTGAACAGATGTAATGTTTAGTAGCCGAGCAACATCGAACCCATTGAAATTAAACTTCATTTTGTACTTCAAGTTTTTCAAATAACGATATGCCATTGCATGAGTAGTGATCACTTTGGTATTAGACGGGAATTTTTGTGATGCCTCAGTCTGTATGCCCTTATTATAGGCTAAGTACAGAATACGTTTATCCAGATTACGCTTTGCCAGTTGAGTCAATATGAACGTTTTTCCTGAACCTGCATAAGCCTGACAGCAAATATACTTTTCTTCAGAGGCTAAAATCGCTTCTTGTTCTTGAGAAAGAGTGATTTTCGGCATATCTATCAAATCCATTACTATTAGCTTGAATGGAGAATATCATAGAAATCAAATCACTTTGGAGGGCAAGGAAATCCTAGAGAGAGCAAAACATTACAATAGAATAATACTGCGTATATTCAATGCGTTAACAATTAAGTCATGCAAAAGGTCAAACAAAGGTCGCAGACCATCAAACTAAGTGATGGTATGCGAATTGCAGAATCGTCATCAACAATTAGATTTGATGATTTTGCGGAAGCCGGTTCATAACTACCGCTAAGTTTATATGAACCGGCTGTATTTAAACCCACAAAAGGGGAACAACTATGTCAAATTCAAATGACACTATCGACTATACCATACGAGGAATTTCTATTGCACTAGATCTGGTTATCTCTGAGCTCGCAGCCGCAGAACGTTTACCTAAATCTACTTACATACGGAATAAACTTTCAGAGATTTTCCTAAATAGATACGACCAGTATGCAGCTACAAGCTCACTGGTTGCTGCTTATGATGAAAAACTCGCAAGAGATCTCGGTACTACTGTTAAGCATGTTCCAATTGATAACTTTATGGCAACCCCTGATAAAATAGCATTCTGTGAAATCTTAAATATCAAGGAGGACCGAGATCTAGAAAATATTCTAGTCGAAAATGGAAAATACATTTTACAAAGAGCACGTCGGACAATTCTGGCTCATGATAACGTACCTGTGCTTACGGCATGTTCTCTTTGGTTTGCATTGTTCTGCGAGTTAGCTGGTGCTTCTCAAAAACAAATTGATCTTGCTGAAGTTAAAATATTTAACCGGTTTAATACTCGTGATGCTTACTATAAATATATCGAAAATATAAATGCTATTCGTGAGAGTAAGGGAATTCAACCTATCCTTCCTCGTGAAGCTGACGCAAAAGCGAGTAACTGCCATGTACGCATTTATAATGCCTCATAATTATCAGTTTGGTGCTTGGCGTGTAGAAATTACTTTAAGTAAAAAAGCAGAATCAGCTATAAAAGAAATAGCTATGACCTTTCCTGAATTTAAAAACAGAATTCTAATCGCTGAAAAGGCAGACGGTTATCTTACGGCTGTTACTAATAGCAGTAATGAGTATGAGAATGGTTTTTTGATTAAGAATGGGGAAAGTAAGCTCGATTTATATTCAAGTGGGCTTCCAGAAGAAGCTAATCCAACTTCAATTACTGAGGTGGCAGAAGTATTGGCGGAACACATCAATAATAATATTTGTCAGCATTTATAAGCTATCTATAAAAATAAAGCCGTATTTTATACGGCTTTATTTTTATGTAGCGGTCGTTGGTTATTACAAAACAGGAAGTACGGTAGTGACTGCAACAGACGAAGTCATAATACCGTTGATGATGTCCGGAGCATAGTACAGACCAATTGCAGCACCAACCGCCACTGCAAAGGTCATTAACGACTGACGAACAACCGCCGCAGCAATACCAACAACGACAATCAGCCCCACTAATACACGACCTAATGACCCCTGCATATATGCAGTGATTTGCATCCATACTTCTTTGAAACCGGACTGTTCGGTTCCTTTGCCATAGGCAAACATAACTGCCAGTGCCGCTATACATAATACTGCTAAAACCACGAAAAGCACTTTTTTGGTATCAATTTTCGGCATGGCACATGTTTTTACTAATTGCATATCTAACCCTTCTATATTTACAGTATTAAATTGACAGCAAACTACTATCAACGTGGATTTTACATTTACTAATTAATATTTATCTTTTATAAGGTTGCTAAAACGAATTGGTTTTATTGTGATTTTTTCATCATGGCTTCGATGGTGTTTACAAACATATCCATTGGTACAGCACCTTCTATCACACGTTTTTCACCAGTTTTATTATCAACTATTACCGTTGTAGGAGTGCCTGAAACACCAAGAGCTCGGCTTTCTGCCTTGTCTTTATCTAAAGTTAACTTTACAGAGTCAGTTTTAAGACATGTGTTATACGTAACAGGGTCTAACTCAAACATTCCGATCATATCTGCGGTAGCAAAATCAAATTCATGATTCCCCCACATTGAAATGATCTTCCAGTGATTGTCAGTGTTTTGAGCACCAGCACATAGCATTTTCACGGCATAATCAGTAGCATTTGGCTCGTGGAATGGTAGAGGGCTGTTTTTCCATTTCCAATTGACTAAACCACCATTAGCCTTATCAACTAGTGTTTTAGGGGTAGATGCGAAACGTTGGCAATATGGACATTGGAAATCCATGTACGTTACAAGTGAAAATCTCGCATTCTCATTGCCATAAGTTAGTGTGTTGGAATCAAGCTGGACTTGGGAAAGATTGAGATCTGGTTCTTCAGGTTGAGCTTCAGGCTGTTGGACCGGCTCAGTATTTTCGGACAGAGACAAGATTTTGCTTAAAGACTGGTTTACACCAGCACTTTCTGTTTTTGTAGCATTTTGAATAGTAATTGACGAAGCCAATAGTACATTAGTTTGCTTTAGCTCACTTGTGGTTAAATAGGTACTGGTTATTCCTACGCCAACCATTGTAGTTAAAAGTGCAATCACTGATTTTTGATACGTTGATAATTTATTCATAATGAAAAATACCTTTCTACTTTATTGCAGGTGATGGTTCGTTTTGGTTATCAATATAGATTTTCATTCGATAATTTTTGAGAGAGTCAGGCTCTCCATTTTGTAAAATAACTAATTCTTCATTAGTTAATTTATACTCTGGATCAGAACAGTATTTTTCTTTGATACGAATATATTCATTCCGAGATTTTTTATTCTCAGGCGTTTCCTTCAGAAAATAATTTCGTGAATTTTCACCACAGAACGATGGTAATTCAGGTTTGACATAAACGTTCGATGAACTACTGCGAGCTAAACTACTTATTAACAGGTCTGTATGAAAGCTACGGTCCACAGGAATATGTTTTTTACCTTGGTCGTAGATCTCGTATGGTGATGCAATTACGTGCCTGTAACCTTGCTGTCGCAAAGATGCGCCACCTCTATTCGTATCTTTCCAATTTTCGCGATAGGTATAGTCAGCAGGATAAGTAGCCGTTACTGCTTTTCGAGCAATTTGCTTATCAATTAAGTTATTCGCTGTACCGCCATAACCCGATTCAATGCTAATTGTGGATGTTTTTACATAATTTCCGCACCCAAATATGGGCTTATCTGCGCTACTGCAACCTGATAAGGATGTTGCTAGTAAACAACAAAATATAAATGACTTTTTCATCTAAGTTCCTCACTGAAAATCGTGGTGAGTATGAACTATTTAGGTGCAGTTTTTCCCGATATAACAATGCAAAACGGTTCTAATTATGAAATTGCAAATTTAAAAACAGGTAACATTGTTGCATCAAAAAATCTTAAAAATTTAGAGAAGCAGGTTCACCGAATGTTTATGAATTGGTTAAAATCCATACTGAAATCAGGGAGAGATCCCTTCTCGGTAGATGTGTCAGCATTGTCAGATATACAGGACTCACAGCATTCCATACTTCAAAAAGGTGAGATTGAAATTCCGGATGATATAAAATCTCAAATAGAAACATTCAAAATGCCGATTGGATACCCGCCAAAAATTGAAGGATATCCTGCAAGAATCAGCGGAAAACAATTGCTGATTAAAACCCAAGCGGAAATGATCACAAAAATCAAAAGAGAAATGCAAATCGGTGAGCTATTTGATGAATTGGTCATGCCACTACTATGTAATACTGCTGATTTCATACACTTACTACCAGCTTCTGAAGCACATCACCACAGAGCTCAAGGAGGGCTTTTACGACACAGTTTAGAAGTCTGTTACATCGCAGTTAAGCACACAAAGACCACTGACTTTGATAGCAATGAACCCCCTGAAGAACGGTCAGCTAACGCTTTGAAATGGCGTCTTGCAGTGGCTGTAACAGCATTACTGCACGACATTGGTAAACCGGTGTCTGACTATGAAATTTGGGATCAGACAGGTGTATATCAGTGGAAACCTAGTGGAAAAAACCTGTTTCATTGGGCTGTTGAACACGATATAGAAAGGTATTTTTTACAGTGGAACAAGAAAAGGCATAACAATCATAGAATTATAGCACCTTCGCTTATTGATAAAATAGTTCCTGCGAAAGTGATAGAACTACTTCAGCAAAATAGTAAAAACCTATATTTCAAAGTTATAGAGGCAATTTCTAACAGCGATAACATGGAACAGGCAGATAAAAAAGCAATCAATGGCAATCAGTTGTTTAATATTCTGTTACTCGCAGACCGAGCCTCTGTTGCAAATGACCTCAAATTGACATCAGGTGATGCGATACGCGCTGCCGGTTCTGGTGTATCTACAATTCAGCGTCTGGTTGATACTATGCGCCAATTTATATCATCAGGTCGTTGGACCCCAAACGTTCCTCCAAGTCCAATTTGGTCAACGCCAGATGGGGTCTACATTATTTGGGCTAGTGCTGCTGAAGAATTATGCAACGAGATAAAAAACCTTGGAATTTTTATCCCACAATCAGCAGATAGTTTAGGTGAGATACTATTAGCTCATGATGTAATCATTGAAGCGCCAAGAGGTTCACTCTATTGGAAGATTGCCCCAAAAAAGTTACTCAAATCACCGTCGTTTATAAAAGATCCAGACACGTTCTTTTACTGCGTGAAACTAGCTTCAGACGAATTACTATTTGGCGAGAATATAAAACCAACACATGCATCTGTTTATGTCAAAAACGAAACGAGTTGGGTTAGTTTTGAACCAAAAACAGGAACTAATGTAGAAATCACAGGCGAAAAGACTGAACCTACTATCGAAAACAAAGATAATAAGCATCAACCGATTGATATTGTAGATAAAATAATAAATGATACACCTCCAGAATCTGATAATGTAACTAGCATAATGAAAACGCTTGAAGAACTAGCCATTATCGAGCCAGTATGTAATGAACAAACCGTTGAAGTACCTGAAGTTAAAGTTATAGCAGCATGTGATCTCATGATACAGGGTGGTAGTACAACACTGCCAATAGGCAATCCTGCTCCTGAGATAACCCATAAACACAACCTAGGGTTAAAAGAACGGATTATTGCCATGAGTAAACCGTCAGTAGCACTACCAATGAAATCACTGACTGATATACCAGTAGCTACTCAATTATCTGAGCAGAAATCATTGTTTGCAGACGTGAAACTTGATGACACAGACTCCGTAGAGATTACAACTCAAAAGGGGATGCATAGCGATATCTATATTACAGCCGATCTGCATATCCGAGAGGCTTTTGAAATATATCTATTAGGGCTTTCAAAAGAGCAGTTAATTAGTAACATAAATCAAAATCACTTACTGGTTGATGATAAACTCGAAATACCCTCGGCATGGAAAGCCAGAAGCCCTCAAGCATCGCGTTCTAAAGATGATGAAGCGCTGGTGCTTTTAAGATCAAATTTCTATCTTGTTTTGAAAAAAGAATTACTCATTGATGTATTTATCATCACTGGATTTTCTGAAATTGAACAAATGTTAAATCCAGTCATTCCTGACTTAGCAACTTCATTAATTGAAGATGTCATATTTTCTATTCACAATGAAAACGACATTTCAGAAAACCAATTTAAAACGATTCAATATATAGAGTTGAGTCGGACAGAACTTATTGAAATATCTGCTAAGTTGGGGGTGTCTCAAACGACATTCAAACAAATCATGGCTGTTAGGTTTGAAAGCTACAACAGCCATTTTGGACTTCAATTTATGCGAGAAAAACAATGAGTGATTGGAAACATTTAATGCCATTTCGTACTAACTACGAGATGTATGAAGTTTGTGGTTGGGGAACCGGTGTATTAGCTACGGTCGGTGTTGGTACATATCTATCAATGCCTCTAACTGCTACGCTATCTGCTGCTGCGATACAAAGCATTTTCGCTATGAAATCATTGCCAAATGCAATTAAAATTGCAGTCTTGCATAAAAACCTAAAAACCAGACCGGCTCCTACGTTTACTTCAGCCTATGATGTTGTCAAAGAAATGATGAGCAATCGCGACACGACATTGATAGGTAAAGGCTTTACATGGCGGCATGAGCATGGACAACGGGCATATGAAATTTTAAAAAGTGGTGTTGCTGACAGGTTTTTACCTAATGATCATGAAAGCATGGGGCACGGCTGGATTCATAAATTAGGTAATTCAAATGAGTGGATCAGCGTACATGACGACTTAATGACGCTACATACGTCATTAACTGGTACTACGGGTTCCGGTAAAACGACTCTTTACAAATTACTTATTCTGCAAGCTGCTTTAAAACGGCAACCTCTTATTCTAATTGACCCTAAAAATGATGAGGAACTTGCTGATTATATGTACAAGTGCATGAAACTAATGGAACGAGAAGATGATTTTTATTATCTTTCCATTGCACACTTGGATAAATCCAACCGGATTTCACCAATATCAAATTATTCCAACTCAACTGAAGTAGCCAGCCGTATTATTTCCGTTATCCAGAAGGCTGATAACACAACTGATCCATTTATTTCATTTGCGACAATGACGTTGACAACTATTGTGCAGTTGATGAATTTCGCAAACGTAAAACCTACTCTTGTAAATATAAAAGCACAGCTTGGTACTAATTTGGGTAATTTTGCTGAATTACTTGTTAAAGCAATCGACAAATTAGGATATGAGCTATTTCCTGATGTATACGACTCACTTCTTGATCGTAGACTAGAACATCAATCAATGACTAGAACGACAGGAACTATCGAGAACCATGCCGGAATAAGAATCACTATCTATCTGAATGATATTGCAAAAATTAAGGAATATACATTCATTAAAAGTGGAATTGACCTATTTCAGCATAATCGTGAACATTTCCAAAAGATGATATTAACGGCACTACCTGTATTAAGCATGTTAACTAGTGATGGGTTAGATGAAGTATTGTCACCGTCCAGTGAGAATATTGATGATGAAAGAGTCATTACTAATATGAAAGATATCATCAATACAAACGGGATGATGTATTTAGGGCTTAATTCTCTTGCTGATGGTGATAAAGGAAACGCTGTTGGCTCAATATTTCTAAGCGATATCACTGCTGTTGCGGCTGATATTTATAACTATGCAAAACCTCGCGGTGAAAAGAAACGCGATACAAATATTCTTATTGATGAAGCTGCTGAAGTTATCAACGATCAGGTTATTCGGCTTCAAAATAAAGGGAGAGGGGCTGGGTTTAAGTTATTCATTGCCTCACAGTCTACCACTGACTACGTTGCTACCCTTGGCTCTGAAGCGAAAAAAGAACAAGTTAGTATAAATGCGAACCATAACATTGCATTACGGACTATCAATATTCAAGGTCAAAAAGATTTAATAGAAAGAATACCAACTACAAATTTCAAGTACATCCAAAGAGGGCATGGTACGAGTTCGGGGGAAGATCCAGAAAAAATCACCGGAAGTATTGGTGAGCGATTGATGGAGGTTGAGAGTGAGTTATTTCCTCCACAACTATTAGGAAACCTCCCAAATCTAGAGTTTTGCGCTATTTTAAAAGCGGGGAATATATGTAAAGGTCAAATTCCAATTGTACAATTACCAACCAGCGAAAAAGAAGTATTAAAGTTAAAGATGCTAATCAAAGAATTTAATAAGGCACGTTAAATGGATAATATTGTCCCAGAGTATGAGTTTAGATCCAATGCAAGCGACATATATTTTGGTCGTTTTCTTCTCCAGTGGAATATTTGTAGCCGTCAGAGCATATTGATGCTTCTATCTATGAAGGACACTGAATTTGAAACCATTTTCTGTGACTACTTCAACGAACAAATTGAGAAATATTATCAAAGAAAAAAAACTGATTTGAAGATTTCAGATTGGGACAATCTAGCAATAGTCATTTCAAAATCCATAATTTTTCTTTCAAAGTTAAATAACACTTCGCCTTTAGATGAATATCACAAGTATAAATTCCCTGAAAGGTTAGATAATAGCGTTATTTCCAGTTTCTAAAGAGGTTATTAATGTCAGCCGATACACAATCTAACGGTAGCTCAATTAAAAAACTGTTACTTACGGTAACAGTTTTACTCATTATCATGTCATTGTTTATCCCTGCTGAATGGTATAAATCAAACATGGTTAGCGAGTTAAAAATGGGCGAATTGATTACTGGTAAAAGTGGTTTTCATAGCCAGATTCTCCCATTTGCCAATGAGTTATATAATGACTTTTTTGTTCAAACCGGTATCAACTCTGCGTTAACAAATTACTATGCACCATTGCCAGTGTCAGTTGATCCGCTGGAGCAAACGTTTAACAATATAAGTGGGATTTTCTATCCATTTTTCATTAACTTAGCGAAAATGATAAATTACCATAACTATATGATTGTATATCGTATGGCTCTTTTATCATTTTGGTTGCCGTTCTTTTGTATCATTTTAGTACCCTCACTCATTGCCGGTGTTTGCAGATGGAAGCGGAAGCAATACGACTTCTCATATGTATCACCCTTTTTAAACAGACGTAGTATGAAGCTCATAGGGTTGACTGTTTTCTTGGTTGCAGTATCAATTTTGATACCACTGCCCGTACCACCAGTTATAAATGCAGTCATGACATTATTTGTTATACCTACTTCCATTATTTTAATGATCAGTAATCTCCCTAAGCAAATCTAAAAACAATCATCATTGTTTTAATACCCTTCTGCCAAAAAAAACCCCGATAGATTGGTACATTATGCCTCTGTCGGGGGGTCCTATGCTTAATAAATCCAGTCATTTAATTACGTCAGTTTTAGCGAGTATTTTTGTTTTCAATATCATTACGTTGGCTGTCAATTTTCATTTGTCTAACACGCTTAGAACATTTAACAGCGATATTTCAAAAGTCACATTGAGCTCTGTCTATCTTAAAGATGAAGGCGAACTTGTATTGAAGTTATTTGAACTTACTAAAGATGAACTCGAAGCGACTAATCAAATGCCACAAAGGAAATTGATTTCTCGTAGCGATTTAATAGAACTTGGTCAGAAGAAATGAAAAAAATAACTTTTACACACGTCAGTGTTGTTGCTCTTGCATCATTAACTGCTTTTACGGCTATGAAAACATACTTTTTAAATGCTGATATGAATGAAATTCAGATAGCAGTTGACAGTATTGAAATACCTAAAATAGCCAATGATGATGATTTGGCGAACTTTTTTAGCACGTATATCGCTGCAACTGGTTATAAACCAACAACTCTAAAAACACCTGAACAAATCTCAGAGAGCAATAAAAGTACACTCGAACAACCGTCACCAACGAATGATCGCGTTTACGGGAACATAAATGCACCATTTTTATTGATTCACTATTCTGATTTTGAGTGTCCGTATTGCGGTCAGGGGTTTCCTGAATTACTCGATTTCGTTGATTCATCCGGCGGTAACGTAGCTCTTGTGTTCAAACACACACTTGGTCATGGTCAACGCTCGCTGTATCTATCAACGTTGACAGAGTGCGCGTATGAGCAAAAAGGTAATTATGGTTTTTTTGAAGTTGCGAAATTCATTTTCGATTCTCAACGAAGTGGCGGATTTAACACGCCTATTGCTCAATTAGCAAGTAGTTATAGTCTCGATGAGACAGTGTTTCAGAGCTGTGTAAACAGCAATAGCAGCAACGCGAAAATTTTATTCGATACACAAGAAGCCATTGGTCTTAACTTTGACCGAACTCCAAGCACTATCGTTTCATATCAAGAAAAAGCGGTTCCGTTACAAGGCGCAGTTCCATTAAACGAAATCAAAGTAGTAATGGGACAATTAACACAAGTCAATTAGTTGATATATAAGGTATTTAAAATGAGTAAGGTAGTAAATATATCTCACAGTGTTGATGATCCACCTAAGCTATTTTTCTGGACCGTTGACGAGCTATTTCCATTCATGGTCATGATCGGTATTGGAGTTTTTACTGGAAAATTATTAACCATGATCGCGGTTGGCGTTGTTCTTAGCAAGATATATGGACGTTTTCTTGATAAAGCATCTGATAAATATTTAGCCCATTTGGTCTACTGGCGATTTGGCATCGGTGACAACAAAATTACATTTATTCCTGATTCATTTGACAGAGAATTCTACTGATGAAATTTTTCAAAATGACAAAAACAGTTTCCAGATTACAGGAAACATCAAAAGTCCTATCACTATCTAATTTATGCACTGGCTTCATTGCGATTGGGTTACTGTTCCTTCTGTACGGAAAGAATGAAAAGATCATTATTGTGCCGCCTAACTTACAAACAACTGGCTGGATTGATGAAAATGAAGGTTCTACGGCATATATGCAATCGTGGGCGAGTTATATCGCAACGTTACTTGGCAACACTAATCCCTCATCAGTAAATTTCGTTAAATCCTCATTAGCGCCGTTTCTTTCTCCCAATAGCTACCAACGGATCATGCTAAGTATTGATGATGCAATCAGTCAGATAAATCGTGACCGTGTATCACTGTCATTTACACCAACTCGTATTTCAACAGACCCGAAAGCGAAGGGCGTCTACTTTGTCGAGGGTTCACAAGAAGTTAAAAGTGTGACAGGGAGAACTACGACTAAGACAGTTCATTACATTGTCACAGTTTATATTCGTGGCTATAAGCCCGTTATCGAAGATATTCAATTAAAGAATGGGGATGCATATTTGCCGACTTATGAGCAGGAAGCAAACGGCGGTGTGTTACCAGATGATTCACAGTCTAAAGAAATTATCGAAGGAAGTAGAGTAAATGATTAATTATCAGGCGAAGTTCAATTGTAAGGTTCTGCTTCTTTCACTAGCTTTGAGCTCATTCGCTTCAGCGAAAACCATTTCTGTCTATGGTCAGGATCAACAACCTTCAGGCGGTGCTGAGAATCAATCCAGCTCGATTAAAGAGATTGCTTCAGACGACCTAAATATTCAACCGGTGCCATCGTCTGTCATTTCATCAAAAGCTAAAACTAATTCCCGTATGACATACACAATTCGTTCAGGTGAAAACACGTTAATTCCAGTCTCATTAGGACAACCTAACAGAATTGTTACACCGTTTTCAGAACCGGTTGTTCAAACGATAAAAAAGAATGAAATAAAAATAAGACAGGAGGGTAATGTAATTTACTTTACTGCATTCAAAGATAACCCTGTTGCTATGTACATCACGAATAAAGGTGATGAAAGTAAAGCAATCTCATTATCCCTTCACCCACAAAAAAGACCACCTGTTGAAGCAACCCTTCTTTTAGAAAAAGATGATGGAAACATGGCTGTATATAACAGCGGTAAGTATTACACCCCCACAGCCTCGGGTAATAAGGACGTGGCGGATAAATGGGAAAAAAGTGACTCATACACTCGTACCATTACTAAATTACTCAGGAATGTTGCATTAGGTGATGTACCCGCTGGCTATGAAATTATGGGGATCAATAATGCTGGCATTTCTATACCTAATTGCGCGTTCAGAACAAATAGCCCACAAGATAATATCAAATACACCTTCAGCGAAGGGCAGTATCTGTCCGGCAGTAATTTCGGCGTAATAATTGGTGTAGCGAAAAACGTTGGTAACACAACTGTCACTGTTGATGAGTCACTGTGTACGCACCCAAGATTAGCGGCAAGAGCACTTTGGAGTAATAACACGTTAGAACCACAGCAATCTACTGAGGCTTATTTTGTAATTCGTAAATCTAATACGGCAGAGGAAACACGTTCTGAAAATTCTCGCCCTCGTTTAGCGGAGTAATGCATGTCTATCAAAGACCAATACGAAAACCTGAGCCCCAAACAGAAAAAAATAGTCTTATGGGGTGGGGGAGGATTATTACTGGTAACTACTTTGTATTTTTTAACCAGTGAACCTGATTATCCAACTGCTGCATCGGCTGTGAATAATAAACCAGTGACAAATTTACTCACTAATGCTGACACGCAGGGCCTTAGCCAAGAATCAATCGCCGCTGATTTGCGACGAATTGATGACAGAATTGATAGCCTGTTATCAGTACAAGAATCGTATAAAAAGGAAGTTACACAACTGTATGCTCAACAAAAAATATTAGAGAATCAAAAAAATGATCTTGCTACTGAGCTAAAACAACAGCTTGATAAGCAAGTAAAAGAGAAGATGAACACACCGGATTATACGAATAGTTTCTCCAATACCGGCAGATCATCAAATCAGGTGGGAGGTGGTCGTAATCTGAATGATGTGTATGAAAATGAAATACCATATAGTCCGAATACCACGCAGGACGCAAGTACGTCCGGTTCAGATGATGAATACCCTGAACTGACGACCTATGACGGTACAAATAATCACGATTCAGAACCCAAAGCGAACAACACATTATCAAAATCCGAAACGGATGCAAAAGAGAGCCCTGAGCTGGAAGGTACGTACTTACCGGCTGGTTCAATTATTTCCACTGTTGCTTTGTCTGGAATGGATGCCCCCACAGCGAAAGCGGCGCGAGAACATCCCTACCCAATGTTGGTACGTGTAAAAAGAGAAGCCATTTTACCTAACAACTACACCGCTGATATTCGTGATTGTGCAATTATCAGCAGTGGCTATGGCGAATTGTCATCAGAACGTGCCTACCTACGCAGTAACACGATCTCATGCATCAGAGAAGATGGGGCTGTTATTGAAGCAACATTCGATTCCTATGCTGTCGGTGAGGATGGAAAAATCGGAATCAGGGGAAGGTTGGTCACAAAACAGGGGCAATATCTTGCTAAAGCTCTGATTGCCGGATTCTTACAAGCTGGCTCAGAAATGTTCAGTGTTCAACAGATTCCCTCTATCACGTTAACACAGGATGGGATAGGACCAACACAGTCACCATATCAACAAATTAACAGCAATAAGGTTCAAGGTGCAGCTATGAAAGGTGTAGGCAGCGCACTCAACAGGCTGGCTGACTTTTATATGGATATGGCACAAGACTTATTCCCCGTGATTGAGATAGACCCTGCAAGATCCATTGACTTTGTGGTCACTAAAGGCGTTCAGCTTCAATTCAGACAAACCAATTAAAATACGGATTTACTATAATGAAATTTATTCTCATGCCATTGATGGTTTTAATTTCCCTTTCATTAAGCGGTTGTTCTGCTCTTATGGTTGGTGAAACAGAATTTGGCTGTAAAGGTATGCCTAACTCAGTAACGTGTATGAGTGTGCGTGATGTTCACAAGTTGACCGACGGTGAAAATTACCAAGAAAAAATTGATACTGTTTCTCAAATGCAGCTCAATGGCGAAATAGTCAACAAAAGCGATATGGATAACATACTCAAATCAGACAATAGTAAATGGGTTGGTACTGAATCTGGTCAATATGTTCCAGTGCCAAAACCTGCGGCAAACCCACAACCGATCAGAAGTGAATCTATGGTGATGCGAGTTTTAATCGACCCTTACGAAAACACAGATGGAGATCTTATCGTCACAGGGTATGTCTACACGGAGATATCGCCTCGTAAATGGGAAGTAGGTATTTCTCGTCCAGATCGCAAGCACAATGCGGTTCTCAAACCACTACAAACGCCAGATAACCGAAAATAGATGATTATCAGTAACTATTTTAAAAAGGACTTTTTAAGTCCTTTTTTTATTGCCAAACGAGAAAAGAAATTTTTCAGATGTGAAAGAATCACAATCCAATGATAAATATCCAGATTGTGCAGGATTCAATATGAAAAAGAAGTTACAACTTAGTTTAATATCATTAGCTTTAGCTTTCACAACCGCACACGCTCACGCTGACTATGCAGATATCGAAAAATCTAATACTCAGACTGTTTTCAATCAGGAAGCATTGAAATCTCACCCTACAAAAACACCAGATATTCCTAAATTTTTATTACCTAGCAATGGGATAATTGCTCTTAATAATAATGGTAATTTACAGCTTCTTACTTCAAATGGGCGCTTTGTTATCAAAGGCACTTTATATGATACGTGGGCGAAAAAAGACTTAACCTCGTTTGAAGATATTCAAAAATACGGCTCTATTATCCCTGTAAAGAATCTTAATATTAAAATGGATGATTTACAGTCAGCAACGTGGGGTAAAGGTCCAAAGCAGACCATTATTTTCACTGACCCGTTCTGCATTCAGTGTCATGAAACTTTACAGCAACTAAATGGTCTGGACCCTGAGAAATACACTGTTCATGTACTTTCCGTAGGCGTTTTAAACAGTAACAGCCAGCAACGCAATTTTGAATTGTATTGTGCAAAAGACAGATATAGAGCTGACAGAGCAATCATTACAGGGAATAACAGTGTACGTTTCGAGCAAATTGAAAACTGTGACCGTGAGGCTTTGATGAAAAGGGAAATTACCGCACAAGTTTTTGGTATGAGTATGATCCCATTTATTATTCGTGACGATGGAACTTACAACGTTGGTAAACCAGTTGAAGGGTTAAAATCGTTTTTAGAGAGTGATAAATAATGGCAACAGCTACTATCTTAAAAAAATTACAATCCTTTAAGCGTTTTTCATCCTTATGTCCAGTTTTAGCTATTCATGACGATGAAAATATTTTTATTTGTGAAAATAACTACATCGGCTTTGGATTCAAATGTATTCCCCTATCTGGCACAACAGGAAAAGAGCAATCTCAATTAAAAACACTATTATCAGGATACTTCCCGAATAGTACCGTTATTCAAATTTCATTATTTGCTTCTCAAAACATTAGCCATATTGCAAACAGATCTGATTTCTTACGCATAAATTGTCAGAATCAGGTTATGAAAACAACGAACTTAAAACGCTCACGTTTTCTTCTGGCTCATACCTCAAAAGCGTTTAACGGTACTAATACAAAGGCTCGAAACTGCGAATTATACTTTACTGTCAAAGTTCCAATTAAAAATGATCTGTCTCCTTCCGCAAATGAATTAAACACTGTAAGGGAGATGCAGGGTAACTTTGAAACCACGCTTAGAATGACGGGATTCGTCCCTCAACAGCTAACGAGAGAAATATATCTTACTGCTATCACTTCAATGATAAATCAAGGCAGTAATGCGACATGGCGCGATAGAATGCCGGTTGAAGTTGATGAGGATAGAATGATTTCGGAACAGCTACTAGAACTGGATAGCTTGTTTTTTGTCCGTTCTAATTATATCGGTTTTGGTAATCCGGAGGATGAAAGCAGTAAGCAGGAGACAAATACTACATTTGCAAGAACAATATCAGCGAAAAAACTGCCCCGAAGATTTCAAGAAGGAACAGCACAGTATTATCTCGGTGATTTGATGAATGGTGCTACCGGTATAAAAAACCCATGTATTATCACTATGACTCTTGTTTATCCTGATCAACAAAATGCAAAAAGTACATTTACATCAAAACGTACTGTTGCGACCCGTAACGCAGACGGTCCATCTTCCAGATGGGTTCCCTCCATGAAAACCACAAGCGCTGGATTTGACGTTTTAGCACAGAAAATTGATGACGGTCAGCCAATTTATAAAGCATCTTTTACAGTTTCAATTTTTGCTAATTCAGTCACTCAACTCAATCAATCAGTACAGGAAGCAACCAGTTATCTAAACAACTTGTCCTTTAAAATGATACCTGACGTGAATTTTGTTGGACCGATCTTTTTAGGCTCATTACCTTTGTTTTATGAAGCCAATGCAGACAAAGTTTTAGGTCGTTCCAAAACACTGGCAGTTGAAGAAGCTCTCGTACTCTCGCCGCTGTACGCCGATTGGCAGGGGACGGGAAATCCCGTTCTGACACTTACATCACGAAATGGTCAGGTCCAGACAATGGACTTTTTCCAAAGCGATACAAACTACAACGTATGTATTGCTGCATCATCTGGTTCAGGTAAATCATTTTTAACTAACTACATTATCTCCGCATACCGCTCACTAGGCGCTAAGATATGGGTAATTGACGCTGGCGACTCATATAAAAAACTGTGTCAGATGTTTGATGGTTCGTATGTGGATTTCCATCCATCGACCAAACCATGTCTTAACTTCTTTGAAATTATTGAAGATTATTTTGGTGAAGATGAAGATGCAGATGAAGGAACCGGTGAGGAAGATTTAGTTATTGGTTTGCTGTCAGTCATGGCTGCACCACAAGACGGATTGGGGGATTTTGAAACATCCCGTTTGAAAAATCATGTTGCCAAATTAGTCAGGAAACACGGTAAAGAAACAACTATCGACATGGTAGCTGACTCTTGCAAAAGCGATCCTGATCAGCGCATTAAAGATATTGGTGAGCAGTTATATCCTTTCACAAAAGAAGGTCAATACGGCAAATATTTTACTGGTAAAAACAACATCTCTTTTGATAATCCGTTTACTGTACTTGAGTTGGGTCGTATTGAAAAATCCGAACACCTGAAACAAATCATTTTGATGCAATTAATTTATCAGATTCAACAAGATATGTATCTTGGTGATCGTGATCAAATGAAAATTGTGATCATAGATGAAGCATGGGCGTTACTGACAGGGAACATCGGTGCATTTATCGAAAAAGGGTATCGCCGGTTCCGAAAATACTACGGTAGTGCTATTACGATAACTCAATCTATCAATGATATGTATAAAGATCGCGTTGGTCTTGCTATCACAGATAACTCCGCATTCCTTGCCATGCTAGGACAAACAGAATCTGCGGTGAACAAAGCACGAAGGGAAGAACGTTTACCGCTCGATGAAGCTGGTTACGAATTTTTGAAAACAGTAAAAAGCCAAGCGGGTATCTATTCAGAAATCTACTTTATGAGTGCTATGGGGGGAGGAATTTGCCGGTTCATTGTCGATAAGTTTTCTTACATGCTTTACACAACAAAAGCATCCGAAGTACAGGCGATTGAGGATAAATTGAAGAAGGGGCAAGACGTCATTGAGGCAATTGATGATTATTTAATAGAACAGGGGTATGGAAACGATGATTAAAACCGTTTTTTTACCGATTTTTTTCGGGTTTATCGGTGCGGGTATTTACTCGCACTTAAAGCCACCAAAGCCGCTGGTGGCACAAATTGCTGTGATAAACATGAGTAACCCTGACGGGACTATCAAATCCCCCCAAGAACGAGCGGTAATACAGCATAGAGCTGACATTTTGAAAGGCAAGGGTTTCATCATATTCAATCAATCCGCGCTTCATACGGCTCCTGACGGCGTATACATCAGTGGAAAGCTAAAAGATAACTGATATGCACCTGAAGAATCTTTATAAAAGAATTTCAAAGAAAAAACGAGGGTGGGGGCGACAATCTCTTTATATGTTGATTATTGTCGCCACTGTCGGACCTGTCAGTCATTACATGCTTAATCGTTTTTCAATTGGAATTGATCCACAAAACTACCCTTGCCTTCCTGAACACAGAATTTATCTGATTGATAAAATGGACAAAGAAATTCAGAAAGGGAAGGTATTTGCTTTTCGTTCCGAATACATCAGTAGCATTGCTATCAAATTTATAGACGGTGTAGCTGGTGACAAAGTTAGAGTCAGCCCTGAAGAAACCACGATTAATGATTTGATGGTGGGAGAAGGACTTCTATTAGCACGAGAATCTGGTCATACAGAGCAGGAATTACAACGTGAGGGGATAATTCCTGCCGGTCATATCTGGCTAATGGGTCGCACTAAGGTCAGTTTTGATTCACGGTATTGGGGCGTACTCCCTATAGAAAATGTGATCGGGAGAGCATATCCGATATGGTAAAAAAGAAAGTTACATTATTGATTTCTCTATTAACACTGTCCATTACATCCAGTGCAAATAGTAAATTAAATATGGTTACTCCATATACAGAATCCATTCCTACTGTCGAACGAGCTACTGATGCAGACATGGCAGATTTGGAAAAACTGAAAGCAGTGGCAGCGGCACAAGCTGAAGTTCACAGAGAAGCAACGCGCCAGCTTATCGCAGATAAAAACGTCATGGCAAATCAGGCTATTAACAAGCTAACGACTGATGAAGCTCAGATACTGAAGGAGATGATCAAAAGTCAGAATGAAAGTGGAAATTTCAACCAACAGCAAAAAGGTAATGTATTTTACATATTGATTTCGGCAAGTCTTAAAGATACTGAAGTAATTGATATTATGCGGTCAGTATCAGGTCGTAATGATGTAATCCTAGTTGTTCAGGGAGTTAGAAATAAAGATTCACTGGTCGATGAAATAAATCACTGGCATAAATTAATTCGCGCTACGAAGTCAGAAGTGAATTTCACAATAGATCCGAACATTTTTATCAAATATGGTGTGCGAACCATTCCAACTATCATTCATGAAAATGATGGTGAATTTGTATCTCTGGTACATGGAATTTCCAATGTTAATTATCTCGATAACAAAACAGGGAATATGGGTGTGCAAGGACCAGTTGTTGAGGTAATTGAACGTAATATGCTGGATTTAATTGAAGAAGGTATTAAAAATCTAGATTTCGAGAAAATGAAAAAGGATGCCTATAACCGATACTGGAAAAATAAAGATATATACAGATTCCCTGAAGCTCTAAAAGATAGCACCCACTATGTAGACCCAAGCGTTGTGATACCACAGGATATATTATCTCCAGATGGACGAATAATTGCCAAAAAAGGGCGAGTAAACCCTATGGACGTTATCCCGTTTAACTTAAAGTTAATTTTTTTCAATCCTGCTTCAGAATGGCAACGTGTGTTTGCACAAGAGCAATATCAAAATGCCAAAGAAGAAAACTTAATTCCTACATTAATTGCAACTGACGTTTATGGGAACGGTTGGGAAACATTTTCCGACAGCAATTTATATGGTGATGATGCCACTTTATATTTTATTCAAGAAGGCATGAAAGAGCGTTTTGGGATTCGTAATGTTCCAAGCATTGTAACCGGTGATGATAAGCAATTTATTGTTAATGAATATGCAGAAAGGAATTACTGATGAACAAATTTAAATTGTTATTATCATCTGCACTCCTGTTAACTTCGTTAAGCTATGCAGAAAGTGTACAAAATAATAATACTGCATCATTCACATGCAAGGATAATGAATTTTTAACAAAGGGCAAAATGTTTACTGATGTTTGCTGGAGTTGCATTTTTCCAATAAAGATATCAGGAGCTAATATTGGACCTAGCGGTGATATGCCTGATGATGCCGCAAAGGGCGTATTCTGCGCCTGTCCTGACGGATTAGGGGTTTATCACGCAGGGTTGTTAACTGGAGTGTGGGAACCTCGCAAAATTATGGAAGTTACGCGAGTTCCTGGTTGCTTCTCTACGATGGGCGGGTTAAAAATCAATGTGGGGAATAAATACAGTTACGGTACACAGGTATCAGATACAGGTCATGAGATAGACACGAACTCTGGTATCAGTTTCTATCACTATCATTACTACTCAGCTCCACTGTTACGTATATTAGATTTGTGGTTGCCAAAAGGTTGTCAACCAGACGCATACAGTGACTTTGATATCATTAGTTTTTCAGAGATTGACCCAACTTGGCATAGCGCCACGCTAGCCTTTTTCCAACATCCTGAGTCTGTTGCGGTAGCAAATATAATTGCACATCAAGCGTGTACAATGGAATCCGTTGCCATTACTGGCGGAGGAAAGCCTATGAATAAGCTGTGGTGGTGCGCCGGATCATGGGGTGGTCAATATCCATTAACCGGTTCTACATCATCGAGAGACACACCACGGACAACCAGCCTGACAGCAGCAAAATCATTATCACTTGAACACCGCAGAGGGCTAGCACGTCTAACTGTGGGGCGTGAAGTGGCTTGTAAGCCTCGTGTTTACCCAACTATCCCTAAACAGCAATATAAGTTCAATATGGTGTTTCCTACACCGGAGAGCAAAAGCTCACACGTACTTGGTGAGACACCTTACAAATGGCAGGGGGGCTCATTCAGATACCCTACGGGATCAGGACAAGAAAGTACGTATATGATCTTTCAGTGGATGGATTGTTGTAGAATCATACTTTAATAGCATGTTATGTACTCTTTAACAGAGAGTACATTACGTAAAAGGGCACTGTTGCAAATAGTCGGTGGTGATAAACTTATCATCCCCTTTTGCTGATGGAGCTGCACATGAACCCATTCAAAGGCCGGCATTTTCAGCGTGAC
>NZ_JAALBT010000023.1:0-37514 GCF_011077905.1 Providencia sp. M-27 | reverse complement strand
CTGTTATCACTGGGTTATGAAGTTTTCTTCTAACCGGTTTGTCGTGACAACGGATGCGCATTATAGGGAGTCGAAAAATTCTCGCAAGTGTTTTTTTGAATTTTTATTTTGTTCGTGTTTTTTTTAGCCAAAAAGGTATTTATAAGTTAAATTCGGTCTATATATTGACTATTTCAGCAGCAATTGCGCACCTACTCACGTAATATATGTATCTAAGAATTATGCTTTGAGATGAATTATGGAATTAAGTAAGCAACAAACCGCCTCACAAAAAAATCGTTCTTATATTATTGCAGAAAATCTTGGCCAGCTGATTTTAACCAGCACCTATTTACCTGATTCCACTTTACCTAGCGAATTAGAATTATCAGAACAATTCCAAGCAAGTCGAACAGCGATAAGAGAAGCAATAAAAATATTAGCGGCAAAAGGAATGGTATTAGCACGCCCCAAAATAGGTACCCGTGTTATGCCACCCTCAAATTGGAATTTTTTAGACCAAGATCTCTTAACATGGTGGTCCAATAGTGAAGAGCAATCGGTCGTGATGGAACACTTTAAAATGGTTCGACTCGCAATAGAACCTCAAGCTTGTTATCTTGCGGCTATACATGCAACAAAAGAACAAAAACAATCATTACAATTATTAGCAAGTGAAATGCAGTTACTCGCCAAAGAATTTGACAGGGCGCATTGGGTGAAAGTTGATTACCATTTCCATTTAACTATTTACAAAGCTTGTGCCAATCCCTTCCTAATTTCTTTTGCTAATTTATTCCGTTCTATTTATCAGCGTTACTTTGATGTCATCACTGATAATGAGGTTATAGAGGTCGAAATTCATCAACAACTTGCCAATGCAATTATTCATGGTAAAAGTACAATAGCACTCGACCTTTGCTATAACTTATTAACAATTACCCAAAAGCAAGACTAACAAAACAATACTCCAATTGAAGCTTTAATTTACTTGTATAGGTAACTGATGTTCAAAACAGCTAAAAATATGTCAGGCCTTCCATGGATTGCAGCAATGGCCTTTTTCATGCAAGCGCTCGATGCCACCATTTTGAATACGGCTTTACCCGATATTGCAAAAAGCCTTGATCACTCGCCGCTTGCGATGCAATCCGCCGTAGTCAGTTATACGCTTACTGTTGCTCTATTGATCCCTGTTAGTGGCTGGTTTGCAGATAGATTTGGTACAAGACGTATATTCATTTTAGCGGTTTCCTTGTTTTCTTTTGGTTCATTACTTTGTGCCCTTTCGCCTTCTTTAAACTTTTTAGTGACCTCTAGGGTTATTCAAGGTATTGGTGGGGCAATGATGATGCCAGTTGCTCGTTTAGCCTTAATAAGGGCTTACCCTCGAAGTGAATTACTACCAATATTAAATTTTGTCACCATTCCTGGTTTAGTTGGCCCAATATTGGGACCTCTGTTAGGTGGTATATTAGTCACCTATGCAACTTGGCATTGGATATTTATTATTAATATTCCTATTGGTGTTTTAGGTATCTTTTATGCGTTAAAACATATGCCAGACTTTAAAATGCCAAAACGTAAATTTGATACTTTAGGGTTCTTATTGTTTGGTTCTGGTTTAGTCATGCTATCTGTCAGCCTAGACTTATTCAGTGATAAGTCTCTTTCAACATCGATTCCAGTCACTATTGTTTTAGTCGGCTTTCTTTTCTTATTTGTTTATATTTTCCATGCAAGACGTACTAAGCATGCAATAATCCCCTTGAATTTATTTAAAACTCGCACTTTTTCTATTGGGATCAGCGGTAATATCGCAACACGCTTAGGAACAGGCAGTATTCCATTTTTAATGCCATTAATGCTGCAAGTAGGTTTCGGCTACGAAGCCGTTGTGGCGGGAATGATGATGGCACCACTAGCAATAGGTTCAATCACTGCTAAATCAGGGGTTACTCGGATCCTAACTAAATATGGCTACCGTAATACATTATTTGTCATCACCATTATTATAGGATTAATGATCGCACAGTTTTCCTTACAATCACCAAGTATGTCGATTTATCTGTTAGTTGTACCTTTATTTATTTTAGGAATGGTGATGTCTGTACAATTTACCGCAATGAATACTATTTGCCTGGCTGATTTAACAGACAATAATGCAAGTGCGGGAAATAGTATGTTAGCTGTGACTCAGCAGCTATCGATAAGCTTCGGTATCGCAGTCAGTGCTGCAATCTTAAACTTCTATGGTGGACAACCTAATAGCAATACGGTCGATAATTTCCATTACACCTTTATTACCGTTGGCGTCATTACGCTTATCTCGGCTTTTGTATTCTTATTATTAAGTAAGACAGACGGTGATAATTTAATAAAAAATAAAACCAAAAAAGCGAAGAATTAATATTTTTTAACCGATTGACGTTCAATTAACTCAGGGGTAAGAACCAAAACACTCGCATTTGCCTCTGGGTTATCCATACGATAAATAAGTTGGTCAACAGCCTGTTGGCCTAACTTATCTTTTGGCTGATGAATTGTTGTTAATGGCGGGATCATATAAGGCGAAAGATCGATATCATCATAACCAATGATTGAAATATCATCAGGCACTTTCAAACCCTTTTGGTATATCGCTTGATAAGCGCCTACCGCCATCGCATCATTACCTGCAAAAATGGCCTCGGGAGGGGTTGGTAAGCTAAGCAATTTATTCATTGACTCAAACCCACCAGCAAATTCAAAATCACTGAAAATGATATAGTCATCATAAATATTAATGCCGCCATCTGTCATGGCTTGAATAAAACCTTGATGACGCGCTCTTGCTGGTGATTTATCTTGTGGCCCTGCAATACATGCAATACGAGAGAAACCAGCTTCGATAAGGTAACGAGTGGCTATTTCTCCACCAAGAAAAGAGTTATCTTGAATGATATCGCCTTCCGACTCAAAAGGTGACCAATCCATCATAACTGTTGGCACAGCAGGGTAACGAGCCAAAACATTTTTTGATGGCCCCTGTACTTCTGTGCACATAATCAGTAGCCCATCAACACGTTTTTGTAGCAAGGTTTCTAAACTATGATTCATTCGCTGAAGGTCACCTTCAGTGTTGCACAAAATCAAACTATAACCACGTTCGTAGCAACTACGTTCTACACCCCGCACTACCTCTGCGTAAAATGGGTTATTACTTGTTGTCAGTAACATCCCAATTGTATTCGTACGATTCATCTTCAAACTACGCGCTAAAGCAGAAGGTGCATAATTTAACTCTTCAATCGCATTTTTAACGCGTATGGTAATGCTCTCGCTGACATAGCGATTTTGGTTAATAACGTGAGAGACGGTGGACGTCGACACCCCTGCAAGGCGTGCCACATCTTTCATTGTTGCCACAAGTTAATCCTGTTGAGTCAAAAACTGGTCAATTTCTTTACGCCATGGAACTGAGGGTTGAGCTCCCGGGCGAGTCACAGCTATCGCCGCCGCTGCATGAGCAAAAATAATCGCTTCTTCGTCAGCTTTACCTTCAAGCAGAGCTGTAACGTAAGCCCCATTGAATGTATCACCTGCGGCAATAGTATCCACTGCTTTTACGCGAAATGCAGAAATTATTTTGCCTTCACTACCTTTTTCACTATACCAAACGCCTCGAGAGCCGAGTGTTATCATCACTTTACTGATACCTTTTTGATGTAAAGCTTCAGCCGCATCCTGAGCACCTTGATTATCATTAACAGCAATACCTGTTAGGTGTTCAGCTTCTGTTTCATTTGGTGTGATGATATCAACTAGTGATAATAATGAATCTGGTAATGATTGAGCCGGTGCAGGGTTCAAAATGACTTTCGTATTGTTTTTCTTCGCTATTTCAGCAGCCATTTGTACTGTTTCAATAGGGGATTCCAGTTGCATCAATACCGCATCAGCTTCCACAATTTTTTGCTGATATTGAGCTAATCTTTCTTTGGTAAGTCGCGCATTTGCACCTGCATTGATACCAATTGTATTTTCCCCTTGTTGGTTCACATAAATAAGAGCAACACCTGTCGTTTCACCTTCAATGGCATCAATGCATTCGGTTTTAATATTATCGAGAAATAACTGTTTTTTTATACTCTCACCAATATCATCATCACCAACACAAGCAATAAACGTTATATCAGCACCACTGCGACCTGCTGCAACAGCTTGGTTGGCACCTTTCCCGCCAAATGCAACTTGGTAATGATCGCCTCTAACAGTTTCACCCGGCTGAGGGAAATGCTTAACATTTAATATATGATCCGCATTGATACTACCGAGAACCACCAGCTTAGCTATACCCATAACGTTTATTTCCTTTTTTATGACCCAATGGATCGCAAATTAAATAAACCGCCACAGTGCGCCATGGCGGTTTTTATCTTATTGTTTAACCACTAATTCCAATTCAACCGGAACCGTTGGATCCACTTTCTCGCCTTTTAAGACTTTATCTGCAATCTGTACACCAACAATCCCAATTTGGTCTGGGCGCTGTGCAATAGTTGCACCTAATTTTCCGCCTTCAACGGCTTTAATACCATCATTTGTTCCATCAAAGCCAACAACCAGAACATCAGTACGGCCTGCGGTTTGTAAAGCTCTTAACGCACCTAATGCCATTTCATCATTTTGTGCAAATACCGCTTGAACAGCAGGGTGTGCCGTTAACAAGTTTTGCATTACGTTCAAGCCTTTTGTTCTATCGAAATCAGCGGGTTGGCTCGCCAGTAAATTGAATTTGTGCTCTTTCGCTCCGGTATTAAAACCTTCACCGCGCTCACGTGCTGCTGATGTACCTGAAATACCTTCTAATTGAATCACTTTAGCTTCTTTGCCTGTTTTTTGTGCAATATAGTCAGCAGCCATTTTCCCGCCCATACGGTTGTCGGATGCCACATGACTGACAACTTCACCTTTATTAGCCGCTCTATCTAAAGTGATGACAGGTATATTGGCTTTATTAGCCATTAATATTGAGTTGCCCACCGCATCTGAATCCGTTGGGTTAATTAACATTAATTTTGTACCGCGAACGGTTAAATCTTGTACGTTTGCTAACTCTTTGGCTGGGTTGTCTTGAGAATCTAAAACAATCAGTTCATAACCCAATTTATCCGCTTCTTTTTGTGCGCTATCTTTCATTGTCACAAAGAATGGGTTATTCAATGTAGAAATGACGAGTGCAATACTATCTTTCGCCATCGCATTGACACTAACAGTTGCACTCAGTGCAACTGCAGATAATAACGTTGCTAGTTTGTTCAGTTTCATAATAATTTTCCTGTAGGGTTACTTTTTATTATCAACAAGTACAGCAAGTAAGATGACGACAGCTTTAACAATCATCTGGTAGTTTGACGAAATACCTAATAAGTTTAATCCATTGTTTAAAAAACCAAGGATAAGCGCACCAATCAATGTTCCGACTATACGCCCCTTACCACCAGCAAGACTGGTACCACCAAGTACAACCGCAGCGATAGCATCAAGTTCATAACCATTACCTGCCATTGGCTGAGCCGATGATAAACGTGCAACTTCAATGACACTCGCCAATGCTGCTAGCATTCCACATAAGGCATAAACCACTATTTTAATGCGATCAACATTAATACCAGAAAGACGGGTAGCCGCTTCATTCCCACCAAGTGCGTAGATGTAACGACCAAGGCGAGTATGGTGCAACATATACCATGCAGCTGCAAACACGATAATCATTAACCAGACTGGGGTAGGAATACCAAATGGGCGGCCAATACCAAACCAGCCAAATAAGTCTGCGTTATCACTAAACCCTGTATTGATAGGGCTACCGTCTGTATAAACTCGTGTCACACCACGCAATAGTAGCATCATGACTAAAGTCGCAATGAAAGCTTGGACTTTTCCTTTTGCAACAATCACCCCGGTGCATGCACCGATCGCGGCACCGAGTGCTAATGCCCCCGCAACAGCCACTAGCGCATTAACTTCCGCCCCGACCATGGAAGCTGCAACCGCGCCCGTTAAGGCCAATAAGGACCCAACAGAGAGATCAATACCCGAGGTTAAGATAACTAGCGTCATCCCAACGGCCATAATGGCGTTGACGGAGGTTTGTTGTAAGATATTGAATAGGTTATTAACCGTAAAAAAATTCGGGCTTAATGTTGATACGATGGCAATCAAAACTAAGAGTGCGATTAATGATTTTTGCTCCATCAGCCATGCTTTGCTGAACCAGCGTTTTGATGATGCGGTAGTTGAACTCATACTGATAACTCCTGAACTGAGCCATAATTTTTACCCACTGCGGCAGCCATTAAGGCTTCCTGAGTCGCGTCTTTGGCTGAAAATTCGCCGCTGATATGACCTTCGTGCATCACCAAAATGCGGTCACTCATTCCTATTACTTCAGGCATTTCTGAAGAAACTAAAATGATACTCAGCCCTTCTTTTTTAAATTGGTTAATTAGTTGATAGATTTCTTTTTTAGCACCAACGTCTACGCCACGAGTTGGCTCATCGAGGATCAGTACTTTTGGTCTTGTCATCAAACCGCGCGCAATGGCCACTTTTTGCTGGTTTCCACCTGAAAGGTTGCCAATTATTTGGTCCATAGACGGGGTTTTAATATTGAATAACCGAATGAAATCGCTAACGGTTTGCTGTTCTTCACTATGCTTGAGGCTTCCCCCTGCACGACTGAAATAACGTAATGCTGTCAATGACATATTTTCTTTCACTGACATGCCTAATACTAATCCATCTCGTTTACGGTCTTCTGAAATATAAACAATGCCACTGTTTAAGCCATCTTGTGGTGTTTTCAGTGTTACGGCTTTGCCTTCCAGTTTTATCGTGCCTGATTTTTTTGCCGCCGCGCCGTAGATGATTTTCATCAACTCTGTACGCCCCGCGCCCATCAAGCCAGATACACCTAAAATTTCCCCACTCTTCAGGGTGAAATTGGCATTTGTTACACCAGGTCCAGATACCCCTTCAAGCTGCAGCCTAATGTTTCCGGTTTCTACCTCGACCCTCGGGTACTGGTCTTCAAGCTTACGACCAACCATCATTTCAATGAGTTTTTCTTCTTCTAACTCACTCACGGGTTTCTCACCAATAAACTGGCCATCGCGGAACACGGTCACATCGTCGCAAATTTCAAAAATTTCTTTTAAACGATGGGAAATATAAACAATGCCACAGCCTTGAGCTTTTAAGTCTTCGATAACTCTAAATAGGGACTCTGTTTCCGTGTCTGTTAGTGCATCGGTGGGTTCATCCATGATAATCACTTGTGATTGAAAGCTCAGAACTTTGGCGATTTCGACCATTTGTTGTTCGCCAATAGAAAGCTCTGCAATAGTTTGATGGCTATCATAATCAAGGTTAAGCCGTTTAAGCAGTTTGTCCGATTCACTGAACATTTTTTTCCAGTCAATTTTACCAAACGCATTCACATACTCTCGACCTAGAAAAATATTCTCTGCAATAGTTAATTCAGGTATCAAATTGAGTTCTTGGTGGATAATCCCTATTCCTGCTTCTTGGGAGCTTTTAGGGCCATTAAATGCGACTTCTTTACCTAAATAGCGGATTTGACCAGCATCTTTTTTATAAATACCCGTCAGCACTTTCATCATGGTTGACTTGCCTGCCCCATTTTCCCCCACCAGCGCCATGACTTTTCCTGGGTAGACATTTAATGTCGCCCCACTGAGGGCTTTTACCCCTGGAAATGATTTATCGATCCCGATAAGTTCTAATAAAGGTTGCATAATCACCTCAGAAAGTCACACCAGAACAAAGAATAATGTTAGCGAACGGTGAACATTCTCCGGTGCGGATCACCGCTTTACTGTCATGAGTCAATTGTTTAAAGCGTTCATGGCTGCAATAAATAATTTCAATCGTATTATTTTGAGTAACTTCTAACTGTTGTAAGTGAGCCAAAATAGCGGCTTCCATTTGTGGGTTAATGGTACTGATTTCCTCAGCTAGAATGGCTTTTTCGACTTGCATCTCTTGGGTGATGACACTTAAAACTGACATGAAATCGGGTAAGCCTTGCGTAATTGCTAAATCAATACGCTCCGTTCCTTGATAAATAGGTAAACCTGCATCAGCAAGCGTTATTTGGTCTGTATGACCTAACTTTGCAATTACCGAGGTAACGTTGGCATTAAGTAAAATACCCTTTTTCATTTTTCACCGCCATTCTAGTAAGCGAAACGTTTCGCTCATGTAATAATAGTAAAGATAAGTCACAACTCAATATTGATGGTTAATATTTGTGATCAATATCGAAACGTTTCGTTCTCATTAGAAAAGCTAAAAAACAATAACTTATTGAATCACTTATAGCTGAATCGTTTTTTCTTATTTCTTGGGGCATATCAAAGAAAAATGGAAAAATAGGTCGCAGTATGTAATAAAAGAAATTGATAGTTTTGATATCAACGCCTCTATTAATAAAAGGAATGAATATGCAGCTTGCTGAACGAATAGCCCAATTAAGCAATTACCTTGAAAGCGGTTTATATGAACGCCAACAAGCTATTCGTTTGTGCTTACTCGCCACATTAAGCGGTGAAAGCGTATTTCTATTAGGCCCTCCAGGTATTGCCAAAAGCTTAATTGCACGAAGAATGAAATATGCTTTTCGCCATGCAAATGCTTTTGAATACTTAATGACGCGATTTTCAACGCCTGAAGAGATCTTTGGTCCTCTTTCAATACAAGCACTAAAAGATGAAGGACGATATGAACGATTAACCAAAGGTTATTTACCTGACGCTGAAGTGGTATTTTTAGATGAGATATGGAAAGCAGGCCCTGCCATTTTAAATACCTTATTAACAGCGGTAAATGAGCGCAAATTCCGTAATGGTGATGAAGAAAAATCCATCCCTATGCGGTTATTGGTAACGGCATCAAATGAATTACCCGATGCAGATAATAGCCTTGAAGCCCTATTCGACCGAATGTTAGTGCGTATTTGGTTGGATAAAGTGCAAGAGAAACAAAATTTTCGCGCGCTATTAACCGGAAAATCATCGCTGAATGAATCTCAAATGCCAGAGCATTTAAAAATCAGTGATGAAGAGTACCAACAATGGCAACAAGAAATTCCTAAAATTACGCTACCCGATCACTGTTTTGAACTTATTTACCAATTACGCCAACAATTAGATGCAACAGAAAAGCAGCTTTATGTTTCTGATAGGCGTTGGAAAAAAGCAGTTTATTTATTACAAGCAAGTGCTTTCTTTAATGGGCGCAATAGCGTATCTCCTCTAGATCTTGTGTTATTAAAAGATTGCCTTTGGCATGACATGCAGTCGATGAATACGTTACCGAAACTATTGCAGTCATTATTACAAGAAGATGGCTGGCAACAACGAAAGTTAACCCGCGAAATAGAGCAAACTTATCAGCAATGGATGTCATCGACCCAAGACCAAAATAACCAAGATGCATTTAAAGTTAATAAAAACAATGCGATGTTTGCTCGTAAAGCGTCCTATGTATTACCCGAAAATATCGGTGACGGTCGAATTACTCTATTTTTACATCGCCCACTGCAACTGCATAATATGAAAGTCACTTTTGTAACAACCGATAAAAAATCCCTGATAACCTTCTTAAATAAAGGAACAACACTATCTGCCCACCTAAATGGGATTGGCTTTGCACAAGAAATTGCCGCTGAGGTAAATAATTTAAATCAGATACAGTTATTAGATGTAAGCCATCAATCATCTACTTTATATATTCAAGATAAAGCTTCGTCGCTAGTGCCAAATACAAATAACCAAGAGTGGCTAGACAAGCTGGATAAAATTCAAGAAGAGATTCAAACCGCGCGTTATCAGTTTGAAAAACAACAGCCCAACTTATTTATTGAACCGCACTGGCTTGCAGATATTGAACAAAGCTTCATGAAACTCACAGAAAAGCTAAACCAATTACGTAACCAAATCACGGGTAAAGTGGCCGAATAACGATGATGAGTTTAGCCACATTAGAAATGTTGCTTTCGGTTAATGAAGGCCAATTAATTGAAGAGATCATTATATCTTTACTGGCAACCCCTCAATTAGCGGTGTTTTTTGAAAAACACCCTCGATTAAAAAAAGCTTTACTCAAAGATTTATCGGGTTGGAAAAAGGATCTCAAACAGCGTATGCAAGATGCGCTTGTTCCCGCACAACTTTCAGAAGAATTTGAACTTTATCGTCAATCCCTTGGTATTTCGACAGATGCCTTTTTTAACCAATTACCGGGGGTTATAGCAAAACTTCAGCAGCTGGATTCCCCGTTTTATCGTGAGGCACATCAGCTACAAAGTGGAAAAATAGAAAACCGCAGCGCAAGGCAGTCATTATTTGTTCAAAGATGGCGAGTTAGTTTAATTTTACAAGTGACAACTCTTCATAAAGAACTGTTAGAGCAAGAAAAAGAACAATTGCTGGCGGAGTTACAACGCCGATTAGCGTTAAGTGGCAATTTAGAGGATATCTTAGGCGAAAATGAGCGAGCTGCAGGCAGGCTATGGGACTTAACCAAAGGTGTAAACATGACTTCCGCTTATAATGACCAATTATTAAGCCGATACAGTGATTTTTTACGTCAGCAGCCTGAATTAGAAAAAATAGCGCAATTATTAGGCCGTAGCCAATCTGCTCAATCGATTCCTGACGATAGTGTTTTTCTTGAGCCCATGACAATCATGGAAAAGGTACCCGAAATAGTACCTGAGCAAGTCAACGGTTTAAATCAAAGTGATGATATTTTACGGTTATTACCTGCAGAACTCGCCATGTTAGGCCTTGAAGATATTGAATTTGAATTTTATCGAAAATTACTCGAAAAACAGCTTCTAACCTACCGATTACAAGGGGATAGCTGGCAAGAAAGAAAAGTTCTGCGCCCTATTACCCATCACCATGATGAAGAGCAGCCAAGAGGGCCATTTGTTGTATGTATTGATACATCGGGTTCGATGGGCGGTTTAAATGAACGCTGCGCCAAAGCCTTTTGCCTTGCATTAATGAAAATTGCGCTGGCAGATAACCGCTCATGCCATGTGATGTTATTTTCCACAGAAATTGTGCATTACGATTTACTTTCTATTGATGGCCTAGAGCAATGTATTCGTTTTTTACATCAAACATTTAAAGGTGGGACTGACTTGGCAGCTTGTTTACAAGAAACCGCAGTAAAATTGGAATCAAAACAGTGGATTGATGCAGATGCCGTGGTGATTTCTGATTTTGTTGCTCAGCGTTTACCTGATGAATTGATTCAAAAAATTAAGACTATGCAGAAGAAAGGTAAATACCGCTTCCATGCGGTATCTGTATCAAATTATGGGAAACCCAGCATCATGAAAATCTTTGACCATATTTGGCGTTTTGATACTGGGTTAAAAAGCAGGCTGTTACGCCGCTTTAGTCACTAATTACAGCATACCTTCAACAGATTCTTGCATTTCAGCACCCCAAACACCGCATTGTACTTGGCCAATGTGCTGGCGTTGAAGAAGTAGCATGACTAAGCGTGATTGGCCAATGCCACCACCGATAGTTTGTGGCATTTCACCTTTTACTAACGCTTGGTGCCACTCTAATTCCATACGTTTTTCATCACCGGTTAAGCCTAATTGGCGAGTCAAACACTCAGGGCTTACACGAATTCCCATTGAAGAGAGCTCAAATGCGTCCTGTAAAATAGGGTTCCACACAATGATGTCGCCGTTCAAACCACAAAAACCGTCTTCATTTTTTGTTGTCCAGTCGTCGTAGTCAGGCGCGCGAACATCATGTGATTCACCGCTAGATAGCTTACCACCGATACCAATTAAGAATACTGCGCCTAGTTCTTTTGCGATTGCACGTTCACGCCCTTTCGCATCTAAATCAGGGTAGCGCTGTAACAACTCTTCACTGTGAATAAAGTGGATTTGGTCTGGCAGGAACGGTGCCAACCCAAATTCTTTACTTACGGCAGCTTCTGTTTCTTTTATTGCCTTATAGATTTTACCCACTGTCTGCTTCAGATAAGGAAGTGTACGTTCCTCATCTGCCATCACTTTTTCCCAATCCCACTGATCAACATAGACGGAATGGATTGGGGTTAAGCGATCCTCGTCAGGACGCAACGCTTTCATATGCGTGTATAGACCTTGGCCTTCACTAAAACCGAAACGACCTAATGTTTTACGTTTCCATTTAGCCAAAGAATGAACCACTTCAAAGGTTGCACCTGGAATTGATTTCACTTTTACTTGAACGGCTTTTTCGCTGCCAGATAAGTTGTCTTGAGTACCATCCCCTAAACGGCTTAGGATTGGCCCTTGAACTTCAATCAACCCTAATTCTTTTTCAAGTAAACGTGAGAAATACGATTTCACAAAACTAATTTGTTGCTGATGTTCGATAAATGACTTGTCCATAATTTATTCCCATAATTTGTTAGCTGTGTTAGCTGATGTATAGATTAAGCAACAAAATGAGGTATAAATTCAATATCCATCATTAAAAAAAGCCTTTATTGTTTATTTTGAATAAAAAAACAGGTATAAAAATGAATAATCGTTAAAATAGAGGTGAAATAATGCCGGAAAATTATCAAATCGATAATCTCGATCGTGACATACTTCACGAATTAATGGGAAATGCACGTACACCGTATGCTGAATTAGCTAAAAAATTTGCTGTTAGCCCCGGGACAATTCATGTCCGTGTCGAAAAAATGAAGCAAGCAGGGATTATTAAAGGCACACGTATTGATATAAACCCAAAACAATTAGGCTTCGATGTTTGTTGCTTTATTGGCATTATTTTAAAAAGTGCAAAAGATTACCCAACCGCACTAAAAAAATTAGACGCCTTAGAAGAAGTTGTCGAGGTGTACTACACAACAGGGCAATACAGCATTTTTATTAAAGTGATGTGCCGTTCTATTGATTCTTTACAAGACGTACTTATCAACAAAATTCAGACCATTGATGAGATACAATCCACAGAAACACTGATCTCCTTACAAAACCCGATCTTACGAACAATCAATCCGTAGAAAAAAAATGATATAACCACATTATCCACAGGTAGATCCCAGCTCATTCACAGCGTACAATAGCGCACTATTATTGTGAAAGAGAATCACCATGACAAAAGTAACCTTAATAAGTGGCAGTACAATGGGCAGTGCGGAGTATGTTGCCGAGCACATGGCAGAGATGTTAGAAGAACTCGGTCATGAAACTGAAATTCAACATGGCCCAAAGCTTGATGACTTAACACTTGAAGGCATATGGCTGGTGGTGAGCTCAACACATGGTGCAGGTGATCTCCCTGAAAATATTCAACCTCTTTTTGATTCAATAGAAGAAAGCGCTCCTGATCTAAGCCAAGTTCAATTTGGTTCTGTAGGGATCGGCAGCTCTGAATATGACACTTTCTGTGGAGCGATCCACAAAATAGATGCTTTATTAATCAAGCAAGGGGGTATAAGGATCGGTGAATGTTTGGAAATTGATGTCCAACAACACGAAATACCGGAAGATCCCGCAGGTGAATGGGTTAAAATTTGGGCAAACGAACTCTAGTTTGATTAAAATAACAGCAATCAACTGTGGATAACTCAGGGAAGATCCCGGTATTAACCCGTAGTTATCCAGAGTATAAGTTTTAAGGCTGACAAGGCCTGTGTATAAGTACCCTTTTTGATCCCAGCTTATACGCAAACGGATCACGGATCATTCACAGTATATGATCCTTTACACTTTTATGATCTTTAAAGTGAAAATCCACTTATCCACAGAAACCCGTGATCCTAATAAAAGATCTAATAAAGAGATCTTTAAATAAAAAGATCTTAATATTATATAAGGGAGAAACCTAAAGCTTGGTCTCTTCCTCAAACTTGAGTAGAATTCTCTCCTCAAATGCACAATCCGCATTTTCTAACGTTTAAGGTTCACACATGTTTTATCCAGAGCAATTTGACGTCATCGTAATTGGTGGTGGTCATGCCGGTACTGAAGCAGCAATGGCAGCTGCACGTATGGGGCGTCAAACCCTATTACTGACTCACAATATTGATACATTGGGCCAGATGTCTTGCAACCCAGCCATCGGTGGGATCGGTAAGGGACATCTGGTTAGAGAAATTGATGCGCTAGGTGGCTTGATGGCCACAGCAACAGACAAAGCAGGTATTCAATTTAGAACATTAAATGCCAGCAAAGGGCCTGCAGTTCGTGCGACTCGAGCACAAGCTGACCGTGTTCTTTATCGCCAAGCTGTCAGAATGGCTTTAGAAAACCAGCCTAACTTAATGATTTTCCAACAACCTGTAGAAGACTTAATTGTTGAAAACAATAGGGTCACAGGGGCTATTACCCGCATGGGCTTAAAATTTAAAGCCAAAGCGGTGGTATTAACCGTTGGTACTTTCCTTGATGGCAAAATTCACATTGGTTTAGAAAATTACAGTGGTGGTCGTGCAGGAGATCCTCCTTCAATTTCACTTTCTCAACGTTTGAGAGAATTACCTTTACGTGTTAATCGTTTAAAAACAGGAACGCCACCACGTATTGATGCAAGAACCATTGATTTCAGTCAGTTAGCTCAACAGCTAGGTGACGACCCAATGCCAGTATTTTCATTTTTAGGTTCACAAGATCAACACCCACAACAGATGCCTTGTCATATCACCTATACCAATGAAAAAACGCATGAAGTGATCAGAAATAATCTGGATCGCAGCCCTATGTACGCAGGCGTGATTGAAGGGATCGGCCCACGTTACTGCCCTTCGATCGAAGATAAAGTCATGCGTTTTGCTGATAAAGACTCACATCAGATCTTCCTAGAACCTGAAGGCCTAACCAGCAATGAAATTTACCCTAACGGGATATCCACCAGCTTGCCATTTGATGTCCAAATGCAAATTGTTCATTCCATGAAAGGAATGGAAAATGCGAGGATCATTCGTCCTGGCTATGCCATTGAATATGATTTCTTTGACCCTAGAGATCTAAAACAGACGCTTGAAAGTAAATTTATTGATGGATTATTCTTTGCTGGCCAAATTAACGGCACTACAGGTTATGAAGAAGCTGGAGCTCAAGGCCTATTAGCAGGCCTTAATGCGGCACAACATGCCTTTGGTTTAGAAGGTTGGTTCCCTCGTCGTGACCAAGCTTATATCGGTGTTCTCGTTGACGATCTTTGTACTTTAGGGACAAAAGAACCTTACCGTATGTTTACCTCACGTGCAGAATACCGTTTGATGCTTCGTGAAGACAATGCGGATTTACGTCTAACAGAAAAAGGCCGAGAGTTAGGTTTAGTTGATGACGTTCGCTGGGCTCATTTTAATAACAAAGTCGAATTGATTGAAAAAGAGCGCCAACGCTTAAAAGATATCTGGGTTCATCCAAAATCAGATAACCATACAGAAATAGATGGAATTTTAACCGTTCCATTATCGAAAGAAGCCAATGGGGAAGATTTACTACGTCGCCCGGAAATGACGTATAAAATGTTAACCTCACTCAACCTTTTTGCTCCAGCTATTGATGATCCTCAAGCCGCGGATCAAGTGGAAATTCAAGTTAAATACGAAGGTTATATTGCCCGCCAAAAAGAAGAAATCGAAAGACAACTGCGTAATGAAAATACGTTGTTGCCTGTTGACCTCGATTACAAACAAGTTAAAGGGTTGTCTAACGAGGTAATGGCGAAACTGAACGACCATAAACCGACATCTATTGGTCAAGCATCACGAATTTCAGGGATCACGCCTGCTGCAATCTCTATTTTACTTGTTTGGTTGAAAAAGCAAGGCATGCTACGCCGGAGCGCTTAACATGGATTTATTATCAAAACTGAATCAATTGCTAGTAAAAACCGATATCAACTTGACGGAAAAGCAAAAACAGCAACTCATTGACTATGTTGGGTTATTAGCGAAATGGAACAAAGCCTATAACCTGACATCGGTACGTGACCCACAACAGATGTTAATCCGCCATATCATGGATAGCATAGTGGTGAACGGTCAACTCATCGGGCAACGTTTTATTGATGTTGGAACGGGCCCTGGTTTACCCGGCGTGCCTTTAGCGATTGTTCGACCTGATTCCCATTTTGTTCTATTGGACAGCTTAGGGAAGCGTGTACGCTTTTTAAAACAGGTTCAACATGAGTTAGGGCTGACTAATATTGAGCCTGTTCAATCACGCGTTGAAGAGTTTCCAGTGGAAAAAAGCTTTGATGGTGTGATTAGCCGCGCATTTGCTTCGTTGAATGACATGTTGAGTTGGTGCCATCATCTACCTTCAGCAGAAGGGCGTTTTTATGCACTCAAAGGTGTCATTCGTGATGATGAAATGGCGCTACCAGACGAGTTTATGATTGAATCGATCACGGAACTTGAAGTGCCCGAACTTGATGAGCAACGTCATTTAGTTAAAATTTCGATGAAATAAAGTTGCTTTCTATCAAATAATTTTATCATTTAGAGCGATAGCTGGACGTTTACAAACGGCCAGCTATTTTTATTCGCCATCAAATAATAAAAATATATATTTTACGTGGTATTTACACGGCAATAACGAATAAGTTGCAAAAATAAGGCATTGAAAGAAAAATACTGGCTAATTGATGATTTTTACTTAATCGATTTAGCAAAAAAATAGTGAATCGAAAAATATTGGATTTACTCTTTCAAAATTTAGCTTAGGAATTAATTTCTTTAATTATTTGATTTACTGGTTAAATCTATTTTTTGCTATGAATAAAATTGAAGTAATAAATAAAGTGAATAAAGTTAAATGTGATATATGTCACATTTATATGAATGTATGCAGCAATTCATTAACTATTTATTAAATATTACAGCGACAATTCTGCGCTAACTCGAAAAAATTAAATATTTATTCACCTTTTCGCTACTTACTGATTGAATTCATTTCGCCTGCCCGTATAATTTGCACGTTTTTGTCTCTTGACACATTTACGCAAAGGCAGTTTTATACAACACTTAGCGTTTCTGAGGCTGAGAAGAGCTGGGAGTAAACAAAAGTTATGTCTGTATCCCTTTATGACAACAAGCATGCTGTAAAGCAGTTGTCTGTTCAGTTGATAACTTTTGTGATCCTCAGTGGGGCTTTCTGTGCAAATAGTATAGAATGGGGGGCCTCTGCTCTTGCTGGTGGGTTAGCATGCTGGTTACCAAATATCGTATTTATGCTGCTATCACAATTTCAGAAAGCAAAAGGAGAGGATGAACCTGTCCGCATTGCCTGGTTCTTAGCATTAGGAGCAGGGCTAAAGGTTGTTACAACTATCACTGTCTTAGTTGTTGCTTTCGGTGTGTTCAAAGCGTCATTAACACCACTGGGTTTGACCTATTTAGCGGTGCTAATTGTTCAGATTGTTGCACCAGCCGTTTTTAAACGGTAAGTATTTTTAAACTACAAAAGGGTAAGAGGCATCATGTCTGCATCAGGAGAAGTGATGACTACAGAGGATTACATAGGCCACCATCTGAGAAACCTTCAGTTGGACCTGAGTACCTTTAAGTTGGTCGATCCCCACGCTAGTCCAACATTTTGGACGTTGAACATTGACTCGCTTTTTTTCTCAGTAGTTCTCGGGGCTCTGTTCCTGTGGCTATTTAGAAGAGTTGCAGCCAATGCGACTAGTGGCGTACCCGGTAAGTTACAGACTGCAATAGAACTGATCATTGGTTTCGTTGATAACTCAGTCCGTGATATGTATCACGGTAAGAGCAAAGTTATTGCTCCTTTAGCATTAACAGTGTTCGTCTGGGTATTCTTAATGAACCTGATGGATTTACTACCAATTGATTTCCTTCCGTATATTGCTGAACATTATCTCGGGTTACCTGCATTACGTGCAGTACCAACCGCAGATGTTAGTGTCACATTATCGATGGCTATTGGTGTGTTTATCCTAATCCTCTTCTACAGCATCAAAATGAAAGGAATTGGCGGATTTACAAAAGAGCTCACAATGCAGCCTTTTAACCATCCTGTCTTCATTCCAGTCAACTTGATTCTTGAAGGGGTAAGCCTGCTGTCAAAACCTGTATCACTCGGTCTGCGACTGTTTGGTAACATGTATGCAGGTGAATTGATCTTTATTCTTATCGCGGCTCTGCTTCCGTGGTGGTCACAGTGGTTGTTAAGCCTACCTTGGGCTATCTTCCACATACTGATTATTACGCTACAAGCCTTTATTTTTATGGTTCTAACAGTTGTTTATCTGTCGATGGCATCTGAAGAACACTAATTTAATTTTATCAATAATTGTATTAACTGAAACAAACTGGAGACTGTCATGGAAAACCTGAGTATGGATCTGCTGTACATGGCTGCCGCTGTGATGATGGGCTTAGCGGCGATCGGTGCTGCGATCGGTATCGGCATCCTAGGTGGTAAATTTTTAGAAGGTGCTGCTCGTCAGCCAGATTTAATTCCTCTGCTGCGTACACAGTTCTTTATCGTAATGGGTCTGGTCGATGCTATTCCGATGATTGCTGTTGGTCTGGGCTTGTATGTAATGTTCGCTGTTGCCTAATTAACGTTACGGAACACTGTAAGAACATTAATTCACTAATGAATATGAGGTATTGTCTGTGAATCTAAATGCAACAATCCTCGGCCAGGCTATCGCGTTTGTCCTGTTTGTTTGGTTCTGTATGAAGTATGTATGGCCACCGATTATGGCGGCCATTGAAAAACGTCAAAAAGAAATTGCTGACGGTTTATCTTCCGCAGAACGTGCTAAAAAGAACCTGGAACTGGCGCAAACCGACGCAACCGACCGACTGAAAAAAGCGAAAGCTGAAGCTCAAGTCATCATTGAACAAGCGAATAAACAACGCGTTCAAATGATTGATGAAGCAAAAGCAGAAGCAGAAGCAGAACGTGCAAAAATCGTCGCACAAGCGCAAGCTGAAATTGATGCTGAGCGTAAACGTGCACGTGAAGAGTTACGTAAACAGGTTGCGATGCTTGCTATCGCAGGTGCCGAGAAGATCATCGAACGTTCCGTGGATGAAGCTGCTAACAGCGACATCGTTGATAAACTAGTCGCTGAACTGTAAGGAGGGAGGGGCATGTCTGAAATTGCTACTGTAGCTCGCCCCTACGCCAAAGCAGCTTTTGACTTTGCTGTGGAAAACCAAGCTGTTGCTAAATGGCAGGAAATGCTGGCCTTCACCTCTGAGGTGACGCGCAATGAGCAGGTTGGTGAGCTGCTTTCTGGTTCTATTGCACCAGAAACATTAGCTAAAACGTTTATCTCTGTTTGTGGAGATGAAATTGACGAGCATGTTCAGAATCTGATTCGTGTTATGGCAGATAACGGGCGTTTAACGACGCTACCAGAAGTTTTAACGCAGTTTATCCAATTGCGCGATTCTCTGGAATCAACCATTGAAGTTGATGTTTTATCCGCTAACGAACTGAGTGAACAGCAGTCAGCTAAAATTTCTGCAGCGATGGAAAAACGTCTGTCACGCAAAGTTAAGCTGAATTGCAAAATTGATAAGTCTGTTATTGCTGGAGTGATCATTCGTGCTGGAGACCTCGTCATCGACGGGAGTATCCGCGGTCGCTTAGAGCGTTTAACTGACGTCTTGCAGTCTTAAGGGGACTGGAGCATATGCAACTGAATTCCACCGAAATCAGCGAACTGATCAAACAGCGTATTGCTCAGTTCGATGTTGTGAGTGAAGCTCACAATGAAGGTACGATTGTATCCGTTAATGACGGTATTATTCGTATTCACGGTTTAGCCGAGGTCATGCAGGGTGAAATGATCGCGCTGCCTGGCAACCGTTACGCTATCGCACTGAACTTAGAGCGTGACTCTGTTGGTGCGGTCGTTATGGGTCCTTATGCCGACTTGGCAGAAGGCATGAAAGTTAAATGTACTGGTCGTATTCTTGAAGTTCCAGTAGGCCGTGGCCTGCTAGGACGTGTTGTGAATACACTGGGTCAACCAATTGATGGTAAAGGTCCTGTTGATAACGATGGCTTCTCTCCTGTAGAAGTTATTGCTCCAGGTGTTATCGACCGTCAATCCGTTGATCAACCTGTTCAAACTGGTTATAAATCAGTCGATGCCATGATCCCAATCGGTCGTGGTCAGCGTGAGCTTGTTATCGGTGACCGTCAAACAGGTAAAACTGCTTTGGCAATCGATGCAATCATCAACCAACGCGACTCTGGCATCAAATGTGTTTACGTCGCTATCGGTCAAAAAGCATCAACTGTTGCTAACGTTGTCCGTAAACTTGAAGAACATGGCGCTCTGGAAAACACCATTGTTGTTGTTGCAACTGCATCTGAGTCAGCTGCACTGCAATATCTGTCAGCTTACGCTGGCTGTGCAATGGGCGAATATTTCCGTGACCGCGGTGAAGATGCTCTGATTGTTTATGATGACCTGTCTAAACAGGCTGTTGCGTACCGTCAAATTTCACTGTTACTGCGTCGTCCACCAGGACGTGAAGCATACCCAGGTGATGTTTTCTATCTGCACTCACGTTTACTTGAGCGTGCTGCTCGTGTTAACGCTGAGTACGTTGAAGCATTCACTAAAGGTGAAGTTAAAGGAAAAACGGGTTCATTGACTGCATTGCCAATCATTGAAACTCAAGGCGGTGACGTTTCTGCATTCGTTCCGACTAACGTAATTTCGATTACAGATGGTCAGATCTTCCTGGAATCTAACCTGTTTAACTCTGGTATTCGTCCAGCGGTTAACCCAGGTATTTCAGTATCTCGTGTTGGTGGTGCTGCTCAGACTAAAATTATCAAGAAATTGTCTGGTGGTATCCGTACAGCACTTGCTCAATATCGTGAACTGGCAGCGTTTGCTCAGTTTGCTTCAGACCTTGATGATGCAACGCGTAAGCAGCTGAGCCACGGTCAGAAAGTAACTGAGTTGCTGAAACAGAAACAGTATGCACCTATGTCAGTAGCAGAGCAGTCACTGTCTCTGTTTGCGGCAGAACGTGGATTCTTGGATGATGTTGAGTTAGCTAAAATTGGTGCGTTTGAAGCTGCTTTAGTTTCTTATGCATTGCGCGAGCATGCTGACCTTATGAACGAAATTGGCCCGGCTGGTAGCTATAACGATGATATCGAAGGCAAGTTGAAAAAACTGCTCGAATCATTTAAAGCAACCCAGTCCTGGTAATACTATTCGGCCCGAGTTTCTAGGGCCGTCTGGTTAATAAGGAGAAGCAGAAATGGCCGGCGCAAAAGAGATACGTTCCAAGATCGCCAGCGTGCAAAACACGCAGAAGATCACTAAAGCGATGGAAATGGTCGCTGCGTCCAAAATGCGTAAAACGCAGGAACGCATGGCGGCCAGCCGTCCTTATGCAGAGACCATGCGCAGTGTAATTGGTCACTTAGCATTAGGTAATCTGGAATATAAACATCCATATCTCGAAGAGCGTGAAGTTAAGCGTGTCGGGTATCTGGTTGTTTCAACAGACCGTGGTCTGTGTGGTGGCTTGAACATTAACTTGTTCAAAAAACTGTTAGCAGAGATGAAGTCGTGGTCTGAGAAAAACGTTCAGGTTGATTTGGCTTTAATCGGTTCTAAAGCGGTATCATTCTTCGGTTCTGTGGGCGGCAATGTCGTGACACAAGTTACCGGAATGGGGGATAACCCAACGCTTTCGGATTTGATTGGTCCAGTTAACACTATGCTACAAGCCTATGATGAAGGGCGTTTGGATAAACTGTATGTGGTGACGAATAAGTTCATCAATACAATGTCTCAGGAGCCAACTATTCTTCAATTGTTACCATTGCCTGCAAGCAATGATGAAACACTGAAGAAGAAGTCTTGGGATTACATTTACGAACCCGATCCAAAGGCGTTGCTGGATACCCTGCTACGTCGTTATATCGAGTCGCAGGTTTATCAGGGCGTCGTTGAAAACCTGGCTAGTGAGCAGGCCGCACGAATGGTAGCGATGAAAGCCGCTACTGATAATGGTGGAAACCTGATCAAAGAGTTGCAGTTGGTTTACAACAAAGCTCGTCAGGCCAGCATTACTCAGGAGCTTACCGAAATCGTTTCGGGTGCTTCCGCGGTTTAACAGCTAGGTTTACGAATTACGTAGAGGATTCAAGATGGCTACTGGAAAGATTATCCAGGTAATCGGCGCCGTTGTGGACGTCGAGTTCCCTCAAGATGACGTACCAAAAGTGTACGACGCTCTTGAGGTTGTTAACGGTAAAGAAACACTGGTGCTGGAAGTTCAGCAACAGTTAGGCGGTGGTGTTGTCCGTTGTATCGCAATGGGTACATCAGATGGCCTGAGCCGTGGTTTAGAAGTTGTAAACTTAGAGCACCCAATTGAAGTACCAGTAGGTAAAGCAACTTTAGGACGTATCATGAACGTTCTGGGTCAGCCTATTGATATGAAAGGTGATATCGGCGAAGAAGAGCGCTGGTCAATTCACCGTGCTGCACCTAGCTACGAAGAGTTAGCTAACTCAACAGAACTGCTGGAAACCGGTATCAAAGTAATGGACTTAATCTGTCCATTCGCGAAAGGTGGTAAAGTTGGTCTGTTCGGTGGTGCGGGTGTTGGTAAAACAGTAAACATGATGGAACTGATCCGTAACATCGCGATTGAGCACTCAGGTTACTCAGTATTCGCTGGTGTTGGTGAGCGTACTCGTGAAGGGAACGACTTCTATCATGAAATGACTGACTCAAACGTTCTGGATAAAGTATCACTGGTTTATGGCCAGATGAATGAGCCACCAGGAAACCGTCTGCGCGTTGCGTTGACAGGTCTGACTATGGCTGAAAAATTCCGTGACGAAGGTCGTGACGTACTGCTGTTCGTTGACAACATCTATCGTTATACACTGGCAGGTACTGAGGTATCAGCACTGTTAGGTCGTATGCCTTCAGCGGTAGGTTATCAGCCAACGCTGGCGGAAGAGATGGGTGTTCTGCAAGAACGTATTACCTCAACTCAAACGGGTTCTATCACTTCCGTTCAAGCGGTTTACGTTCCAGCGGATGACTTGACTGACCCATCACCAGCAACCACCTTTGCTCACTTAGACGCAACGGTAGTTCTGAGCCGTCAAATCGCATCTCTGGGTATTTACCCTGCGGTTGACCCTCTGGATTCTACTAGCCGTCAGCTTGACCCACTGGTTGTTGGTCAAGAGCACTATGATGTTGCTCGTGGCGTTCAGTCTATTCTGCAACGTTACCAAGAACTGAAAGATATCATCGCAATTCTGGGTATGGATGAACTGTCTGAAGAAGACAAACTGGTTGTTGCTCGTGCTCGTAAGATCCAGCGCTTCCTGTCTCAACCATTCTTCGTTGCTGAAGTATTTACCGGTTCACCAGGTAAGTTCGTTTCTCTGAAAGACACTATCCGTGGCTTCAGTGGGATCCTGAACGGTGATTACGACCACCTGCCAGAACAAGCGTTCTATATGGTTGGTACCATTGAAGAAGCTGTGGAAAAAGCTAAAAAGCTTTAATCCAGCTGACAGGAGGTTGATATGGTAGCTGCAATGACATACCACCTGACTGTAGTAAGTGCTGAAAAACAAATGTTTGAAGGCATGGTACAGAAAATTCAGGTGACAGGTAGTGAAGGTGAGCTGGGGATTTACCCGCAGCATACCCCGCTGCTGACTGCCATAAAACCGGGCATGGTACGTATTACCAAACAGTTTGGTGAAGAAGAGCTAATTTACCTCTCCGGTGGTATTTTAGAAGTGCAACCAAATGGTGTTATCGTACTCGCTGATACAGCGATCCGTGGTAAAGATTTAGACGAAGCTCGTGCAGTGGAATCTAAACGCAAAGCGGAAGAACACGTCCGTAAAGCTCACGGCGATGTTGATTATGCTCAGGCATCAGCAGAACTTGCAAAAGCAATAGCGAAACTTCGAGTCATCGAGTTAACTAAAAAGCTAATGTAATGATAGCGGTATAGTAAAAAAAGCCAGTTGGTTAAGTCTAACTGGCTTTTTTATTTGAGCGAAATATGTAGTAATTTATAAAGGAAATAGGTTTACTTTCATCCCTAAGTTGGAGTTTCAGGAAAAATGACTGTGCAAAGAAAAAGTGTCGTGATTTTAGCTGCCGGTAAAGGCACACGGATGTATTCAGAGCTACCTAAAGTTTTGCATTTACTTGCAGGCAAACCCATGGTTCAGCATGTTATAGATACAGCAAAATCCATTGGTGCATCAGATATTCATCTGGTATACGGACATGGCGGTGATTTACTGAAAGAAAAACTGGGTGAGCAAAACCTCAACTGGGTATTGCAGGCCGAGCAGCTCGGCACTGGCCATGCGATGCAACAAGCAGCGCCAAGCTTCCAAGACGATGAAAATATTGTCATGTTATATGGCGATGTACCGTTGATAGCGAAAGATACCTTAGATCGCCTAATTGAAGTGAAGCCAGAAGGTGGTATTGGCTTGCTGACGGTTATTTTAGATAACCCAACAGGGTATGGCCGTATCATTCGTGAAAATAATGAAGTTGTAGGTATTATTGAGCAAAAAGATGCCAGCGAAGAGCAACGTAAAATCCAAGAGATTAACACTGGGATTATGGTTGCCAGTGGCAAAGATTTTAAACGTTGGTTGGCACAGCTGAACAACGATAACGCGCAAGGCGAATATTATATTACTGATATTATTGCATTGGCACATAAAGAAGGTAATAAAATTGCAACTGTTCACCCTAAACATTTAAGTGAAATGGAAGGGGTGAATAACCGCCTACAATTGGCTGCGTTAGAAAGGGTTTATCAGAAAGAACAAGCGGAAAAACTGTTATTAGCTGGTGTGATGTTAATTGACCCTGCACGTTTTGACTTGCGCGGAACGCTGACTCATGGGCGCGATATTATTATTGATACTAACGTGATTATTGAAGGTAATGTCACATTAGGGAATAACGTACACATTCAATCTGGCTGTATATTAAAAGATTGTGTAATCGGTGATAACTCGGTTATCAGCCCATATTCAGTGATAGAAAACTCTGAATTGTCAGCCGAATGTACGGTTGGCCCTTTTGCGCGTTTACGTCCAGGTGCTAAATTAGCGGCCAAAGCGCACGTAGGTAACTTTGTAGAAATGAAAAATGCCTCTTTAGGTTTAGGCTCTAAAGCAGGTCATTTAAGTTACCTCGGTGATGCTCAAATTGGTGATAACGTGAATATTGGCGCAGGTACTATTACCTGTAATTATGATGGTGCCAATAAACACAAAACCATTATTGGCGACGATGTATTTGTCGGGTCAGATACTCAGTTAGTTGCACCAGTTTCTGTTGCCAAAGGTGCAACAATAGGGGCTGGTACTACGGTAACACGTGATGTGAATGAAGACGAACTTGTCGTTAGCCGTGTAAAGCAAATGCATATTAAAAACTGGCAGCGTCCAGTTAAGAAAAAATAAGTAAATTTTGAGGAGAGATAGCGATATCTCTCCTATGATAAAAAAGCTAATTAATAGCAAATAATAAAATAGCTACCTAAGGTAGCAATATAAAAATATCCCCATTTTCTACAAGGCTGGGGAACAGTGAAAACTGTACAACAATTAGGTTGCGACAAATGAAGGTTTCTCAAGAAAGAAACCTTTTGTCTAGGGATCCAAAAAATATGTGTGGAATTGTAGGTGCTGTTGCACAACGTGATATCGCAGAAATTCTGTTAGAAGGTCTTCGTCGTCTTGAGTATCGTGGTTATGACTCTGCCGGTATGGCAGTTGTTGATCACGAAGGGCATTTGCAACGCTTACGTGAAGTCGGCAAAGTGCAAATGTTAGCTGAAGAAGCGGAGAAAAACCCGGTATCGGGTGGAACGGGGATTGCACATACCCGTTGGGCAACTCATGGTATTCCAAGTGAACGTAATGCTCATCCGCATACTTCTGGTTACATTGCGGTTGTTCATAACGGCATTATTGAAAACTATTTAGAGCTCAAAGATGAGCTGAAAAAACTCGGTTATATCTTTAGTTCAGAAACTGATACCGAAGTGATTGCTCACCTTGTTCACCATGAACAACAAAAAGGTGGCACGCTGGTGGAAGTGGTTCAACGTGTTATCCCACAATTGCGTGGTGCTTACGGTACCGTGATCATGGATAGCCGTATTCCTGAATTATTAGTTGCTGCACGTTCTGGTAGCCCGTTGGTTATTGGTTTAGGTGTAGGTGAAAATTTCTTAGCATCAGACCAATTAGCATTGTTGCCTGTGACTCGTCGCTTTATTTACCTCGAAGAAGGGGATGTTGCCGAAGTCACTCGTCGTACTGTTCATATTTTTGATAAAAATGGTGAAGCGGTCGATCGCGAACAAATTGAATCAAACGTTCAATATGATGCAGGCGATAAAGGCGTCTATCGCCATTACATGCAAAAAGAAATTTACGAACAACCATTGGCAATTAAAAACACCCTTGAAGGGCGTTTTGACAAAGACAATGGTATCGATTTAAGCGAGTTAGGCCCTCGTGCGAGTGAAATTTTATCTCAAGTTGAACATATTCAAATCGTCGCATGCGGGACATCCTACAATGCGGGAATGGTTGCACGTTATTGGTTTGAATCTTTGGCTGGTATTCCTTGTGATGTGGAAATTGCTTCTGAGTATCGCTACCGCAACCCTGCTCACCGTAAAAACAGCCTGATGATTACGTTGTCTCAATCAGGTGAAACCGCAGATACACTGGCAGCCCTGCGTTTATCAAAAGAATTAGGTTATCTGACTTCTTTAGCAGTGTGTAACGTGGCGGGCTCTTCTCTAGTACGTGAATCTGAATTTGCTTTAATGACCAAAGCAGGGGCAGAAATTGGTGTCGCATCGACTAAAGCGTTTACCACACAGTTAACGGTTTTACTGATGCTAGTTGCGTATATGGGTCGTTTGAAGGGGGCAAAACCTGAGTTAGAAGAAAGCATTTCCCATGCATTACATGCGCTTCCAGCTCGTATTGAAAGCATGTTATCGCAAGATAAAGTCATCGAAGCACTGGCTGAAGATTTCTCAGATAAACACCACGCATTGTTCTTAGGTCGTGGTGATCAATTCCCTATTGCAGTTGAAGGGGCTCTGAAATTAAAAGAGATTTCTTACATTCACGCAGAAGCGTATGCCGCGGGTGAGTTAAAGCACGGCCCATTAGCGCTAATTGATGCTGATATGCCTGTTATCATCGTTGCACCTAACAATGAACTGTTAGAAAAACTCAAATCGAACATTGAGGAAGTCCGTGCGCGTGGTGGTTTGCTGTATGTATTTGCTGACCAAGATGCAGGCTTTGAAGCGAGTGAAAACATGAAAATTGTTTCGTTGCCTCATGTTGAAGAGTTAATTGCGCCTATTTTCTACACTGTACCACTGCAATTGTTGTCTTATCACGTTGCATTGATTAAAGGCACAGACGTTGACCAGCCTCGTAACTTGGCGAAATCGGTGACAGTTGAGTAATGACATACTGATTTAATATTGATGATGTGGGCGGACAATAAAGTCTTAAACTGAACAAAATAGATCTAAACTATGACAATAAAGTCTTAAACTAGACAGAATAGTTGTAAACTGAAATCAGTCCAGTTATGCTGTGAAAAAGCATACTGGACTTTTGTTATGGCTAAAGCAAACTCTTCATTTTCTGAAGTGCAAATTGCCCGTCGTATTAAAGAGGGGCGTGGCCAAGGGCATGGTAAAGACTATATTCCATGGCTAACAGTACAAGAAGTTCCTTCTTCAGGTCGTTCCCACCGTATTTATTCTCATAAGACGGGACGAGTCCATCATTTGCTATCTGACTTAGAGCTTGCTGTTTTTCTCAGTCTTGAGTGGGAGAGCAGCGTGCTAGATATACGCGAGCAGTTCCCCTTATTACCTAGTGATACCAGGCAGATTGCAATAGATAGTGGTATTAAGCATCCTGTTATTCGTGGTGTAGATCAGGTTATGTCTACTGATTTTTTAGTGGACTGCAAAGATGGTCCTTTTGAGCAGTTTGCTATTCAAGTCAAACCTGCAGCAGCCTTACAAGACGAGCGTACCTTAGAAAAACTAGAACTAGAGCGTCGCTATTGGCAGCAAAAGCAAATTCCTTGGTTCATTTTTACTGATAAAGAAATAAATCCCGTAGTAAAAGAAAATATTGAATGGCTTTATTCAGTGAAAACAGAAGAAGTTTCTGCGGAGCTTTTAGCACAACTATCCCCATTGGCCCATATCCTGCAAGAAAAAGGAGATGAAAACATTATCAATGTCTGTAAGCAGGTTGATATTGCTTATGATTTGGAGTTAGGCAAAACATTGAGTTAGATACGAGCCTTAACCGCAAATGGTTTTATTAAGTTCAATATTTATAAGTCTTTCAGGGCAAATAAGTGTGCAGATCTCTGTATTAGCCAAGTAGTGAATATGGAGGAGTTGCGCTATGTGGCAAATTAATGAGGTTGTGCTATTTGATAATGATCCGTATCGCATTTTGGCTATAGAGGATGGCCAAGTTGTCTGGATGCAAATAAGCGCTGATAAAGGAGTTCCACAAGCTAGGGCTGAGTTGTTGCTAATGCAGTATTTAGATGAAGGCCGCTTAGTTAGAACTGATGACCCTTATGTACATCTTGATTTAGAAGAGCCGTCTGTAGATTCTGTCAGCTTCCAGAAGCGCGAGGAGGATTATCGAAAAATTCTTCCTATTATTAATAGTAAGGATCGTTTCGACCCTAAAGTCAGAAGCGAACTCGTTGAGCATGTGGTCCAAGAACATAAGGTTACTAAGGCTACAGTTTATAAGTTGTTACGCCGTTACTGGCAGCGTGGTCAAACGCCTAATGCATTAATTCCTGACTACAAAAACAGCGGTGCACCAGGGGAAAGACGTTCAGCGACAGGAACAGCAAAGATTGGCCGAGCCAGAGAATATGGTAAGGGTGAAGGAACCAAGGTAACGCCCGAGATTGAACGCCTTTTTAGGTTGACCATAGAAAAGCACCTGTTAAATCAAAAAGGTACAAAGACCACCGTTGCCTATAGACGATTTGTGGACTTGTTTGCTCAGTATTTTCCTCGCATTCCCCAAGAGGATTACCCAACACTACGTCAGTTTCGTTATTTTTATGATCGAGAATACCCTAAAGCTCAGCGCTTAAAGTCTAGAGTTAAAGCAGGGGTATATAAAAAAGACGTACGACCCTTAAGTAGTACAGCCACTTCTCAGGCGTTAGGCCCTGGGAGTCGTTATGAGATTGATGCCACGATTGCTGATATTTATTTAGTGGATCATCATGATCGCCAAAAAATCATAGGAAGACCAACGCTTTACATTGTGATTGATGTGTTTAGTCGGATGATCACGGGCTTTTATATCGGCTTTGAAAATCCGTCTTATGTGGTGGCGATGCAGGCTTTTGTAAATGCTTGCTCTGACAAAACGGCCATTTGTGCCCAGCATGATATTGAGATTAGTAGCTCAGACTGGCCGTGTGTAGGTTTGCCAGATGTGTTGCTAGCGGACCGTGGCGAATTAATGAGTCATCAGGTCGAAGCCTTAGTTTCTAGTTTTAATGTGCGAGTGGAAAGTGCTCCACCTAGACGTGGCGATGCTAAAGGCATAGTGGAAAGCACTTTTAGAACACTACAAGCCGAGTTTAAGTCCTTTGCACCTGGCATTGTAGAGGGCAGTCGGATCAAAAGCCATGGTGAAACAGACTATAGGTTAGATGCATCTCTGTCGGTATTTGAGTTCACACAAATTATTTTGCGTACGATCTTATTCAGAAATAACCATCTGGTGATGGATAAATACGATCGAGATGCTGATTTTCCTACAGATTTACCGTCTATTCCTGTCCAGCTATGGCAATGGGGTATGCAGCATCGTACAGGTAGTTTAAGGGCTGTGGAGCAAGAGCAGTTGCGAGTAGCGTTACTGCCTCGCCGAAAGGTCTCTATTTCTTCATTTGGCGTTAATTTGTGGGGTTTGTATTACTCGGGGTCAGAGATTCTGCGTGAGGGTTGGTTGCAGCGGAGCACTGATATAGCTAGACCTCAACATTTAGAAGCGGCTTATGACCCAGTGCTGGTTGATACGATTTATTTGTTTCCGCAAGTTGGCAGCCGTGTATTTTGGCGCTGTAATCTGACGGAACGTAGTCGGCAGTTTAAAGGTCTCTCATTTTGGGAGGTTTGGGATATACAAGCACAAGAAAAACACAATAAAGCCAATGCGAAGCAGGATGAGTTAACTAAACGCAGGGAGCTTGAGGCGTTTATTCAGCAAACCATTCAGAAAGCGAATAAGTTAACGCCCAGTACTACTGAGCCCAAATCAACACGCATTAAGCAGATTAAAACTAATAAAAAAGAAGCCGTGACCTCGGAGCGTAAAAAACGTGCGGAGCATTTGAAGCCAAGCTCTTCAGGTGATGAGGCTAAAGTTATTCCTTTCAACGCAGTGGAAGCGGATGATCAAGAAGATTACAGCCTACCCACATACGTGCCTGAATTATTTCAGGATCCACCAGAAAAGGATGAGTCATGAGTGCTACCCGGATTCAAGCAGTTTATCGTGATACGGGGGTAGAGGCTTATCGTGATAATCCTTTTATCGAGGCCTTACCACCATTACAAGAGTCAGTGAATAGTGCTGCATCACTGAAATCCTCTTTACAGCTTACTTCCTCTGACTTGCAAAAGTCCCGTGTTATCAGAGCTCATACCATTTGTCGTATTCCAGATGACTATTTTCAGCCATTAGGTACGCATTTGCTACTAAGTGAGCGTATTTCGGTCATGATTCGAGGTGGCTACGTAGGCAGAAATCCTAAAACAGGAGATTTACAAAAGCATTTACAAAATGGTTATGAGCGTGTTCAAACGGGAGAGTTGGAGACATTTCGCTTTGAGGAGGCACGATCTACGGCACAAAGCTTATTGTTAATTGGTTGTTCTGGTAGTGGGAAGACGACCTCTCTTCATCGTATTCTAGCCACGTATCCTCAGGTGATTTACCATCGTGAACTCAATGTAGAGCAGGTGGTGTATTTGAAAATAGACTGCTCGCATAATGGTTCGCTAAAAGAAATCTGCTTGAATTTTTTCAGAGCGTTGGATCGAGCCTTGGGCTCGAACTATGAGCGTCGTTATGGCTTAAAACGTCATGGTATAGAAACCATGTTGGCTTTGATGTCGCAAATAGCCAATGCACATGCTTTAGGGTTGTTGGTTATTGATGAAATTCAGCATTTAAGCCGCTCTCGTTCGGGTGGATCTCAAGAGATGCTGAACTTTTTTGTGACGATGGTGAATATTATTGGCGTACCAGTGATGTTGATTGGTACCCCTAAAGCACGAGAGATTTTTGAGGCTGATTTGCGGTCTGCACGTAGAGGGGCAGGGTTTGGAGCTATATTCTGGGATCCTATACAACAAACGCAACGTGGAAAGCCCAATCAAGAGTGGATCGCTTTTACGGATAATCTTTGGCAATTACAGCTTTTACAACGCAAAGATGCGCTGTTATCGGATGAGGTCCGTGATGTGTGGTATGAGCTAAGCCAAGGAGTGATGGACATTGTAGTAAAACTTTTTGTACTCGCTCAGCTCCGTGCGCTAGCTTTAGGCAATGAGCGTATTACCGCTGGTTTATTGCGGCAAGTGTATCAAGATGAGTTAAAGCCTGTGCACCCCATGCTAGAGGCATTACGCTCGGGTATCCCAGAACGCATTGCTCGTTATTCTGATCTAGTCGTTCCCGAGATTGATAAACGGTTAATCCAACTTCAGCTAGATATCGCAGCGATACAAGAACAAACACCAGAAGAAAAAGCCCTTCAAGAGTTAGATACCGAAGATCAGCGTCATTTATATCTGATGCTGAAAGAGGATTACGATTCAAGCCTGTTAATTCCCACTATTAAAAAAGCGTTTAGCCAGAATCCAACGATGACAAGACAAAAGTTACTGCCTCTTGTTTTGCAGTGGTTGATGGAAGGCGAAACGGTAGTGTCAGAACTAGAAAAGCCCTCCAAGAGTAAAAAGGTTTCGGCTATAAAGGTAGTCAAGCCCAGCGACTGGGATAGCTTGCCTGATACGGATTTACGTTATATCTATTCACAACGCCAACCTGAAAAAACCATGCATGAACGGTTAAAAGGGAAAGGGGTAATAGTGGATATGGCGAGCTTATTTAAACAAGCAGGTTAGCCATGAGAAACTTTCCTGTTCCGTACTCGAATGAGCTGATTTATAGCACTATTGCACGGGCAGGCGTTTATCAAGGGATTGTTAGTCCTAAGCAGCTGTTGGATGAGGTGTATGGCAACCGCAAGGTGGTCGCTACCTTAGGTCTGCCCTCGCATTTAGGTGTGATAGCAAGACATCTACATCAAACAGGACGTTACGCTGTTCAGCAGCTTATTTATGAGCATACCTTATTCCCTTTATATGCTCCGTTTGTAGGCAAGGAGCGCCGAGACGAAGCTATTCGGTTAATGGAGTACCAAGCGCAAGGTGCGGTGCATTTAATGCTAGGAGTCGCTGCTTCTAGAGTTAAGAGCGATAACCGCTTTAGATACTGCCCTGATTGCGTTGCTCTTCAGCTAAATAGGTATGGGGAAGCCTTTTGGCAACGAGATTGGTATTTGCCCGCTTTGCCATATTGTCCAAAACACGGTGCTTTAGTCTTCTTTGATAGAGCTGTAGATGATCACCGACATCAATTTTGGGCTTTGGGTCATACTGAGCTGCTTTCAGACTACCCCAAAGACTCCCTATCTCAATTAACAGCACTAGCTGCTTATATAGCCCCTCTGTTAGATGCTCCACGAGCGCAAGAGCTTTCCCCAAGCCTTGAGCAGTGGACGCTGTTTTATCAGCGCTTAGCGCAGGATCTAGGGCTAACCAAAAGCAAGCACATTCGTCATGACTTGGTGGCGGAGAGAGTGAGGCAGACTTTTAGTGATGAGGCACTAGAGAAACTGGATTTAAAGTTGGCAGAGAACAAGGACACGTGTTGGCTGAAAAGTATATTCCGTAAGCATAGAAAAGCCTTTAGTTATTTACAGCATAGTATTGTGTGGCAAGCCTTATTGCCAAAACTAACGGTTATAGAAGCGCTACAGCAGGCAAGTGCTCTTACTGAGCACTCTATAACGACAAGACCTGTTAGCCAGTCTGTGCAACCTAACTCTGAAGATTTATCTGTTAAGCATAAAGACTGGCAGCAACTAGTGCATAAATACCAAGGAATTAAGGCGGCAAGACAGTCTTTAGAGGGTGGGGTGCTATACGCTTGGCTTTACCGACATGACAGGGATTGGCTAGTTCACTGGAATCAACAGCATCAACAAGAGCGTCTGGCACCCGCCCCTAGAGTTGATTGGAACCAAAGAGATCGAATTGCTGTACGACAACTATTAAGAATCATAAAGCGTCTAGATAGTAGCCTTGATCACCCAAGAGCGACATCGAGCTGGCTGTTAAAGCAAACTCCTAACGGAACCTCTCTTGCAAAAAATCTACAGAAACTGCCTTTGGTAGCGCTTTGCTTAAAGCGTTACTCAGAGAGTGTGGAAGATTATCAAATTAGACGGATTAGCCAAGCTTTTATTAAGCTTAAACAGGAAGATGTTGAGCTTAGGCGCTGGCGATTATTAAGAAGTGCAACGTTATCTAAAGAGCGGATAACTGAGGAAGCACAAAGATTCTTGGAAATGGTTTATGGGGAAGAGTGAGTGGTTAGGCTAGCTACATTTAATGACAATGTGCAGGTTGTACATATTGGTCATTTATTCCGTAACTCGGGTCATAAGGAGTGGCGTATTTTTGTTTGGTTTAATCCAATGCAAGAACGGAAATGGACTCGATTTACTCATTTGCCTTTATTAAGTCGAGCTAAGGTGGTTAACAGTACAACAAAGCAAATAAATAAGGCGGATCGTGTGATTGAGTTTGAAGCATCGGATCTTCAACGAGCCAAAATAATCGATTTTCCTAATCTCTCGTCCTTTGCTTCCGTACGCAACAAGGATGGAGCGCAGAGTTCATTTATTTACGAAGCTGAAACACCATATAGCAAGACTCGTTATCACATCCCACAGTTAGAGCTAGCTCGGTCATTATTTTTAATTAACTCCTATTTCTGTCGAAGCTGTTTGAGCAGTACCGCTTTACAGCAAGAGTTCGACGTTCAGTATGAGGTTGAGCGAGATCATTTAGAGATAAGGATCTTACCCAGTTCATCGTTTCCTAAAGGGGCGTTAGAGCAGTCGGCCGTAGTGCAGCTTTTGGTTTGGTTGTTTTCGGATCAAGATGTTATGGATTCGTATGAAAGTATTTTTAGGCACTATCAACAAAATAGAGAAATTAAGAACGGCGTTGAAAGCTGGTGCTTTAGCTTTGACCCTCCGCCCATGCAGGGTTGGAAATTACATGTAAAAGGACGTTCTTCTAACGAGGATAAGGATTATTTAGTTGAGGAAATAGTAGGTTTAGAAATCAACGCTATGCTTCCTAGCACAACAGCTATTAGCCATGCCTCTTTTCAGGAAAAGGAGGCAGGTGATGGTAGTACGCAGCACATAGCGGTTTCAACAGAGTCAGTTGTTGATGATGAGCATCTACAGTTGGACGATGAGGAAACAGCCAATATAGACACAGACACACGAGTCATAGAGGCTGAGCCGACATGGATAAGTTTTAGTAGACCTAGTCGAATTGAAAAATCTCGCAGGGCAAGAAAAAGTAGCCAAACTATTTTAGAAAAAGAAGAAGCAACAACAAGTGAAAATAGTAATTTGGTTAGTACTGATGAGCCACACTTAGGTGGTGTCCTAGCAGCGGCAGATGTGGGTGGGAAGCAGGATGCAACCAATTACAACTCTATTTTTGCTAATCGATTTGCTGCTTTTGATGAGCTACTTTCAATTCTAAAAACTAAATTTGCATGTCGGGTGCTTTTTGAAGAAACCTTGGTTTTGCCAAAAGTTGGGCGTAGCCGATTACATCTGTGTAAAGATGGCTCACCAAGAGTGATTAAAGCCGTTGGGGTGCAACGTAATGGCAGTGAATTTGTATTGCTAGAGGTGGATGCATCGGATGGGGTGAAAATGCTTTCTACCAAAGTGTTGAGTGGCGTTGATAGCGAAACATGGCGGAATGATTTTGAAAAGATACGGCGTGGAGTGGTGAAGAGCTCATTGAATTGGCCAAATAGTTTGTTTGATCAATTATATGGACAAGACGGGCATAGAGGGGTGAATCATCCAAAGGGGTTGGGGGAGCTGCAAGTATCGAGAGAGGATATGGAAGGGTGGGCTGAGAGAGTGGTTAGAGAGCAATTTACGCATTAAAGGAATGACTGAAAGAGCCTGTAAACCCTTTTGTGTAAGTGCTTTTGCCGGTCAGTTAAAGGTGGCCATTTAAACGGTCACCAAATTCGATCATAAAACGGTTCATGGCCGGCTTCCAGTTGCGGATCGGCATCGTCCATTTCTTGGTCGCCGCCTGGATAGCCAGGTACACCACCTTCATCGCTGATTCGTCCGTAGGGAACACCTTGAGTTCATATTAATGGAATTTTCTACAAATAGCCTCCGTGGTTTTGAGGGGGGATTACAGACGATCCATAGTAGTAATCCAATGAGTTCTTGAGCGCGGCGACATGTTTGGACGCCTTGGCAAAAATTAGAGCCTGCTTGAAGTGCAGGCGAGCACGTGCTTGGACGATTGATCCATTCGCGGTCAAAAACTCAATCTTGGATGACAGCGTGTCAGGAAATCCAATATCGAAGTCCCGCCCCGTGTCAAAGTAGGGCATTTCATGATCAAAGGACGAAGCTTCCCAGGCCACTTCCCTAATATTCCAGCCGCTAGAAACAAGATTTCGTACGACTTCATCAACTTTTTTGCTTTCCAACTTGTCACAAAGTGCATAGGCAAGAGCTTTGGCGGCAGACACGTGCGTTTCCTCTTAAACATAGGTCGAACGGATACCCGAGGCAAAGCGGAGCATTAGTCCCAAAGCATCTCCGGTAGATCCGGAGGCTCCATACTGAAGGCATGGCATCTTGGGCATTGATATTTGAAACTTCTCTCTAGATAGCAGGGATTTCTTGGCCTTGCCTCATGCTGATAGCTTGTAAATATCACACGATCCTTAGCCCCACAAAGTGAGCATACTCCGTAGCTTTCATTTATAGAAATCGTCGTTAGATTGTCGCAGCATGTGCACGTTCCGACTATTTGCTCAGGAAGCATCGCCATACCTTGGCCTAGGTAAAGAAGATCAGACTCGTAGCCACATCGGTGGCAACTGAGCTTGTACGCAATGCCCATCTGGTTGTCTCACCTGAATCGTAACGTCAGAGCTATTCATCCATCCATTCGGCATCAATGTATGCCACTAAGCCGACCAGCTGACCGTTTGGACTGAAGTATGTTGCCTGCACCCCACTTGACATCTCATCAATACCACCGCACTGCGCTAGGCGCCGGTCCCACTTGCCCACAGAAGCGTCAGGATCGGCTGAGTTCCCCAAGACCCTTGTGAGCCATGCCTCCTTTAACTCAACCTCTCGAATGATTGCGTCGGCCAGCTCCTCCGCGTTATCTAGTTCGACATAGTCTGGAATTCGGACGTACGTTCTGAACACAGCTGGATACTTACTTGGGCGATTGTCATACATGACATCAACAATGTACCCGTTTGTGTAACCGTCTCTTGGAGGTTCGTATGACACTAGTGGTTCCCCTCAGCTTGCGACTAGATGTTGAGGCCTAACATTTTATTAGAGAGCAGGCTAGTTGCTTAGATACATGATCTTCAGGCCGTTATCTGTCAGGGCAAGCGAAAATTGGCCATTTATGACGACCAATGCCCCGCAGAAGCTCCCATCTTTGCCGCCATAGACGCCGCGCCCCCCTTTTGGGGTGTAGAACATCCTTTTGCCAGATGTGGAAAAGAAGTTCGTTGTCCCATTGTTGGCAATGACGTAGTAGCCGGCGAAAGTGCGAGACCCATTTGCGCTATATATAAGCCTACGATTTCCGTTGCGACTATTGTCGTAATTGGATGAACTATTATCGTAGTTGCTCTCAGAGTTGTCGTAATTTGATGGACTATTGTCGTAATTGCTTATGGAGTTGTCGTAGTTGCTTGGAGAAATGTCGTAGTTGGATGGGGAGTAGTCATAGGGAAGACGAGCTTCATCCACTAAAACAATTGGCAGGTCAGCAAGTGCCTGCCCCGATGCCATCGCAAGTACGAGGCTTAGAACCACCTTCAACAGATCGCGCATAGTCTTCCCCAGCTCTCTAACGCTTGAGTTAAGCCGCGCCGCGAAGCGGCGTCGGCTTGAACGAATTGTTAGACATTATTTGCCGACTACCTTGGTGATCTCGCCTTTCACGTA
>NZ_JAALBT010000022.1:0-37522 GCF_011077905.1 Providencia sp. M-27 | reverse complement strand
ATCCCCTGGGCGAAATGCGCCTGGTAAGCAGAGTTTTTGAAATGTAAGGCCTTTGAATAAGACAAAAGGCTGCCTCATCGCTAACTTTGCAACAGTGCCCGTAAAAGAAGGGTAATATGATAACTAAAATTTATGCTGTTCCTGAAATTAAAATAAATTTATTTGAAAAGTTATATCATTGGACATCTATTAAATCAGCCATATCAATTTTAGAAAGTGAAAATATTTATAGTAATAAAGATGTAGGCAGACATGCTAATTTTCACATAAAGGATAAAATAGAAGATTACGAAACAAACGCGCAAATACGACTTATATTCAAGTTTAAAGGGATTCATAAATTAGCATTTGGTAACACATTTGATCAGACCCTCCCCCCGCCAGAATTTGAAAATAGTATTTTTCACTTGATAACTTCAGATGAAGTAAAATATGCCCCAAATAACATATCAACATTTAGCACACTAAATCATTGGCAATCAGTCGTATATCCAAATACTCGCGGGCTTATTTTTCAAGGTGTAGACTGGAATCCATCTCCTACTGTGGTTAGAAATAAAGACTGGTATCTACATCCAATTTATAATTTAGATACCGAGCCTAAAAAACCCTCAATTCTTAACAGAAAGGCACGTAAACAATATCAAATAGATATTGAAATTTATAGGTTGAGAGAAAAGCTAATGTTGCTAGAAACGAATGCAAAAGATAAAGAATTTACAGTTATTCCACCAAATAGTAATGAATTATAAATTTAAAATATTAACTAGGTGGTCACGTAGCTGACCACCTTTATACATTTAGTTTACAGAAAAATTATTTATCTTCAGCACCAGTGCTGTCATTATTGTTTAATTCATTTTTAGCATTTTTTTCATTTATCGAATGATCGATTTCTAAACGCTTCATTGTTTCGCCATGACGAATAATCGTACTAAATATACCGCGAATACGCTTATCGGCAGTGATTTGAGTTTCCAGTATTTCAGCCAATGGTACTAACGAGTAATGTCGGCAAACATCAAGGTACTTGATTATGAGATCCAGTGTTTCTAAACCACTGCACATTCGTGTAGCCAGATAGGTACGGTTTTCAATCGTCATATCGCGGGGAGTCGAATAACTCAATAACTCATATTTAGTACCCCGTTCAGCCTCTACTTCAGCTATGACCTGTGCCAATGTCTGCTTATAGTTTTCTATATCAGAAAAATTACTATCAACTGCCTGATTGAGTGACTTCATGATAGCAGCAGCTCGATCACGCATAATTTTGTCTCGATGCATAAGACAGCGTTCAAGGCGCTGTTCCAACAAATAGGCGGCTTGGCTTGCTACAAAGAACCGTTGATGATAGGCATCAATCGCAATAGTTGTATCTAAATGCATTTGGTATTCAGACGACGGTACAGAAGTTACTTTTTTCCGTCTTGTTTTTCGTGTAGTTACTGAATCGACAACTTCTTTATCCTGACTCATGTTTTCTCCAAAACCGGTTTCAAAGACCTTCATTATACGTACCAATAAAAAAGAACTTTTCATGATAGCAATAAAAGTTGTAATCAAAAAAGGGACTTGCATTCTTATTATTTTTGAAACAGAATGGTTCTGTTACAAGTGTCTGATTGACACTACATCTAGCTATGTTAACTCATAGTTCAATTCAGAGAGATCTCAATAAACCCTCTCTCCCCCGAAGTAGTTTTTACTACTAACGGTTTTAAACTCTCCAACAATACCCAAGTTTACGAAGGTAAATTATATGTTAATCATATCAATACTAGTGATTGGTGTGCTTGTTCACGCCTGCCTGAACTATAAATTCACGGTTGCATACGCTTCAATAATGTTTGCGCTTGTGTTTTTGTGGGATGGATCACTACCAAACGTAGAAAGTTTTAGCACTAAAAATCTGGTTTCGATTGCTATCAGTACAACTATCTTCATGATTTTGTATCTGAATAAACGCAATAGAGATCAGCTTAATAGACGAAAGGCACATTTTCGCAATGCCGATGATGTGAACCTATATCCAAACGCTGAAGTTCCAACTTCACACGAGTTAATGATTGCACACGATTGTGAGCAAAAAGACGACTCAAGCAATAATTATCCGGAAATTTGCGCCTTAAATAGCGATAGATTGGATAGAAATGAAGCACAGCTTTCATCTTCTAACGACTGTCGAAAGGGCTCTCACAAAGAATACCACGGTATTTTACGTGATTTCGGAGTAGCGCACTACCAGTTCAAACCTCAAAACAGACGGTCCTATTACGTTCGTATTGATGAAGATATCATTTGGGGTTTAGGTCTGGCAGATGCAATTGCTAACTCAACGGTGCAGAAAGGTGATTTCATCACACTCAAAAAAGAGCGTGAAGAAGTTGTTGAATATGCCCGTATAATTGATGAGTCAGGAAACCGACTCGGTAGTGAGAAACTGGCAGCTCCCAAACGGAGATCTTTCTGGTTAATCACAACTGTTTAGCATCACGCTTAACAGTCAAGGCTTTTCTACGCCCTAATAAAATATATTCAATCATTGAATATACTTTATTCAAAAACTCTGAGCTCATAGTTTTAATTATGTGTCTCTTATTTAATAAATAGGTGAAAATATGTGTGAATTATCATTCTCAGGTAAAATAAATATTATTCGCTCGACTCAAGTAAAAGACAAAATAGTCTATGATGTCATGCTTGAAGATCAAAGTGCTTACTTTCATATAGTTTGTAAGGACACCAAACTTGCAGAGATATTATCAAATGCTAAAAGCAATGATACGATATTTGCAAAGGGTGAAGTTAAATTAAAAGAATCTGTAATTAACAATGTTGTTAAAGAAAGATTCTATATTCTTCCATTTATATTATCAATCAATGGCGTTAATACTTACCAAACAAAATCAGAGATTGAAATAGATGAGGAAGCAAGACAACAGCGCGTTAGAAGTTTAGAACGCATCAGAGAGTTAACGGATATATTAAAATTTAATAAATCCAGAAATTCGCTTGATGAATCAAATAAAAAATTGGAAGAAAATAAATATGATAATAATCAGCTTTTGTTAAAAAGCCAATTATTAAGTTCATTAGATAGTAAAAAATCTATTTGAACTAATATTCATCAATTCCAATTCAAACAATAGCCGCTATATGCGGTTTTTTTGTTTCTTAAATAGGTATCTTATATATGTCATCATCGAATATAGTTCAAGGTAGCAAAGCTGTTTCTAACATAATCGCAAGTTTAAAACCGAAATTTACTGAGAACTCTCTTAGTGAAACATCGTATTTTAATGAAGCAATTTTTGCTAAGAATCAGATTGATAACAACAAAAAACTAATGGCGATTGCTATTAATAATCCCGCTAGTTTTAAAACTGCTTTTTTACAGCTTGCAACAACGTCACTAACGTTAGACCCTGCTCAAAAATTAGCATACTTAGTACCCAGAGATGAGCGTGTTATTCTTGATGTCTCGTATTTGGGTTTAATTAAAATGGCTATTGAAGCTCAAATGTGCAAAAACTTAATTATAGATTTAGTTTTTGAAAAAGATAAATTTGAGTTCAATGGCAGACGGACACCACCAACACATCACTATGACCCTTTTGCTGATGTTGGAAATATTCTTATAGACCAATTCGACAAAGGCTCAATCGGTGAAAGAGGTAATTTCAGGGGGGTGTATGTTGACTACCTTCTGCATGACGATACTCACTTGATTTACTTCATAACCAGACGTGATATTGCAAGCGCCCGTTTAAAATCTGCAAGTTGGCTGTATAGTCCTGATAAATCTCCGTGGTCGTTGTTTACTACACAGATGATCAGAAAAACTGCTATCAAATCCTGTATACACTTACTTCCTAACGCTAATCAGGCAATCATGCGAACAATTGATTATCTGAATACAGATGGGGGTGAGGGTTTTACTCAAAATCGTCCTGTTTCGCTCGAAACAACTACTTATGAAGCTGTACACGCATTTACCGACCAAAACTCAGCAGTAGTAACAGACTCGCCTAAAAACGTGTCTGAGGCTATTGTAGTTGATGTCATTCGTAATGGAGTGAAACGGCGGATTGACAAGCTGGTTGAACGGTGCAGCAAGACCAATGCATTTGAAAGTATGCTTGATGAAATCTCAAATAACTTTGAGTTTAATCCTGCTGAAATTGAATATGCAAAGGAGGAATTAATAGCAGAAAGAAAGAATGTATTTAATAAAATACTAACTAATGCAATCCAGAATAATAATTTTGAAGATGTTGATAATTTCATTTCAACTGTTTCAGGCTCAGATCAAGTGGCATTTATAAAAACACTTGAGCAAGTTAAATCTGATTTAGCTTGTTGCCGACAGTTATTCTCTGATTGCAAAAAACAAAGCGATATGACACCACTTATAAATAAGTTGTCTATTATCGAATTTAAACCGTTATCTGATTATATTTCGCTTACTATTGAGCGGAATTAATAGATATCAACCGGACCCGTAGTTTATCTACGGGTTTTGGATATTAATATGAATAATTTCGATATATATGATCTCATTCAAGGCTCTGATAAATGGTTAAGCTGGAGAAAAACGGGTGTAACAGCTACGTGTACCCCCACACTTAATCCCGAGGTTAAAAATGAGTTCAGCAATACTCCTTACAGCTTATATTTAGAATGGATCGGTGCTATTCCTCCAAAGGATTTGTCATGTATACGGCAAGTTGAAGTAGGGAAGCTATCCGAACAGTTCGCCCGACACTGGTTTGAGAATCAGTATGGGGAAATCAGTAGTCCATGTTGCGTGCGTAGTAGGAAATATCCGCACATGATAGCCTCACTTGATGGACTTATTGATAATAATGATGTTGTAGAGTTCAAAAATATATCCCCAAAAAATCACCGTATGTTATTAGAGGAAAAAGCAAAATCTTCAGTTTTCAACTATTACAAATGGCAGGTTTATCATCAAATGGTAGTTACTGGCAGCACATACGGGTACTTGGTATTCTGGTCTGCTAAAGAAACACCTATTGTCTTTAAATTAAAAATTAATGACAAAATAATAAATAAGGTTGTTACCATCACCAAAAGATTCTGGAATTGCGTTAATAACAAAACGCCTCCTGAATTTTATGCAAATAAGGATATAATTTATTTAAATAGTGATGATGTACTAAAAGAACGTAATATTAATCCTGATGATTTAATATCACGAACCAAAAAGTTAGTTGAATTACAATCTGCATTTCAATTAGCACAAAAACAATTGAATGAAGCTAAAGAAAAAGTAGCATCATTTGAAGAACAGATAAGAAATGAAATAAAGGTTTTATCATCTGTATTAAAGTTACAACCTAATGCTCCCCTGAGGCTTGAAGGCTTTGGAATTCGATATTTAGAATCTCAAAGCGCTCCACGATTTTCTTGGAAGAAACTAAGAGAGAAATTGGGTATCAATGAAGAAGATCATCCTGATTGTTATGGTGAGTCGTCAATTAGAACATCAATAACAAGTTATGAATATCATTCTTCCAATTCAATATCATCCTCTGATAATTATCAAGATAACGATAATAATCAGAAAGGTGATTCAATAATAGATATATATAACTATTTATAATAACCCTGAGTTTTAATTCAGGTGTTAAGGATTATCAATGAATAATATCATTAATATGACAACTTATGCTGCATCCGAGGATCAAAAAAATTTTGGAGTTATTGATTTAACTCAAGATGAAAATGAAAAACTTCGTATGCTATTACGTGTTACAAACACCGAAAGAAAAGATTTATTAAACCAAGCAAATAGCATTGCTTTATTTGCTGGATTCTTGAGTGTTAAGTACAAAACAAATAAATGTTTGATTGGTGGAAAATCTTTTCTCATTCCTTTTATTACTAAAAGCATGAGAGATTTAGACATTGAAACTTACATGACCAACGTAAAACAAGTAACAACATTTGTGAATGGCGAGGTTTTAAAACGTCAACGTCATTGCGGTGTTATTAATTGTTCAATTTAACAAACTTAAACCTCAAATTAATTTGAATGTTTATTATTTAAATAGGTAAATATATGAACGCTGTAAATAACAGTTTTGATATTAAACGTAACACTCCGGTCGATATGGAATCTTTAGGTATTATTCTGCCTGAGAATTTAAAGGGCAAATATAGTATCAAGGGTTTTTCTAATGACCATCAATTTTCAGAGTATATTCCGAAATTTAATGAGAAATATGTGTTTGAACCTTCACTCAGAAAGCATGTGTTAATGTGGTTTGATAACCCGTTAGATACATCACTCTGGATTTCTGGACCTACTGGCTGTGGAAAATCTTCAATAGTTGAGCAAATTGCTGCTCGTATGAATTGGGGATTGATGAAAGTAACAGCCAGTCCTGATCTTGATATGAGTAGCTTACTCGGTAGTTTTCGCCTAAAGGTCGATAAATTAACGGGTGATCAAGAAACAGTCTTTCATGAAGGACCGCTAACCATCGCGTATAAGCATGGGTTGGTTTTTCTGATTGATGAGTATGACCAATTAGAACCTTCCGTAGCTAACTCCCTTAACGGGATCTTAGAGATGGGTTCTCTTGTCATTCCTGAAACAAATGAATGCATTCATCACCATGAGAACTTTAGATTTGCAGTAACTGCAAACAGTAATGGGACCGGTGATATGACAGGAAATTACAGTGGTGTAAAACCGCAGAATATAGCCAACCTCGATAGGTTTATGTTTGTTGAGGCTGACTATATGCCCAAAAAAGAAGAACGTAAGCTACTTGCTTCATTTTTGTCTGATCCTGAATCACATCAGTTACTGACGGATGGGCTAATAAAGCTGGCTAACGATGTACGTAAAAGTACATCTGCGACAGTCACTAACTTCAGTAGTACCGCTATTTCAACTAGAAGCCTTGTGAATGTTGTTCGCCGTTTCGATTTTATGCTTCGTTCTAAACAACCACCGGTAGATATTCTGTTAGATGCATGGCAATTACATATCTCTAACAGAGCTCCTGAAGATGAAAAAATAGCATTGAACGATATGTTTAATGTTTATTTTAAATCTAAATTTTAATTATTAATAAATCGACAAGGTAAATAGATTTATCTATTTGCCTTTTTTAAATATATAAATATGTAGGTAAATTTATGAGCCCAAACATTCTTGAAAACGTAGTAATTTTTTCTCTGGAAGGTATCCGTTTAACTACTGGAAGAAAAACACTTAAAGGTAAAGATATTAAGGTTATTAACACTGGAGATATAGTTCTGCCTCCCGAAACAATAGCCAGCCTCGGAACCAAAAAGGTTATTGACCCTGCAAAAATCAACAAAATGCGTACCTTTCGTACTGGTGCTGATGCTATCTGTTCAAAATATGGTGTTCCATTCTTGAACGGGTATGCAGTGCCGACTTCACTTGCAAGTCACGTAAGACAGCAGTTAAATGATTTAAAGGACCAATTCTATATATTCAAAAATGAGTTTTTATCCGCTATATCAACTGATTTTCTTTCATGGTTAGATAAAGAAGATGAAACTGTAAAAAAACTGTTTGAGTCCGAAGTTATTGACGTCAAACGGTTAGATGAAAAGCTACAATTTGGTTTTTCTTCTTTCAATATTTCACCCTTTGGTGAAGGCGAGTCAGAAGAAAAAGTACAAAGCCTTAAAGAATCTGTCCTGCTTGATGTTGTTGATAGAATTTCTGAGTTACGGGAACGTGGCTCATACAATGCATCAAACATATCTCAAACTACACTCAATACGTTACGAGAAGTTGCAAGTAAGCTGAAAGGATTAGCTGTATTAAATCCAGATGCTGGCAGTTTAAGTGATTATTTGAGTAACTTTATTTCAACGTTGCCAAGCGTTGGGAGATTGTCTAATGACGAATCAATTGCCGTAACAACACTTTTTATCACGTTATCAGACATTAAAACTTTGAAGCAGTTAATAAACTCCACCAATTTGAACAATGTATCAGATGTGGAATTAACTGTTTTACCACAAACTATAAACAACATTGATGTATCAACTGCCATACCAACTTCAGTACCTGTAACGGGTAATACTGATAGTGATTTCATTGAAATTGTAGTCGATGAAGATGATCTTGCTGAACCAACAGAAAACGATTTAAACATTGTGAATGTCGCCGAAAACTCACAAACGGTGACAGTACCGAATGTGAGTCAAGATGTTGTAGAAAATACGACACCAACTCCGACACCAATTGATGTTCAATCAGGACCTCAAGTAGTTTCTTCGGATCTACCTGTAAATTCATCCTTTAGTGTTGAAGATGAAAATCAGGATGTTCCATTTTTCTACTAATAATATGGGAAACCAAACTAACGCCTGAATTTATTCAGGCGTTTTTATTTAAATAGGTATATATATGAAACAATTAAGAAGTGCAGCCTCATTAGCAATCGTTGCTAATGTATTAGCTGGAAAATTTGACATTTCAATTAAGTTTACTACTGACGAAGCGTATTGTGGTGTATCTGAAAGTGGTAAATATGAAATAGGGATTCCTTACACAACTGATACATCTTTCGGTAATATTTTGTTAGGTTTTTTACTTCATGAAATTGGACATGCCAAATTCACTGATTTTTCATTTGTTGCTCAAACAGGCAATAAATATATTAGTGTATTAGAAAATATTTGTGAAGATATCTGGATTGAATCAAAGTTAGAGCATGTTTATGGTGGTGCCAAGTATTACTTGGATGCCGTCAGACAACATGTTTTTACAGAAAAACCTATTAACTCCGTCATTTCTATTGAGGAAAAAATAACGTTTTTCATAAACTATGTTTTACTGCATGGTAGAAGTAAATACAACGGAGTCGTTGTTAACAACATTAACGAACTAAAACTTCAATTCATTTCAATCTTTACCAAAGCAATTTCTGACAAGGTTGATAGATTATTAGAAATGGTGCTTTCATCCACAACTACTGTCGATAATAATCTAATTGCCAAAAAATTATTCATTGTTCTAGCAACAGCCCTTCAGCTCAAACCACAAGATACGTTACCCCCTTCTGATGGTAGCTCTGACGATGCTGGTAGTCCTAGTTCTGGTAACTCTGAAGGTAATGACCCTGATGGTTCCGGTAACTCTAACTGCTCTGGTGTGGGTGAAAGTTCAAATGGACCTAATGATGTCAATGTTTCAACCGAAACTGATATTGACGATTTAGATTCAGATCCAGAGAGTTTTAGTTACATTTTTAAGGACGTTTCATTCGATAGTATAAATGACAATGTTATTCAAGATATAACATCTACAATCTCGAATCCGGAACAACTTAAAAAAGATATGAGTTCCAAGGGAATAGTTAATGATTTTTTTAACGTTGCTATTATTAACACAGAGTGGAAGAAGAATTTTGATCAAGCCACTCAAACAATAACTTCACTTGATATTAAGAGAAGTTTGACAACAGGAAGTAGATTACGCCGGTCATTTGAAAAATTAGTCCATGATAATACTACATCCACTTCACGGTTAAAGGAGCAAGGCGCAAGAATTAAATCTAGTAAATTAGCAGGTGTTAAAACGGGAAACACTAACATTTTTAAGACTAAAAATGTTATCCAAAGCCCAAATTGTGCTTGTTCTATTTTACTTGATACTAGTTCCTCAATGTATGAATACCACTTTGATACATCCCGTATTCGAGCTGCATTATCTTCCGTCATTGCAGTATTGGAAGGGTTAAATATTTCAGGTGTTTCAACAGCTTGCTATGCATTTCCGTTTTACGTTGAAGAATCCAATTCTCTACTAGTACAAACGATGAAGCCAAGATACACACCGCTTCGCGCAAGTATTTCTCAAGGTGTTTTTACGCACAAAGGATGTTTAGGCTCTACTCCATTGGCTGAAAGTTTGATTCCCGTAATAAGCGAAATCGCTCTATCAAGGGAAAAGAAAAAGATGATTTTCATTATCACTGACGGGGAACCGAATGATGATAAAAAGACACAAGAAATCATCAATTCAGCAACAATCGAAGGAATAGAAGTCTGTACCTTTGTATTGAACGAAGATGGAACAAACGAAGCCTATTTCAAGGGGATATTTGGTAAAAACACTATATTTATCAAAAATTTCAATGAAATTGAGCAATCCATACTTCAAATGTGTGCAAATTTAATAGTCACAGCACGATAGTAAAAGGTTACTTTTCGCGTTGTTACACGAAGTTTGTTTTCACTTACAACAACTATAAAGCCTCCTTCATCGGGGGCTTTTTTTTTACTTGAAATTTATCACCCTAATACAAGAAAAAATAATTATTGCAATTATAAAATACAAATATTTTCCATGTAAAAACTTAATAAAAACAGAGTGTTCCTAATGCAAAACATTTTTATTAGGTCGCTGACATCAAACATAAGTGAATTTCAATGAGAAAACATAAATATTTATCTATGGTGGTAGTTGTAGCTATTTCATTTTCAGGAACAGGTTATTCTTTGGCAAATCAGGAGCCTAAGAGAGCATACGATGATTCTGAGCAGGTAATTGGTGGAAGTGTACAAGACTTGGAAAAAAAAGATGAAGGGTGGTTTTTCTATAATGAAAAGCAAGTCACGAAACCAAAGCCAATCACTCCAACTAAACCAAAACCAGATACACCAAAACCTAAGCCAGTCGAACCAAAACTAACACCAGCGCTAGCTCCTGCACCAGAGCCGAAATTTACAGTTAAATGGTATCGGGAAAACATTCAGAAGCTACGAGATGAGGCTATTGATAATCCGACTAAAGAGAATGTAAAGCGATACTATTACGCACAACGGATCATGCTGGACAAAGCCAGTCGTTATGCAGATATGGCGAGACTGGTAACTACTACTGATCCGTTCATTGATGAAAACAATCGCCGATCCACATCCTCATTTGCGGCTATGGAGCAAACACGAGTAGCTGACGAAAACAGAGGACGTGTTTTGAATAGCATTTCAAGTAAAGCAGGTATCTTTTTCTTTTTTAAAGGAAAGGAGTGTCCTTTATGTGAGAAGCAAGCCTTTGTTTTAAAAACATTTAGTCATGAAACTAGCATAAATGTAATTCCTATTTCTGTTGATGGTCTCCCTCTACCTCAAAATGAATTTAACAATATGAAAATTGATACCGGTCAAGCCAAAAAACTTGGAATTACTAATGTACCGGCGATTGCATTAGCCATACCCCCTAAAGATATCAGAATCATTTCATTTAGCGCTATCAGTAGTGATTCTCTGAAGGAACGCACTGTGTTGATTGCTAAAGATGCAAAACTAATTTCTGAACAAGATTACACAAGCACACTTCCCCTTAATCACAATGGATATATTGACAGCGACGTAATCAAAGATATGCCAGACGATATTTTAAATGACCCAATTCTATTTGTTGAATATATCCAAAAACGATCTCAAGTTACAAAACCTTAAAAGGCTAATTTCGTAATGAAAAAGACATTATTAAGTTTGGTTGTTACAGCTCTTTTCGGATTTACTCCTATTAGTCAATCCGCTGATGTAAACGAGCAATTAAATAAGATGTTTGGCTCTATGTCGAACACAACCAGCGGTGGTTCTTATAAGAGTGTTACTCGCGAGGGGTACGTAGGAGGGGGCTTCGTGGTCCGTAATCAACTACGAACCCTTACACCCGTTAACGTAACGTTACCTAAAGCGTCTGGTGGGTGTGCCGGTATTGATTTCTTTGCAGGGTCATTCAGTTTCATTAACACGGAAGAATTTATTCAATTGCTCCGAAATATCGCGGCTAACTCTGTCGGACTGGCATTTCAGTTGGCTATTAACGCTATGGATGCCGTACTTGGAGGGGAGTTATCAAAACTACAATCCATCATACAAAAGCTGAATGAATACACCGCCAACTCATGTCAATTATCAAAAGGTTTAATGGTAGATATGGCAGGTGCAATTAGCGAAGAAATGAAAACGTCAGTGTCTGCACAGCTTTCGTCAAAAGGTATTCAGGATTCATTCAATAGCTATAAATCCGAGGTGTTAGGTAAACAACCGCCAATGATAGCAGCACAAAAAGCCGGTTTAACAAAACCGTGTACTCACTACGGTAATGTAATGTGGTGTTTATTAAGTAAAGGTGGATTTAATAGTGGATTTTTAAATTCTACTGACGAACAAAAAGAATTAGTTATGAGTTTGACTGGTATGGTTATTGTAAAAGAAGCCACACAATCTAATGACAAATCCACTCCCATATTGCACCAAACAATTGCCCCCATCCCTATTGAGGAAGTCTATGAACTGTTGATGAAAGGCTCAAAAGAAAAAGAAAATGTTCAAATCTATGGCTGTGGTACATCAAAAGACACCTGCATAGCTCCAGCACCGAAGAAAATTAAGGTTGATGGGCTTCAGACTCAGTTCTTAGATATATTTGAAAAATATAACTATCTTCAAAAATATATAAGCAATGAGAAACCTGCTGAAAACATAAAGCAAAAAGTATTGTTTTTCAATGTTAATGGGGCTGTCACTAATGGTTACAAATTAATAGAAGGTCAAGATACTACTAGAGCAATGCACTATTACAGAAATATATCTGAAATAATTAGTTATGAAGCAGCCTTCGTATATTTAAACGATATGTTAACTGCCGCAGAAAGCAGTGCAGATAGAATTATAGAAAACAATGAGGAACCTATTTTTGCTCATATCAAAAAACAGCGTGAAATGATACGAGATGCAAAAGTAACCCTTCGACAAATACATGATGGTTACATTGTTAAGCATGGTAGTTTAGTCAGAATAAACGAAATATTTAATACATTCATGGTCGGTACGAAGCCAATTCACGTTCCAGATGGTGTGAACGCCCAATAATCAATCGGAGTAATCAGTAATGGATTTTCACGTATACACATCATCTGGTGGAGCTTCGGCGCTTTCAATGGTGTTTAACGGGCTTAGTATGCTCAGTAACGATGGTGTCTTGGCAGGATCATTTAAAATCGCTTTTTTGTTATCTATCATCGGATATGTAATAAAATCTGCCGCTGATGGTGGTAGAACCATAGCATTTCAACAAGCTGCCGTATCAGTAGTTCTATTTTTATGCTTCTTTCAAGTTACAACAAGAGTCACGATTGAAGATGTTACAACCGGCGAAGTACGGGCTGTTGATAATGTACCTTTCGGTGTTGGTTTTACAGCATCAATTATCAGCAATACTGGTTATCAGTTTACACGAAAAATGGAACAGGCATTTTCAATACCAAGCATGACTGAAAACGGTCCCGTTGACCCATTGTATACCCTTGCATCAATGTTTGATGCAATGCGAGATCCGTTAATTTGGTCCAGTGGCGATAGCAAAAGTGCTCACTTAGAGGAAGCTATAAAGGTTTATACAAATCAATGCCTTGCATTTGATATTGCAAGAGGGGCTCAAAGTTTCATGGGGATCATGAATAAGCCATTTGATGATCAACTAGCAACAAGCCCGAACAGAACTATTGCCATTGAAGTAAACGGTAAAGTTGATGATGTGTCCTGTCTTGAGGCAATGAAAAGTATCAGGCTTATGGTTGGCGGACAAGCTGACTCAATCGGTAAAGGTGTGCTCAGTGTAAGAAATGGGTTTAGTGAAAAATGTAAAACATATGGCTCAAAGAACCAGTGTTCACTGCCTTTTGCAAACAAAACCATGACTGAAGCAATGACATTTTTTGGAGCAACTGGGAAAAACCTACGGGATTTTCAAGCACAGCTATTAATGTACCCATTCGTTGTTAATATGCCACAAACCGCTAATGAAAACGCCTATCACTCATATGCGGCAGTTGCTAAATCACAGTCGCAAATTCAACAATCATTTAAATGGGCGTCTGAAGGTTCGTCATTTCTAATTTGGATTCAGTATCTTCAGTCTTTTATACAGGCGGCTGTATACGGTCTGGTGCCATTTGTTGCCTTCGCTTTAGCATTCGGATTAATGGGCGTAGGTTTGAGCCTTAAATACGTTCTGGTGATTTTGTGGATTCAAACATGGCAACCGTTGCTGGCGATCATGAACGCTATTATGTTAACTAAAACACAGTCTGATATCTCAGTGCTGGTTTCTGGTGCTTCTAGTTTCTCCGATTTATACCATTTGTTATTTGTTACACAGAAAAATATCGCCATAGCAGGACACATGATGGCATCAGTACCGATGTTGGGCGCATTTGTGGTGTTTGGTTCCTCTTATGCTTTCACGGGATTAACAAAAGGTCTATCAACAACTGGTGCTCCTGATACGTCACCAATGACTCCAGATGCTACTGATTCTCCTGCTTTACACAAGCAATCAGCAGTTACTGAACAATCAGCACATAATGCAGTATCAACGATAACTGGCGGGAATAGCACTGCTCCAAAACTGGACTTATCAAATACGCGACAACAAGCTATACAATCTGCTTCCAGCAGAAATATTACAGCTCAAGAAACTTTAACTTCTGCTATTGATAAAGGTGTTAGTTCTTTGAGTTCTATGGGGATAAATACATCTCATAACTACGGATCTACCATCAATAGTGATACAGGTTTGAGCAATACAGTTAGCAATTCATCCAATAGTGGTTCGATGCTCACAACTGGTAATACATCTTCCACTATTGATGAGAGTGCCAAAATTACGGCTTTATCCGGTGACGCAAGCGTATCAGGTGGTATGGGTGTAGGTTCTCCAGAAACGGGTGGTGCTGGTGGTAAAGGAGTTTCTATTGGTGGTAGCACTGCCGTTAGCGCCCAATCCTCCGATATTCACCGTAATTCCGGAGCTCAAACAACCGGCATAATGACAAATGACTCTGTTGCAACGAATGACGCAACTAGTGTATCTAATAACATTCAATTTGCTGAACACATTGCGGATCAGCTTGATAAACATGGTGGTACTCAAGAAACAGCACAACTTGCTCAAAGCATCCGACAAGCCGCTTCACAAGCAGAAACAGCACAAGAATCATATAGTGATACTGTTTCTGCGAATAATTCAGTATCTACCAAACAGTCTTATACCGCAGGTCAGGTGGCAACTTTAGCAAATGAAAACAGTAATGTTATAGACAAAATCAATAACGAAAACCTAAGTAATGATGAATTTCAAAACAGAAAAAAAGAATACCAACAGCAGCTTAGTTCTATTATGGGAGCTTCAGATGCAGAAAGCGCTGCGACAATATATGCGGCAAATGATACTGGTGGTTTAGCTAATCACTTTGGCGAATTGTTCGGTCCTGCAACAAACCCTACCGGTGCAATGAATGGCGAAGAAAGTAGAAACATGAATGTTGCACAAAATACAGAGACAAAAGTTCAAGAAAATATTGTGAATAATCAGGGGGCTGTTAATACCAAGTTCGTTAATACAACTGCTCAAGCCCAACAGTACCTAAACAGCCAACAGGCTAATATAGAAGATGAGTCAGCCAAAAATAATGCAGGACTAGGTATGGCTGAGCATTATTCAGAATCTAGGAGAGCTAGAGAGCAATTACATGGTAGCTCGGTATCAGAAAATAGTTCTCGAATAATTTCAAATGAAGGTACAAGTGTTGCTACTAGCATGAATGCATTGACCAATTCAGTTAGTAACGTGGGTGCAGACCAAAACAATATAGAATCAGATACAACAGCAAATTTAAATTCTATGAAGTCAGTAAACGCTGCAACTATGCCGTATGAGCAGTCCAACAATATTACTGACGGTCTGGCAAAATATGCAGCTATTGCTAAAAATTCCACCTCTATTAATCAAATTAATGAAGCAGCAACAAATTTCGCAAATACATATTATGAAAATGGTGGTAATGCTAGCCGTGACCAACTTTACAGCGCACTTAATAATGTGCAAATTGAAGCAAGAACTGGGTCTGGAAATACTCAATTAAACATTACCAACAACACATTAGCTGGTGGTAACGGCAATCAAATTCCTCAAAGAAGTCGTCGAGATATAATTACCGGTACTGATCTCTCACCTAGTTCCATACCAGAAAAACCAGAAAAATCAGAAGGTTCTGGTGAAGATAAAGCAATTATTACAAAAGGTAATCCAATGCCAAGAGTAGAACAAATTAAACCACGATAACGGATATAAAAAAGGCAAAAACATTGTGTTTTTGCCTTATCTTTATGATCAGCGTTACTCAAATTGGCATTAAAAAAACACCAGAAAAACGACGATAGCAATACCTAATCCATAATCTTCTAAAAAACTACCGAAACTAGAACCGTTTTCACGCTTCCTAACATAAGCAGAGCCATATAAATCAATATCATGTTGACGCTGTTCTGCGGCTTGTTGTTCTGTTTTTTGCATTCTCTCCGCATGACACTTACACGAACGGGTGAAGTGATAATAACGCGGTCGTCTGTATATGAAACCGTGATTAAAAGACATATCGCCCCCCTCAACTGATTAATTTATATACCATCAAATCATACCTTATTTGATAAAAAATTACATGCTAAATAGAACCCTTTTCTAAGTATTTATCCTGAAAAACAAAAATGTAAGGTGTTTATCATGTGATGATCTGAAAACCATGAGGAAAGAAAATGATTCAAAATTTTAGGAGAAGAAATTTTTCTTCGGTGGTGACACATTTATCACTAATAGCCTATCTCTCAGTGATGATAACACCCGTTAACTCATTTGCTGAAGTTTCGACAAAACCTCCAGAAAACACAGGTAAATATCAGACAGATAAAAATAATCTGGAGGGAGTTACTGCTGGTCATGACACAGCTAAAGAGGCTTTAAATTTTTATAAAACATTACCAAGCCTAAATGTAGATTCGAAAGGTACTTCACAATTTGGTAAAGGTGAATCTGTCAATTTTAACAATATTTATTATAAAGACAGCTTTGCTATGGGGGTAGATGATGTATCAAACGTCTATGGCAATGATAGCAAAACAAATGAAATTGGGTTTCATGAATCAAAAAAACTGAAAACAGAACAAAGCCCCAAGGGAGAGGCATACCGAACTTTAGTAGGGGCATCCCGTCACTCCTCAATTGACATTAACAAAGATGATGATGTTTTTAATGTTCATAACGATTTTCTCTCAAATGAAAAAAAATATTCCGATGCTATTTCAAAATGCGAAACAAAACAGGTATTTGAGGATTATGTAGATAAAAAGCACATACCTGATTATAAGGAATGCACAAAAACAGTCGATGTGACAGGTGGTTACATAGTTAATCATCCATATTTAGCAGGTTTGGTATCTCATAATTCAGGTCCTGCAAATATTAAAACCTGTGGTGAGACATGTGTTGATATCTGGTTAGGAAAAGTAGGTGATGACTATTGGAAAGGTAACTGCCGAATATTTGAAGATTATATGTCTGTGAATGTTATTAACCCAACCGCTGTTATTAGCGCAAAAATAACCCGTGCTAAATGGGATGATTACATGCAAATCTATGCTGGTACAAGCACTGATCTTGAACAGGTATGGGGTGGACCACACGGAAAAGATGTTTTTCCACCTGAAACTCCTGGTCGGTGCGAACTTTCAACGAGTTGGGATCAGCAGTTAAATGTTGATGTGACTGAAAAATTTAGTAAAGTCCAACCGAATGATGAGGTATTTTTTAAAAACAGAGTATCAGTAACCGGTGCAGGTGAAGGCTTTGCACAATTACGCATTCAATTTGATAAGAAAAAAGCACTTACTAATGATGTCTGGAGCTCGCCACAGCAAAGTGAATTTAACAAGGCTGTAAAAGCCATTAAAGAAGGATTTTGTCAGGATTACACTGTTGTTTGTCATGACACAATAATCCCCGATAAAGACGGTTGTGCTGTCATAGATGGTGTCAAACTCTGTAAAGAGGACTTCATACCACCTCCGTTAGATAAAATATCACCATTCTGTAAGAGAGCAGAAGTGATCACGCATTGCGGTAAAGAGCATGGGGTAAACAACACATGCAAGAAATACGAGAAGCAAGGTTGTTCGTTTATAAAATCTCAATGTTTAACAGGAAAAGAAGGTGATATTGCTGGTTGCTGGCAATCTAGTGAAACATGGGATTGTGGAAAAGATGTTACCTTTAATAATGGCGCAGTCCATGAAAAGCTAATTTGTGACGGCGCTGTACAATGTCTAAATGGATCATGTTTACGTCCTTCATCTCAAGAGAATGGTGATTTTGCAACAGCGGCTGCTATGTTGAATGCGGCATCTTTTGCATTGGCAGATACGAATTGTGCTGATGCAGAAGAAGCAAACAACGGTGAATCTTCTTTGAATAAAGAGCAATGTGTCATTTTCAAAGGTGAAGCTCTGACATGCCGAACGGCAATGGGAGGATGGGTAGATTGTTGTGATCAACCGGTCGGTGTGAGCTGGATAGAATACGTACAGCTTTCAATGATGACTATGAGAGCGGCAGATGCCTTAGCGATAGAAGCAGGGTTGTTTGATGGTGGTGTAGGCTTATTTGATATGGCAAGCACAGCAGCTATGGATGCGGTGGAAGCTATTACAAAACCTGCTATTTCCGCTTTTAACTCTTTTGTTGGAAATGCCGGTGCTGAAGTAGCTCAAGGAGTCGCTGAAAAAGGCGTTGTCTCGATGACAACAGCAGCGCTTAACAACCTAACAACCAAAGTTGCCGAATGGACTGCAAACACCTTCGGTGAGGCTGTTACAAACGCTATTTTCCAATCCGCAGCTACTGAAGGCGGAAAAACTGCAACTCAATCATTAGCAGAAAACGGAGGGGCTAGCTCAGGTGCTTCAGTAGTGCAACTTTCATCAACGATCACAACAGCCATGTCAGTTGTCGGATATGCATACTTGGCATACCAAATGGCAAACCTATTGGTGAATATTATATGGGCTTGTACCGATGAAGAATTCAAACTGGCAATCAAAAAAGAAACTAAGTTAGGGACAAAGGTAGACAGTTGGTGTTCTAAGAAGGTCCTTGGCGCATGTATCGAAAAGAAAAGTAGCTACTGTGCGTATAACTCTCAGGTAGCCAGAATAATCACTGAGCACGTTAGAGGAACAATAGGATACGGTGATACAAAAAATCCGAATTGTGAAGGAATTACATTAGCAGATATGGATAAAGTAGACTTCACCAAAATAGACTTTTCTGAATGGACCGCAACTCTTAAAGAAGCCGACATGCTTCCTGATTTCAAAGAATTTGACCTCGATAAATATACGGGTTCTGGAAGTACACTCAATGCTGATGGAAAGCGAGTAAACTCTGTCGAGCGATTTACCAGAGGGGTTGAAGGTACAGATTTAGATGAAGTTAGACAAAGAGCGAAAACAAGGTTAAGTGTTAAAGATGAATAGATAAAAAAATCCCGCTTATTAGAGCGTGTTGATCTTTTCGGTATAAAAAGCAGACAGCAAATGGGGCTGTTATAATGGTTTCGCCAAAAATCAAAAAAACACCCCCAAATGCCGAGACTTATGTTAACAGATGATAGCTGGAAGTTACTATCAAAAATCATGCACCTACCGCCTGCATTTTTATGCTGATGCAGCAAATAAGCGGGTATATGTGGCGTATTTAGGGCCGAATTTAACTTTATGAATTTAAGGAAACTTAATGAGTAACTTAGCTCCATTCTGTATGGCACAGCTTAGCGCACTTGGAGATTGCCATGCCCGTTGATATGACATCGCAACAGTTGCAGGGGTTATTAAAAGAACTCTGTTCATTGCCCACCGAGACAGAATGGGTTGAGTTTAAACGCAATGCCGATGTTGAAAAAATCGGTGAATATATATCAGCGCTGTCCAATTCGGCTGCATTGATTGGCAAACAAAGTGCTTACATGGTGTTTGGTGTCGATGATGATTCCCATCAAGTAGTTGGCACAACGTTTAAGCCATCGCAGCAAAAACATAAACAACAAGAAATTGAAAACTGGTTATTGCAAAAGTTGCAGCCAAAAATCCACTTTCGCTTTTATGAGTTTCTGATGGGTGAACTCGAAGAATTGGCCGTGGTGATTTTAGAAATACAACCAGCCACGCACAATCCTGTTCAATTTGACGGTATTGAGTTTATTCGTAGTGGTTCTTATAAGAAAAAACTCAAAGAGTTTCCGGAAAAAGAGCGAGCCTTATGGCGAGCGTTTGATAAAACGCCTTTTGAGCAACAATTAGCTGCAAGCAATATCTCATCCGAAGAAGTGTTGAAGCTGCTTGAGTACCCAGCCTATTTTGATTTAACCGGGTTACCCTTGCCTGACAACCGCAGTGGGATTTTGGAAGCGTTAAAAGCCGATAAGTTGATTCAGCCTGCCGTAGGCGGGCAATGGAATATTACAAATCTTGGTGCGATCTTATTCGCAAAGAAGCTGCAAAACTTTGCTCATCTAAGCCGCAAGGCTGTCCGTTTAATTCAGTATAAAGGCAATAGCCGAATTGAAACTGTTCGGGAAATTGAAGGCAATAAAGGGTATGCGGTTGGCTTTGAGGGGCTGATTGATTACTTAAAAACGTTATTGCCATCAAATGAGGAAATAGGAAAAGCGTTTCGCAAAGAAGTGCCAATGTACCCTGAATTAGCGATTCGTGAGCTAGTGGCTAACGCCATTATCCATCAGGATTTTTCTTTAACCGGTACTGGCCCCTTGATTGAAATCTTTGAGGCTCGAATGGAAATCGTTAACCCGGGGACTCCTTTGGTTGCGACGGAGCGATTTTTAGACTCACCGCCACAAAGTCGTAACGAGGCGCTGGCTTCTTTTATGCGGCGAGTAAACATTTGCGAAGAGCGCGGCTCGGGTATTGATAAGGTCGTTTCGCAAACGGAGTTCTATCAACTGCCTGCGCCGATATTTGAGATGACTCAAAACCATACACGCTCAGTGCTCTTTGGCCATAAAGAGTTTGCTGAAATGGACAAAGAGGATCGCATTCGTGCGTGCTATCTGCATTGCTGTTTAAGACATGTGAACCGTGAGCATATGAACAATGCTTCTCTACGTGAACGCTTTGGTATCGAACAAAAGAATCAAGCTCAGGTAAGTCGAGTGATAAAAGACACCGTGAAAGTAGGGTTGATCAGAGCCTATGATCCAGACGCTGGAACGAAAGCTATGCGTTATGTGCCTTGTTGGGCGTAATTTGCTTGATCGTTGCTTGACTGGGTGGTGCTGAATCTAACTGGTTTGATAGTAACTCGTTGATCTAAATGGATAAAATTTGCTTGATCGTTGCTTGATTGGCAAGGGGAACAAGCTTCAATTGATTAGAGGTTAGGATGAGTAACGTAGGTCAGCGTGAGCGCGCTACCCAAAATCGTATCGTTCAGTTTTTTCAAACTGACTTAGGCTATCGCTATTTAGGCGATTTGCAGGATCGCGCTAATAATAAAAATATTGAAGTGGATATCCTCGTTGATTGGCCAAAAAAACGCGGTGTCAGCGAGGCGTTGATCAATCGTGCTATTCGCCAATTGGATACGGCAGCAGCACTGGGTGAAGGTAAAAAACTCTATTACGCCAACAAAGAGGTTTATCGCCTACTGCGTTATGGCGTGAAAGATAAAGAAGGTGCTGGCCATCTTAATGAAACCGTGTGGCTGATTGACTGGAAAAACCCAGAAGCAAACGATTTTGCCATTGCCGAAGAAGTCTCTATCAAAGGCGAGAACAAAAAACGTCCAGATATAGTGCTGTATGTCAATGGTATCGCGCTAGGTGTGATTGAGCTGAAACGCTCTTCTGTGTCGGTTTCCGAAGGTATTCGCCAGAACCTCGACAATCAGAAGAAAGATTTTATCCGTAACTTCTTTACCACCATGCAATTGGTGATGGCGGGTACGGCAATGCCATGTTGGTCTGCTCTAGTGTCTATCAAGCTTGTAAAGCTTATGAAATGTTCAGCCAAACAGATTTAGCCGGTAAGGTGGCTATTGTCACCAGTTTTCAGCCGACTGCTGCAAGCATTAAAGGGGAAGAAACCGGTGAGGGTTTAACAGAAAAGCTCTTTAAATACGATATTTACCGCAAAATGCTTGCGGATTACTTCGAGCAACCGGAAGACAAGGCTGCAAACCGGGTTGAAGAGTTTGAAAAAGAAGTTAAAAAGCAATTTATTGATGAGCCAGGACAAATGCGCTTGCTCATCGTGGTCGATAAGTTGCTGACTGGCTTCGATGCCCCTTCGGCTACCTATTTGTATATCGACAAACAGATGGCTGATCACAATCTGTTTCAGGCCATTTGCCGCGTGAACCGCTTGGATGGCGATGATAAAGAATACGGTTACATCATTGATTACAAAGATCTGTTCCGCTCGTTGGATAAAGCGATTTCTGATTATACTCAAGGCGCATTTGATGGTTATGACAAGGAAGACGTTGCAGGGCTGCTGAAAGATCGTTTAGAGCAAGCTAAGCTCGATTTGGATAATGCGCTGGAAATGGTGCGCGCCTTGTGTGAGCCGGTAAAAGCGCCACGCAATACGGAAGACTACATTTATTATTTTTGTGGTAAGTCAGGTCTGAACCAAGACGAGCTCACCGAGAAAGAAGCACTGCGTTTAACGCTTTATCAGAACGTTGCCAAACTGCTGCGTGCGTTCGCCAATATCGCCAATGAAATGCCTGATGCAGGCTATTGCGCGCAAGATGTAGACTTGATAAGAGCTGAAGTGGCTCATTTTGAAAAAGTCCGTGACGAAGTAAAACTGGCCAGTGGCGATTTGGTAGAAATGAAACGCTTTGAGCCTGCGATGCGCCATTTGTTAGATATGTATATTCGTGCGGATGACAGCGAAGTACTGATGGATTTCGAAGAGCTGGGGCTTATTGAGCTCATTGTCGAAAAAGGCGCTGATGCCGTGGAGGCTTTGCCTGAGAGTATTCGCAAGAATCAGGAAGCCATGGCCGAAACCATCGAAAATAACGTGCGTAAAACCATCGTTGATGAAAACCCGGTTAACCCTAAGTATTACGAGCAAATGTCGGTGTTATTGGATGAGCTGATTGAGCTTCGTCGCCAAAAAGCGATTGAATATCAAGAGTATCTGGAAAAAATCCGCGAGCTATCTCGTAAGGTTATACGTCCGGAGCAGACAGCGGCTAACTATCCGCCATCGATGGACTCTAATCCAAAACGCGCGTTTTACGATAATTTTGGTCAAGATGAATTGCTGGCTACCAAAATAGATAGTGCCATTCGTTATACCAAAAAAGCGGATTGGGTGGGAGATCGCTTTAAGGAGCGAGAAATTGCCAATGCGGTGCGAGAAGAAACGACGGGGTATGAGGTGGATATTCAGGGTGTAATGGAATTGGCAAAATCGCAAAAAGAGTACCATTGATGCCTAAGGTAGAAATTGGTTCTATTGCGATGCAGTTAAATCGTAAGGCAATTAAAAACCTTCATATCAGCGTGTTGCCACCTGATGGGCGTGTGCGTGTTTCTGCTCCTGAATCTATGACAGAAACCGCAATCCGTATGGCAGTGATCAGCCGCATTCCTTGGATCAAGAAACAGCAGAGTGATTTTGCCAAACAACCTCGCCAATCTGATCGAGCAATGGTTAGCGGTGAATGTCATTACCTGTGGGGCAGGCGTTACCGTCTGAATCTTATTGAGCGTTCCGGAAAGCATGAAATCAAGCTAGGTCGTGGTCGATTGCATTTATATGTCAATCCCGCAACAACGCTTGAGAACAAGGCGCTGGTACTGAGCTCATATTATCGAGATGCGCTTAAAGCGCGAATCGCTGAGTTATTGCCTGTTTGGGAAGATAAGATCGGCGTTACAGCTGCAGATTGGGGAATCAAAAAGATGAAAACCAAGTGGGGCAGTTGCAACACGCAGGCCAAGCGTATTTGGCTGAATTTAGAACTTGCTAAAAAGCCACCGGAGTGTTTGGAGTACATCCTAGTGCATGAATTGGTGCACTTGCTTGAGCGTAATCACAATGAACGCTTCAAGGGGTATATGGACAAGCTACTTCCCGATTGGCGAGAGCGCCGTGATTTGTTAAACCGCATGCCTTTGGCGCATAATAATTGGATTTATTAGCAGGCTTTTAAAGGAAGTTTTTTTGATTCAAAGAACTGATGATTGAAATTATCAACAATAAAGTATGATACTTTTTTGTTTTAATAACGTTTATCAGTTTATTAGGTAGCAAGTAAAAGTGTGATACTTTTAGAGATTTAAAAAATAACCGCTATAGCAATATCAATAAGTTATAGCGGTTAAAGTGTGACACTTTTTTGTATATCTACAGCAGTGGCGACTCGGTATGACAAATTAGCCCGAAATTATGAAAGTGTTGTTGCTTTAGCATTTTCAATCATGTGGCTCCCAATGTGGGTCGATTGAAATATGCACTACAAAGATAAACACGCTCTAATAAGCGGGATTTTTTTTATCTAAATTTATATACCTGACCATTCCGTATTATTTTTGGCTCACTTTTCAAATTGCTCGGCAAAAACAGTACGGTTTCAGGACCTAACTCAACACTAATTTTCTTGAATTCTTCCTCATACCTACCAGTATCGTGTAAATAATGAACACACTCATGATCCGTATAATTATATGAATACTTCAGATTAGTGAATGGTGCTTGATGCACATTTACATATAGATTCTGATCGGAAATATTTCTATTTTCAGTAACAGATACAAATTTAGCAGCGTTACATACTAAAACATTTCCAGCCACTTCAGCTTTAATTGCATTTGATAAGTATTTATCAAAGACAGAGTTAATACGCTTCGTTTTCAAAAGTTGGTCACTGAAACTCAGCGGTGTAGATCCCCATTCGGTTACTAGTAAACGACCTTCCATCATAGGCGCTCGTTCTTCTGGAGTGCTTGTATCAAAAGCTAAGAGCCCAAAAACAGGGTTTACTGTTGCAGCAAGGGTAAGATCCACTACATTTACTGCATTCTTACTTTGTGAGATGATTTCTCTTAACTGATCCATCCCTTTTGTATCGCTTACAACAATAGGTTCCTTAATTTTTTTTAATGAATTTCCTTTCTGACTTGGTATTAACACAGCAAAGATTGTGTAATTATCCGCATCATCATCTAGATTATTCAACCCTATTGATTTAGCAATTTTGAGAGCTTCACTTCCATTTTCAACCACTGGTTTTGAAGCCTCATTATTATATATCCAATTACTATTTTCATTATTAGCACAGCCGGATAACACTAATGAAAATAGAATTCCTGTAATCATTTTACAACTTTTCATTATTCACCCTTATTATTAATGAATTCATTTTCTTTAGATTCAGAGCAATAAGGACATTTCATATTGCAGGAATCCTCTGATTCGTGTGTAAGATAGGTATATTTCTGCCGACACTCAAAACAGCCAGTTAAACCAATTATTCCATTTCGGTAATTGGTTGCAATTTGCCATGCCAAGTTCGGATCAATTATGTGTTTCTTTAATGGATCATCAAAGAAACCACAATGAACATTAAATAAATGGCGGTATGCTTTATAAGCACCAACCAATTCTTCTATTTGCAATCTATTTTCTGGATCTTGTGCAGTCATTAAATATACATGTAAAAAATCAGTTGCAGATCGTTTATCATGTTGATTAGCTAATATAGTGCTAATTTTTCTTAGTCGCCCTAACGTAAAATCATTATCCTCATTATCAATTCCTGAATCATTTCGTAAACATCCATACATACGTGGAGATATTGCTGGAATCTCAGACAATATTACATTCTTTCTAAATCCAAGTTTTATCATATCAATTGCTAATTGATAACCTTCTGGCGCAATAGTTAATTTCATTTAAACACCTTTCCACATAAGCGCGCTCTAGATTTAAGATAGAATAATACATCATCATATTTTTTATGATAACCATCACTATCGACTAATCTAGTTGATATAATCGAAGGTCTGTAAATTGGAGAGATATTTATTTGCTTTGAATACAAAGAAAACAGTATTTCCTTAAAAGAAAACTTATTAATTGTATTGTATGACTGACAATCATTAAACCAAAAGAAATGATTAGTATCTGTGCCAGACATGCTGTTAATAATTGCTGATTCAATTAGCATTGTTAAACGCAAAAATGAAACATCCAACAGAGATTTTTTAAAATTTGGGTCTTTCTTAGTATATAAAGACTGAGAATCCTCTTTGTAGCTTAATATATAAGCAGGCACTTTCAATCCACTGAAAAAATCTCTCATAATGGAAAAATCTTCAACAAAACAGGTTTTGTCAGAATTGACGATCACAAATGGATTATTATCAACTCTTTCAGAATTACTTAATAAACTGAAAAGTACATCAGTCATTTCAGTGTTGTAGCAATTTATTTTATTGTTCATTTTCTTTCAATCTTTTCCATATGAGCAGAACTGATTCACCATATTCTTTAGCTTTGTTCTTTAACGCTGGATTTGGTGTGTGATAATTACCGATGGCTTGCGCTATATCATTTGGAGATAGTTCAATCGCTCGACACAAGACCTTCGCTGATAACTCAATGTTCTTATCTACATCTAATAACTCAGCAGGATCAGAAACATAATTACTACCGTTCCAACGCCAATTAATTTGTGTAATACCGATATCAGTCAATGCTGAAACGCTTACATATTCCCGCACTTTTCGGACAGCATCATCTCGGTTCACCGGATAATAAGAGCCCATAATTGGGTTATTTAAAGCATAGCGATGGGGTGCAACAAAGGATTTATCGCCTGTTCTATGGGAGCTCTCTTTAAGAGCAATAGCATAGAGTAAAAGCGGATCGAGGTTACATTGTTTAGCGTGCTTTTCCCACGAGGTATTAGTTAAATCTACAACAGCAGCCTCGCAAATCGCAGCATTAAAAATGCTTAAAAACAGAAGAAAGCGTTTCATCCTCCCCTCACTTATGTTGAGCATATACGTATATATCAGTATAAATTATAGTAAGACATACATTAGTCGTAAACACACTATCTACGACTAATTCAATTTATTATACATTTATTTACAGTATGCGTAAACAGAGAGGGAGTAAAATTTCACTTATATTCAACATATTACATAATATAAATAATTAGTGGCATGATACTTATTATCCAAAGAAATTAATAACATTCGCATTAAGTCGAAAATAGGTGTTTTATGGCTTACGAAAGACAATTCTTTCTTCTGCACCAAAATCGTTATCGGCACATTTTCAAAAAACATTAAGTCACCAAGGGGGTTTTGGTGACTTAATGTATCTCACATATTAAGTCACCAAAACAGTAGTTACGACTTAATGTAATCGAAACATTAAGTCACCAATAGGGTGGTTACGGTATAATTAGTTTATGTTAAAATGACTTTTTCTAAACCTTTTCTGGAGTGCTGAAATTCATGTCAGTATCATATGAAGATGCGTTATTGCTAAAGCTGGAAGCAATCCTTGCTGACTGTGAGGAAGCAATAACTGTATGCGCTGATAATGCGGTAAATCTGATCCAACAGTTTATGCAAGAAATAAATAACAAACAGCTATTCTCCCCATACCTGCCAGTAATTCATAACGACAGGGGCTCAGTACGGATTCGATGGGGAATGGTTGTGATGAACAAGGCGACTAAAAAAGTTGGCTCTATGCGTAATGCTCCAACCACAGGTAATGGCGATTTTGACATACGCTATTTTTCAATTCGGTCTGATGAAGTACGCCAACTTATTCAAAAATACGAGGATAAGTTTAAAATTATCAGGGCTGACATTAAGCAAACCAAAAATATTACTAAATCATTGAAAATGAGAATTACACATTTGAAAAAGGGCACAAGAAAAACGGTTATCGGTGTTACTCGCTGATTTTTATGTTTTTTTTGTTTACTGTGAGCCGTAGGCGATCCTTTCCCTGTCTTTAAAAACAGCGTAGGGGCGATTTTGAGAGGACTTCCACACATCATCGTGGATAACATTGGCGTACAGGCTAAAGTGGCTCAGAATCGCTTAGACGAAGCATATATGATATTAAAAAGCCACTACTTGCATCCATTCACTTTTTTCAGCCATTTTGTGCAGTATTTTACGAATAAGTAGAGGCTTTCCCTTTGGGGAAGATAGCCAGACACAATAAGCTCTGACTATTTTTCTGTAATTTAATATTGAATCTTAATTAATTAATCTTTTCCATATATCCATACTTGAATCTGCTGATATTTTAATTACATCCCAATTAATACCGTAATTACAATCATGGTTGTTTTTAAGTGCCTCCAATACATCTAAACAAAAATTCTTTTTATCATCATCACTTAAATTAAAATAGAAAACATCAAGATCAGTTTTATTAAATTCATCTAATTCTGTTTCACTATCCCAACCGGAAACAATACTTGCATGAATATCTTCAGCACACCACGTTACCGAGAAAAAGCCTTTCTCAGTAACAGTATATTCTTCAACACCTATATTCGACTTTCTTATTATTCTACGCGCTTCCTTTTCAGACTTTGCTTGTACATCAAATGAAGCTAGAGCATAGTTATTGTTATTAAGATTAACCTTATACGATACATTATAGGTATTCATGACTCATCCTCGTTTAATTATTATTAGCTGTGGTAATTAATTATATTTGAGAATTAATAATATATTCGTACAAAGCTGAAAGCAATATTTTTGTAAAAATAATAAATACAATATCACCACTTATATAAACACAACAATTCATTATACAATTAATTACCAAATTAACAGAGTTAAATTAAATCATAATTATTCATTTTTAATTAAATAATGAAGTTTTCACTTTGACAAATATATATCTTTATTGTTATTTGCTTGATATGGTACTACTTCTATTTTTTCTCGCCTAACGTATGCCATATAAAAAATTAAATTGGATTTTATTAATGAACCTTAATACCAATACTAATATCATCGAATCAATTGAGATAGACAGAGTAATTGCAATCCGAGAACATGCTATTATCCTATATAAAGAATCACTCTCTAAAGCAGCAGAGGCTATCGAAATATTAAAAACAATCCCCAATACCAACAATCATTTTCCTCACCAATGCATAGAGGACGATTTAATTGATTTGCAATACCCTAGAAATACTAATGATGATGATAACAGAACACGGTTTGAACTTTGGTTAGACAGAAAGATATGGAAAATGTTTATTGATAAATCTGGTATCAAAACAATCATGAGCAATAAACAAATAGAAAAGTTACATTACGACCTTTACGATATGAAATCGCCTATATTCAACTTTGAGAATGCATTAAGCACTTTTACAAGTTTAAGCGCTAACAAAGCTGATTCATTTAAGAATGGATTGATGGATGCGTTGCAATCTGTCTCATGGGATTACAAGAGTAATAATCCTCGCTATCTTGGCAAAAAAATAATAATGGATAATGCTGTTTCAGTTGGTAAGTATTCAACTAGATTTAATAAGACTGACACCGTTAACGATCTAGTTAGAATATTTTGCATCTTACAAAAAAAACCAATTCACGAATTTCAAAATAGTGTAGGGCTATATATATCTGATAATGTGCGAACTAATAATAAAAATTTTGAAACTGAATTTTTCATCGTTAAGTGGTACAAAAAAGGCACAATGCATCTATTATTTAAAAGTGAAAGTTTGATAAATAATACTAATGATTTGATCGCAAAACTTTTCCCCTCAGCATTGCCGCCTTTGTGATACACATTCACAGTCAAGGTATCGAGGTATATCTACACATATCAGATATACCTCAATTAATCCTCACACAGTAATACCACACAGAATAAGCCTCATATAAACCTCAGTTATGCATCACACCCACATCTAAATGATATATTTTCATTTTCATTATGATTTTTACACCCTGATATTTCCCAAATTAATCTCACATCAACCTCTTGCGACACTCAGTTTCCACTGTTAAAATTACAAACATACTCAATATCGCATCAAATAAATCTCAGATGCATCACATTAACAATTAGAGGCTTCAAATGCGTATTTATATAGATGATGGTTCTACTAACATAAAAATGCTGTGGGAACAGGATCAGGAAGGTGAAGTAATTAAAATTAGTCCTAACAGCTTCAAACGCGGTTGGGGTACGGCTTTTGGTACTGGCAAACCATTCAACTATACCGTTGATAACGAGAAGTATTCATTCGATATTATTGATCCTGACAATTTGCCAACTAACAACGTAGCTTGGCAGTATAGCCCTCTAAACGCAGTTGCAGTGCAACATGCACTTCAGATTAGCGGTTTACCTCCCCAAGAAGTTGAAATCGTTGTCACTCTACCATTGGCAGAATTTTACGATCAGGATGCGCAATATCGAATGGATAACATCCAACGCAAAAAAGATAACTTAATGCGCGAAGTTCAAGTAAGCCGGAATGAACCTTTCAAAATCAAAAAAGTAACCGTTCGTCCTGAGTCAATTCCTGCGGGTATATCTTTGTGTGATGAATTAAGACCCAATCATTCTGTACTGATTATTGATATTGGAGGCACCACAACTGATATCTCAATGGTTTCTGGTCAAATGACGTCTGTATCACGCATTTTTGGTGATCCTACGCTTGGCGTATCATTGGTGACTAACGAAGTCAAAAGAGCTTTGGTGAACGCTTCAACAGAAACATCCAGCTATAACGCAGATCAACTCATTATTAACCGGCACGATGAAAACTATCTGTTAGATAACATCAACAGCGTTGATGATATTCAGATGGTGAAAGATGCCATGAACAGCAGTATTGAACGACTAAATACCCGTGTGCTCGATGCGGTCAGCACCTTTAAGGGCTATACACATGTCATGGTTATTGGTGGTGGAGCTGCGCTTTCCGCTGATGCAATCAGAAAGAAAATAGCAATCCAACCAGAACGTTTCTACGTGGCTGAAGAACCTCAGTTTGCTTTGGTTCGGGGTCTGAAATTATTAGGATAACGTTATGAAACAAGAGCGTAAAAAGATAATTTTGTATCTTCGTCCCGAACTCAGCGAGGCTGATAAATTCGCAATTAAAAAGATTGAAGAATCGCCGGTTCAAACTGAAGCAGTACGTACAGCGTTACTGGCAGGGATCGCATTAGGGGAAATTGATGATAGATTGCCTTCTTTGCTGGCTTCAATTCTATCAGACAGGACAAAGGCTGATACCTTCAAAGTAATGTTAGATTCCTTTCTAACTGTTGATAGTGACGGCACTCATGCTCACAATAAAGTAAATTTGAGTCAGGCAAAACGGGCGTTACTGACTGATAAAGTAAAAATAGAGAAGGAGCCCCCAAGTCAGGCAGCACAGAATTTGAAAGGTTCATTACCAGATTGATGGGTGGTGTATGTCCGAACAAGTGTATGGTGAGACTTTAAAGTTCTTCGCCGATTGGCAGAAACACGAAAAGAAACGTTCCTGTCTTAACTTTCAAAAGGTAGTTTCCAGATCTGGCGTTCCTACCCTTAACATCGAGATAGCACCTCTTGAAAAGGATGGAACTGCAAGATGGGAACAGAAAATGACTATTCAGTTATCCTTAAAAGAATTGACTCAACTCACTGCATTAGTTCTTCTATCAAAGAAGTATATTGATAATCTAGATGCCCGATATCATGGGGGTCATAGAAACAAAGGGTTGTCTGTCTTTGATAATGGCAAGTCAGGAATGATTTTCTTGATCTCTGAAGCAGGACAGACTCTAGAACACGGTATAGATCAATACCAACGTTTGGAACTTGCTGTGTTCATCGTACAGCAGCTATCCGCAGCGTTAAAAATAAGTTATGCATGTACTGTTGTAACGCTAAAAAGTCTGTATTTGAACGACACTCATTAACTGAGAAGCCTAAACATTTGTTTGGGCTTTTTTTTTTCAATCATAAATGAATTTACATTTTTAGCTCTGAACAGCGAGAGACATGAAAACTTGTTTTCGTGTCGGTGTCGCTGTTGAACAAACGAGCAAAGCGAGTGCGTTAGAAAGCATAAGAAAATTGTCCACAGTGAAGCACATCTTAGCATATTAAGATCTTTTTTTTCTTTTTAGATCTTAAAACATTAAAACCTTAGATATGGGGATATATTCATAATAATCATTTGGTTACGATATTAAAGGTCGTCGCTGATGCAGTGAAAGGTCGTCGCTGATGCAGTAAAAGGTCGCCGTTGATGCAGTGAAAGGTCGCCGTTGATGCAGTGAAAGGTCGCCGTTGATGCAGTGAAAGGTCGTCACTTGTAAAGTATATGCGGTTAATTATTAACCAAGGCTCGTTATTTAATCAAAAAAATCATATCCTATTAATTAATATTAGTTTATTTTCTAATTTTGTTGTGGATAAGTACGATTTTCTTAAATGTTTTGTAATATTCCACTACCGAAAAAGTATATTTTTGATTTGCTGCAAAAGGTCGCCGTTGATGCAGTTAATCAATAAAAAGGTATTTTTCTGCTGGTGGCTAAAGGTCGCCGCTGATGCAGTATAAATATATACTTCTATCATAATTTAATTCATATATATCAACATGTTATACAAAAGGTCGCCGTTGGTGCAGTATAGTCATAAAAAAAGGTACTTTTCTATTAAAGGCTAAAGGTCGCCACTTGTGCAGTATATAACGGTGTAAATGCTTAAAATAAATCCTTATATATCATATTGTTACACTAAAGGTCGCCGTTGATGCAGTACGGTCATAAAAAAAGGTATTTTTCTGCTGGTGGCTAAAGGTCGTCGCTAATGCAGTATAGAATGGTGTAAGCATGTATATATAATCCATATATATCAATCGGTTATGCTAAAGGTCGTCATTGGTGCAGTATGATCATAAAAAAAGTTACTTTTCTGTTTAAGGTAAAAGGTCGTCGTTGATGCAGTATAGAGTAGTATGGTGGACTTCATTAACTTACTGTTTATCAGTATGTTAACGAAAGGTCGTGACATATGCAGTTTGTCATATGGAAATTTCGTTAACTGACTTGGCAATAAGCCGTCATGGAAGTATTGCTAATGTGAGAGGTAACATACTTTATGTATTTATTATCACAACGTTAAGGCTATTTTCGTCTGGTGTTCAATACTCTACCAGCTACGTATTACTTTAAAGGTCACTTTGCTTTTAGACAAAACAACCTTTAGAATATATACCTATCATGTTGGAATTGAGTCTTTTGTGATGAAAAAGAAGCAAATCAGTAACTTAACACTTTATACTAATGTTCGTCATTCTGATGATTTCAATCTTTCCCTCGCCAGCTTGCCTATACCGGCGAAAAGAGTGCTGTTTCTTATTCTCGCTCAGATATCTGATCCTAGAGAATCTGTTGATGAAGATGAAATATGCTTTGAGGTTAAAGCTAAGGAGTATGCTGAAATTTGTGACGTGGACCTTTCAACTGCGTATAAATCGCTTCCACTCGCCGTAGATACTCTGTTGAGCTCTCACATATATGAAGATCTAAGTGAGGAAGGTTTTAAACGAGCTTCAAAAACCAACATTACAACGAGCGCTACATATTACTTTGACGAAGGCTACTGCAAAATATTCTTTAACCGTAGGGTATTTCCCTATTTCTTTGAATTATCAAAAAAATTCACAACACAAAACCTTTTTTATGTAGCTAGATTATCGGATGCTAGTTTGGCAAATCTATATCAGCTAATTATGAAACGTTACTCTAAACGTAATACTATTGCCGAATATAAAACGTCTTTCACAATTGGAGTTGACGAACTTAAGGACGAAATGTGGCTGTTCAATATAGATAAGAAAGGCAATAAGGAATATCTCTATCAAAGCTATAAGTATTTTGGTCAGTTTTTAAAGCGGCTGGCGGTTAGTTTGGGTGAACAAACGAATATCAAGGATGTTTCAATTGCGATTGAGTCACGTAAAGGACGCAAGGCTTCTGTGTTACGCATATCCTATGTTATTCACAATGAAAAAGTGGGTAGTTCTATGCCTACCGATAAGGAACTGGACGAGCTCGAAAAGCAGATAGGTTTATTATAGTAATGATGTATAAAAATAAACGATTACAAGAAAAAATTACTCAGTTCAGTTTGCAAAACCAGAATTATAAAAAAAATGCTATGTTGAACCATATTCAGGATGATTTATTTGAAATGAAATCATCAGGCATGTCTTGGAATGCGATTATGGATGCTTTACCTGCTTACGGCTTGATGGTCAGTGATAGCAGTTTTAAAAAATTTTTGAAGAAATCCAGAGAACAAGAATAATAGCATGATCGGTCATATTTCATTTTGTAAAAGTCGCCATGAAATATGCCAACATACAAAAGATGGTGTAGTTACATGGGCGTTCCACCTTGAACAGCCGCGCCTAGAGAAAAGGGGGAGAAAAAAAGAGAAAAAGAGAGAAAAAAGCGCGAGTCAGGGGCGCAGATGTCTAAGTTTCGCTCCTGTATTTGTTGAACGCTTATTTGTATGTTGGCATATTTGGTTATGATACTTTCTTTCTATGAACAGGAGTTTCATGTGATGCTTGATAGCTATATTGGTTCATTGCTGAAGTACCTCCACCAGCTTGACTCTCTTTTTCGAGATACAAAGGTAATTTCAGCCCTTACCTGTGTCATTCCACCGGTAGAAAATGGTTGTGATGATATCGGTAAATGCATTGAGCCGGTTGTGAATTGGGGTCCTGATGCCTATACATCGGTTATCTCATGTTGGCAGGACTTATACATTTCTCCGCTGTACTCACAAAAGTTTGCGAGGCGAACAGCCGGATATGTACAGTTATCAACTGAGGCTATGGAACTTGCTGATCATCTAATCAAAATTAATACCGTAAAAAACAATATCAGAAGCACGATTGTCGCACTGCCAAAATCTGAGCGCTTCACCATTTTGCGTAAACATCTGAGCAACGTAATGACACTGCATTTGTACCGGAACATTCCTGTATTTAACTCTGACGATGTGATCACTCATGCATCATATACGTGGGGCTTAAAAGGACTCATGCAGAAAACAGACCCTGTTAAGCTTTATCAGCTCATAGCAGACATAGCAAAAGGCAACGCTGAGTTACAGGACTTAATGTATAAAATCCAAGAGTGCCCTGCTAATAGGCTCAGAATAAAGCGTAGCGTTACGCCGCAGCCGATCTGCAACCTAACCTTTGCCAGTGGAAAAAAACGCTGCATAAACGCGCCTGTGCCGTTTTTGATAGTGCAGGATAAGGATTTTAAAGTCAGTCCCCTACCATTGTTCACCGCTGATGCTGACCGACAGGTGCGTTCTGACAAACACAAAACAACTCTCCTTGGCGTGTTTAGGGGGCAACAGATAATTAAGTTGGAAAAATGATGAAGAAAAAAACACAACGGGAATTCTCAACCGCTCGTTTTTACTTTTGTGCTTCAATTGCCATGTTTTCGTTGATGGGGTGCGGCTCATTGGAGGAACGTGAAAGAGCTGCGTTTGAACTCGTAACAAATGAACCAAACCAAGAGAATATTCAATCTTATCTGAAGCTGGCTGAAGAACTACAAAGAAAGCAGGTTGATGAAGCCAGGCAAGCGGCAGATGCGGCTACGTATGAGCGAGACAAAGAGCTCAATGATTATTTCAAACAGTATGGGAGGACCTATAAAAAATGATGAACAACATAGCATTGTTACAGCACATAGCCTCTGAATTGATAGCCCATTCCGGAGTTTCCGCGAAACCGGCATTTGATAAAATTAGTGCAGATGATGAAAAATTCATTAATGAACTGTCACCGTCGAATCTGCTTGAACTACTCGAAAACCCTCTACCAATTATCATCAATAATTTGACTGGAGAGCCCCATTCTGTAATACATAACCATTGCGAGGATCAACGCCCCGATAGTAAAACCTATGGATATGGTATTGGGTATGAAGCAGGGAATAAAATAATAGTTTTGGCTGATGAAATAGATACATATTATCACTCACTTAAAGCTAAACAGTACCTAAAGTCTATCAATTATCTGCCTGTAATGACTCAGATGGTCGGTTTAAATTACCAAAATGAAACTGTTGGTTTGTATTATTAATTTACAAAATAATCAATATATCAGAGAAATACATGAATCACTCAGTTGCCTTCATAACGCCTAGGTTTATCACCAACACATCCTCCTATTGGGCTATGTTTTATGTTGCGATTTTTAAAGCTCTTGTCAGAGGATATTAAAGCTTGAATTTTCCTAATATCGAGTTTGAGTAATAAATATTGTCAATTTGAGACTTGGAATGTTGTGAGTGTTGTCAGAGTTAGTAGAGCGCATCGCTTCAGATGCTAGCGGAACGATAGGCCATTCATTTTTGTATTTAGTCGAGCAAGTAGCTATGTTATCCATTCAATCTGATGTCTTCATCTAGCCCTTCCTCATGAATGAATATTCACTTAATAGTTGGGTGCAACAACTGATTCAGTCACAGAATTGAGATAGAGAGCGAAACTGCCAGCTAAAACAGTTATGCCCCATTATCATCTAGGCATAGATTATGGGTTAGATGCATATGGCAGTAACTGGTCTACTTTTTCTAATGACCGTTTGCTAGTCAAAGTGATTAACTATCCCCCCCTTAATACTTGGCCCGAATATCTCTATTCCAGACCGAGAAACCCTTGGATAGTAACTAGCCATTTCGCCCAGATCTATGCTCTCCCTTTGCAACGCATAACTACCTCTTTTTTGAGTTATTTGGAAGAAACTGAATTCTGAAATTCTATCTTTTAATGCGCTAACGACAGTATGAATAATTGATGAAGGGCAACGGAGACCAAAAGTGATATCAATCATTTCTAGGGGGGAATCATTTAAACCCACATGGTCAAAGAGCCGCCATTCTGACTCGTACTTCCATGGCGTTGCTTTTCTTAGCAATACGGTATTGTCGAGTTCTTTTTTTGCTGAAAATTCGTTATTAAGTATGGCTCTTGCGATAAGACTCGTATGCAAACAACGATCATCGCTATAATCCACTTTATGCAAAGTGGGAATTGGCTTTCGTTTTAAAGAATAGCCAATACAAAGACCTCTGTGCTGATCACCATAATGACTCCAAAGTAAAGAGCTGTCTGGAGTAGAAGAAAAGCAGCAGACTCCCTTATCGTACTGTTTCAATAATTCGGTTTGAATGTCACATGTTAAAATCCAACATTCTGCATCTTCCACTGAGATATTACTTTCTTCATAATCAGGGTTAGTTGCATAGTAAGCTATATCAGCCAAGGCCTTAGATGCCGTATTATTCGCTAGCTGAATGCTATAGTCTTTCGCGTCATCTTTATTGTACTTAGCTTTTTTTAATGATGATAAAGCCTCGGAGGACACTCTACGCTTTACTAGTTCATACAGAATTGTAGTGGTCAACTAAAATTGGCCACGGTTTTAGAGTTTTTCCGGTATTGGTTTTCTGATTCGTTTGGTGGTAATCCACCGTTATATTCATGCGGCCTG
>NZ_JAALBT010000021.1:0-51318 GCF_011077905.1 Providencia sp. M-27 | reverse complement strand
TCTCAATTTGTTCCGGCGTGATAGGGGATGCTTTCGGTGTTTTGCCTGCCCGTTCGTCCCGTAATTGCTTTACCCACCGCGTCAAGGTGGAAAGCCCGATATTCATGGCTTTCGCGGCATCTGCAACTGTATAGTTCTGATCCACAACCAGCTGGGCTGATTCACGTCTGAATTCTGCACTGAAATTTCGTTTTTTCATTAAGGCACCTGTGTTGTTCTGAGGTGAGCATATCACCTCTGTTCAGGTGGCCAAATTTATTAAACCACTACATAGGTAAATACCATCCATTTTTATAGGAGGCTTACCAAATGCTATATAGTGGCATGCAGCAGTAGCTAAATATACATCTCGAGTAAAATGTGTGCCGTCTGAATCTTCGTATAACTCTTCAGGTGTAGCAATCTGATTGTGCTGAAGAATTTTACGAATATTAGAGACTGTTTTATTTTGCGGATCTGGATACGTTGCGGTCAGGAAATTAGACAATACTACCTTACTAGGGAGGGACACCCAGATACTGTGATTACCAATATCACGGTGAGCCACATCTATATCATGAAGATTCGCAAGACGACTAACAAGAGCTTGAATTAAGTTAATTCTATTTTCTTCAGTAAGTTTTAAACTATTCTTTCTAATAAATGTATCAAGACGCTCTTTTTTGTTTGGCCACTCATACAATTCAACAAAGTCAGAAGATAACTCACTAGGTAAATATTCTAATCGCAAATATGTATCCCTAAGATCTTCATCCTGACTTGCTATATAACCGAGTACATCACTTTCTCTGTGGGCAATTAGCGACCTCTGTTCAGGTGTTCTGGCATGCTCAATGATACAAGGAGAAGTAAAGTCCCAGCGCCGCATTAGTGCTTTATAATTATGATTATCAGAACGTTGACTCAGGTACTCTGCATAAAGTCCATCACGATGCCGGAATTGAGGTTTACCTTGAAGAACATAATTATTGATAGAAAAGTCTTTGGCTTTAAAATCAGCACTATTATTAGAGAAAATCCTATCCCACTGTTTCAGGTTCTTATTAGGCGCATCTTCCTTACGCTTAATCATCCACGACTTATCTTTGAAGTATTGTTTATAAATCTTATCATCACCAATTTTTGAAAATTCTTCTAACGAGAAAACGTACTCTTGTTCGTCAGGAGGAAGATCATCTTTGGTTGCGGTTCCACATAGAACCACACAAAAATCAACCCAAGGTATAAACTTATTGCCCAACCTTTCTTTTAATTTGGTTGAGAGTATCTTTGCAGATCTACGAGACTGATTAACTCCATGTTTTCGATGTTCTTCATTACCATTAGGAAACTGAACTACCCATTGACCGTCCTTCGAAAAAACTCTTCCTGACCACTTTTTAAACTCAACATTTATTATTCTATCGTGAGTGATAATAATTAAGTCACCTTCAAATTCTCCACTTTGTCTACCTCGCATTTCCAAGGATGAATAACCTTTCCAGTTTTGAGGTAGACTAGCTTCAAGTTTTTCATTAGCTTCTCGTTCATAACTGTTAATTCCTAAAGGGTCCAAGCATTTTATTTTCATTATTTTTATTCCTAACTAACCTAAAACATATTGGTTATTGACGTACATAAATCCTGATTTATGATTTTAATTTCTTTGTAAATATGTTATTTCTATTTTCGACCTACGCGTTCTGACTTTCTACAGCCATTGCATTCTCTTTACAAATAATATCAAATAACTATATTGCTGTTTTAATGCTCGGTTGTGACCGATTTCCATCATTTCATCAGGTTTTTATCTTTAAAGTTGTTCCAACGCACATTGCTTTCATTTTATCTAAACATTGACTGGGCACTGGTTTGTCCCATAGTTCAGCGTGTTCAGTATTTTTTAGCTCATTTTAATGTCAGATGAGTAAAAAGTAAGAACTACAAAAATGGGATTGCAATACCACCTGTTCAAAATTTCCCTAAATTTCATCTAGTTGATTGAGTACTTCCCTGTTAACATGGAGTTTCCCATCAATATGATCAGCCAACTAATTTACTTATATTGGATTCATTTTACTGAATAAGCGCTACTTTAGCATTTTGTTTTCCTAGTTATAGGACCATTATCCCGGCTTTTGACTGCTGGCAAAGAAAAGCCCGGACATTGCCGGGCTCAGTTCGCACTCGCTGATCTTACTTCTTGAACAAACGTGAGATTAACTTAATCCCGAATTTATCCAGGCCGTCAAGTTGCTTATTGATGACTTGTGACAGCGTATGGATTGACAACAGACTCATGCCAATGAACACACAGATGAACAGCAATGTGATGCATCCCGCCCCACCAGCAACGAGGTATCCCCAAAACGTTGTTGGGGCATCAATGATGGTCAGACAACCGGGCTCAGGTTGCCATTGCCAAGAAAACCCTCGGAGCGCATAAGGGAAAGCATCAAGCCCGTTCATAACGGTGGTGATCAGCCATCCCGTCCCGAAGAGCAATGCCACTCCAGAAGAGAACAGCAAGAACATAAAGGTAATGCCCGCCCCTCTGGGCAATTCGCGGCTTTGTTTAAAAGTCATTACGGCCTCTCGATTTTGACAGCAACACTCTGCTATTGGTTTATGGCTTAGCCTTTGTGTTGACTGCTTCGGAGAATTGCAGCCCAGCTCTTCTCAGCCAGAAGGCCACCGCCTTTTCAACGGCATCTTTGGCTGCGGCCATATCAGGGAAATGTCCCAGATCGCCTTTGAGGCCTGGCAGGCTGCAACGGGTAGCATAAGCCTCCTGCCCACGCGTATGCGTCGCATCGTAGTAAGCTGAACCGATCTTAAATTGACCCAAATAAAGTTGCTCGCCTTGGTTCCAACGGCTTTCGCTCGGTTTCCAGTTAAGAGTTGTCATTGCGGTGTCTCGATCGTGAAAAAGGTGCTTTCATTATGCGAGCAGTAAGGCGGGTGACGAAAAAAAAGCCCTGCATTCCGGGCTTGATCAGTTTGGATGAATACCCATTGCGAGTTGCAGATCGGCGAGTGTTATCATTAGCATCATAGGGTCAAGTGGTGAAGGGACGAAACCAATGTGTTCATAGAAGCGTTTAGCATCATCAGTTAGAGCGTGGACCACTATTCCTCGTATGCCCACCAGCCCAGAGGCCTGAATAACACGATGACAGGCATCTTTGACCAATCCCCTTCCAACTCCAAGCCCTTTAGCTCTTGTATCCACTGCCAGTCTACCGAGAAGGATGACTGGTATGTCAGAAGGCATATTGCGGCGGAATCGGCCAACAGCTTGATTGGTGCTCACAATCCCGGAAGACAAGGCATAATACCCCATCACTTGGTTATCAGAAGTGGTTACAAATGTTCGTGAAGCTCCTGAGTTTTGATTACTCATGGCCCGATTTTTTAGCCAGAGATCTAAAGCCTCTTCACCAGATGAAAAGCCTTCCAGCAAATGGCCTGTTTTGAGGGGTTCGGGTGCTGTCAGCTTCAATGTCATTTCTCCCAAGGGGATTTAGACATCAATGTTTTTCGTAATGCCTCATTGTTCCTTGGTGCGGCATCAAGCTGATTAATAAACTCCTGGTATACCTCGGGGCTGACGTTAATAACCCGCAGGTCCGCCAGTGTCTCTTCAGCAGCTCGTCGAGCGGCTTCCAGAACGAACTCAGTTCGATTTTTGCCTACCGCATTTGCGGCGCGGTCGATCAGGATTTTGTCTTCCGGTTTAATTCTCAGGTTCAGAGATGAGCGTGTTACCGCTACATCATTTTGAGTTGCCATATATGCCTCCCAATTAATTGCTTATTCTGCTAAGTATATAAGAGTGTAATGTCGTTGTCATTACAATTATAAATAGGCTACTGCACAAGAAACCTAGCAAAAACTAACAATTTACAGCGCTAGGTATCTAAGAGAGATGGAAGAGTTAATCTAAGTGTTTGTTAAAGATATGATTGAATAGATTTTTAACTAGATTGCACCTTAACTTGATTATATCGCTAAAGTCCTCCGTTTTTCTAAGAGGTATGGTGACATGATCAAAAATGTCACTAAAAAGCGATGCGTTAGGGGTCAGCTCCTCCCCTCCATTTCGATAGAACTCACTGTTGGGTGATATTTCATGGACATATTGCTGCGCTAATTCATTACCTATAGATGCACAATCGAGCTCATATCTTATCCAGCTAACAATATCACCTTCGCTTAAGCTATTAATTAAGAAGAAATAAAAGAAGTATAAAACAGTTCCGTCATGTAAGTGACTTGCTTCATTTAATACCAGAGGGTAGTTGGATAGGTCGGCAGACAGTTCCTTAGCTTTTACCAGTTCTTTTATGTGCCTCAGAGCCCCTTGATGTCCTTCATCTTGTGATTTTATGAACAATTGCATGGAATCTTCATAGCTATAATCACATCCATTTCCATTTTTATACATTAGTGCCAAATTGAATGTAGCTGAAGTATGTCCATATTTAGATGCAATCTTAAAATTATTAAAGGCCATTTTAAAATCAGCTATTTTTAGATATTCAACACCTTGTTCATATATTTTATTTGCTGATTCGTTATCGCTTTTAATGCAACTTGAAGACACAGAGTATTCAGTATTGGTTTTAGGGTAACAGTACACCTGTGCTTCAGGTTCACTATGTGTAGTTTGTTTGGTATGCCAAAATTTTTCCTTCAGCAAATCCCCTTCCCCTTGCTCGAAAGTATCTTCACTAATTAAATAACCAAAGGTTTGGTTGGCGTTAATCAGAAAATTTGTACTGTTTTTATTATATAATTTATATGTGTACTCATACTGAACTGAATATCCTTCCCACGAAAACACACCATTAATACGATTGCTGGAAAAGAATCGCATCAAAGATTGCCCAACAAATTCAAATCTATCTTGTAAGTTAGCTTGTAGAGTGAACATTATATAGGCGTCATTTTCATCAAAGCCAATAAAGACTTGCACTTCATCCTTTGTTGTTTCACCTAAGTATTTGTAGTTCACTACGCGACCTTTGAAAAGGCGGTCACCACCACGATCGACCTCAAAGAGGTTTTCTATTTCATGGTTTACATACAAAACATCGCCATTCTTAATTATAAAGAGGATATCCACTTCGGCATCGTTTAATCGCGCTCCGTTACTCAAAATTTTCTTATCTACCAGAGGTTTACGGTTTGGTCTGGAAAATATCTTATTGAAGAATCCCATTTTAAATTCCCTATTACTAGTGAGATGTTATAAACCTAATTAAACCTGTTAAATCATGCGCTTAAATACTCTTTTTTAATGGGGTAACTATATTGTTATTCCTCTAATCTATCGCAGGCCTTGTTACTTCCAAGCGAACATGACTTCTTAAATAGTTTGTTAGCTTTTGATTTATCCTTTTCAACTCCGTTACCTGTTAAATACAGCAAGCCGAGAAAGTAATTTGCATCTGCATTTCCTTGCGCTGCTGATTTCTCAAACCAGTATTTTGATTTTTTATAATCTTCTTTGACATACCCATTTGAGTCACCATACATAAATCCCAATTGCAATTGAGCATAGGCATTCCCTTGCTTGGCCGATAATTCAAACCATTTAAAAGCTTCCTCATAATTATGGCTGTTATAATAGTGTGAGCCAAGGCCATATTGAGCTTGGTCATTTCCTTGTTCAGCCTCCCTTTTAAGTATTTTTAATGGTTTATCATCCATTATTCCAACTGTACTTTTACCATTTTCAGTTTGATTATTTAACCTTGCCAGTACATCAGCAGCCTCTTTAACTCCTCTGCTCGAGGCTGACTGAAGGTATTTAATACCTAAGACTTCATTTTGCTTCACCCCCTCACCGACCATGTACATAGAGCCCAAAACTACGTCAGCTTGGCCAGAACCGTTCTCAGACGCTCTCTTTAGCCAATACAAAGCTTTTGAGTAGTCTCGTTTCCCGTCATAGCCCATATAGTAAAAAAATCCAGCCTGAGCTTGAGCTTCAGGGTTATTTTGTTCTGCTGATTTCATATACCATTTAATCGCCTCTTCGGGGTTTCTTTCGACTAGCCGCCCCTCTAGGTATACATTGCCTAAAGCTTGTTGAGAAAGAGCATCGCCATTGTTTGCCAGGGTTGTTAGTTTAGATATCAAGGATTGCTCACTTTTGACAGGCAAATTATTAGCAGTAGCACTGAGGCTTAATATCAATGTTAGCGATATAAAAAAAATCCGTTTCATATGTAAACCCTTTAATTGCTTATAAATACTTGGTGATTTTTGATAATTATACGTATCAACCTAAGATTGGCTGATCAAGCTGAAAAGTCTAAGAAATAGTATTTTTAATACCTTTAATTAAAGACAATAAAATAACGTATTTTTTCAGTATACATAAGGGGAATTTTGATATCCTCACGTACAGGTCATCAGCTGTTAATGATTAAAAAAAGCCCGACATAATGGGGTCACTTCATAAGCAGGACTTTCTGGGGGAAGTAGGAAAAAGAAGGAGAGGTGTTATTTTTGTACTTTGACCGCTTCAGCCTTCATGGCTGCATCAATTTGTTCTCGCAGCTTAGTGGCGTGATGATCATCCTCTTCATCGGTTATGGTTTGGGCTGTGAACATAGCCTCACTTCCATAGCGAAGCGGTTTTCTAACCGCAACATGATGCGCCACCAGCCAATTCATGCGCCGGGCATCGTCTGCTAACGTGTAACAGCTACTTACAGGCTGAGCAAGCAATGCGGTGCGGTAGGCGTTCCAGCCTTTGCACTCAGCAATAGCTTCGATAACCTCTCTATCTTGGCTGGTAGTGTCGAGATCTGAATAATCGACAGCATCTGGCACTGCTGGCGCTGGTGGAACGGCGACATTGCATAGAGCAGCACGTAGACCGACCTTGATTTCTTCTAGTTCGTCGTTGCCGATACTGCCATCAGTCAGGGCGTGATGAAAGTCGAGCGCCATCCGTTCTGTTACTTGAACTGCCTGAGCCTCTCGGCTCGCCCGCCCTTTCCACCCTTCCCACATGGCCGCAGCCATCATAAACCAGACGTTGCCACAGCTGTCTTTTTTGTTGTCGAAGAACCAATTCACAAAGTCCATCGACATGGCGTTATCTTTGGCAAACTGCTCACGTTCGGTCATGCTATCGTTTCCTCTGACTGCCCGGCCAAAGCCAGGTGCTGTTGCAGTGCAGCCCGAACGATGTCAAACATGCTATTCAGGCGGATAAAGACTGGGTTCGGCACCGTCGGCCACGGCAGGTACCACGGTTCAGTGCTGAAGTATGGCACCTCACTGATCACTGAAGAATAGGCACAGACTGTGCTTTTGATATCGTCAGATCCGTCGATTTCCTCCCAGCACACACGGGCTTGGTCTTTGGATAACTCCCCTTCCCGGCGCAGGCGCAGCACTTCACTGAACATGAAACGCATATTCGCCTCATTGTCATTGTCGATTTCGCTGCTCACGTTACCGGCCATGCAATTGACCAGGTAATCATTGCCGCAGTCACAGAAAAACTGCTCAACGGAGCGGTCGCTCATTGCGAACCAGGAGCCTGTCCACGCCTTGCCCTCACACGTTATCGTGATTCGGCCACGCCCAGGCCCGTAGTTTTCAGTCACCACGCGGATCGGGTCAAAGTCCCGAAGCTCGCTGATCTCAAGGCTCATCACCTTGGTTTCAGTTACTTTCATCGTCATTACCTTTTGTATAAGTTGACTTTCATCAGCGCGCGGGTGGCTTAAGCCAACATCTACTGATCGGTTAGTTTTACCAGCAAATTCCACATCACAACTTCTTCATCAGTGGCCGGACAGCACCCACCGCCAGACTTCCATTGTTTGACCCAAATACCCGAACGGTCTTCAATGAAAAAATCCAGATCCTGGAGAATTGGATTTTCCGCTGGCTTCTCTTTTGCAATTGGCATGATTAACAACCCCAATAATTTTCAGAAAGATAGAACACGGTACTTTAACGCTTGAATTTTTGAGTCTAACACCGGGTTCACCTTCCGGGAATTACTGACATTGCTTTTAACTCTGCTTGATTTCAGTAGGCAGATCCGCCTCAGGTGAAGCACACATCGCCGCAGCATACTGACGGGTAGCGACATCAATGTCGTCTTCAGTCTTTTTCGCTGACTTCGGCCCGTTGTCTGGGTGGCGAAGGTGTTCACGGTAGATCGCAGGCCACTGCACTGCGAGCATCGCCCGCAGCTGTTCGTCGGTCGGTTTTTTCGGTACCAGCATAAACCCGACAGGAATATGCAGCGCTGGTGGAGCGGCAAACACCGGCACCGGGTTTGTAATGCGATCGGCACGGTCAACCGGATAAATGAAGCCTTTGCCGTTTTCGGCATAACCCAATGGAGGCGCTTCCTTCAGTTCGGCCAGCTCTTCCAAAGCATCAGCATTATCCCGCAGCCGTTTCGTTTGCTCGGAATAGCCCATGTCTTCCCAGCGCAACGCCTCCAGACGAAATGCCGCAGCGCGCGTTTTTAACTGCTCTACTGTCATTGCCATTACGATTTCCTGTTTTGCTACGTCAATTAGAGGGTATGTGGCTTTTCAAACAGCTCACGGAACTGGTATGAACCATCGGTATGAATAGCCCGCATACGTTGGTACAGCGATTCGTTAGGGATGGAGTGCCGGCGCTCCACATACTGCGATCGGAAGAACTATACCGGTATTGATACTCCGCCACCGGCATAGGCGCTGTTGCCCTGTATAGTTCCGCCTCCACAGAGGCCTTTTCACGGCGCGCAGTGTCCAGGTCTGTCTGAAGCTGAATAACCCAGCGCGCGAGCTCACCGGTTTCATTCCGGAGGCGGCTCAGGTCTTGAATCTGGTATTTGTCAATTTTGCCCATTAGCAGGGAATCCCTTTTCAGTGAAGAAAGCCAGCCCTTCGGAGTACATCTGCTTCAGTTCAGCAGAACCCGGCTCAGCAGCGCACTCCGGCGACCATTTCGCCATGTCGGCCAGACCGACAACCAGCTTTTTAACGATCACACGCTGAATGTATTCCCGTCGCTCTTCCAACAACCAGGCAGAAGCTTCAGTCATGTAGAAATGCAGGGTCTTGGCGAAGCCCACTCGCTCTGTCGTTTCAGCCCGGCCAGCCAGATAGTCGCAGCGTGCGATCGCAATGCTCAGACCATCTTCAGTGAGTGCATAAGCACTATCCCCCTCGGAGTGGGTTACACCGGACTTCATCACGCAGTAAGCATCTTTATCGCGCAACACCCAAAATTTTCCATTCTCGTGAACGATGTCTTTTTCCTGCATGGGGTATTACTCCTGCTTTACAGCCGAATCGAAGTCAGTTGCCCGGAACGAACGGCAGGTATTGAAGATTGCCCAGCAATTGGGACAGTTAACTTTTGCGCCACGAGGTGCGGGTTTGGTTTCCATCGCCGTGTCGCTCAGGCCACCATCAAGGCCGCACAGAGTCGTATAGCCGCCACCCGTGCCCAAATCCCCCACGGGCAAGTGAACATGCTCTTCCCCGCCGTCTTCCAGCAAAGTCACAACAACCAGGCGGCTCATCGGGCATCTTCCACGACTTTGAAGTCGATCACCCAAACCATCGGATTGGCCTCCCAGCAGTCAACGCCGTGGATAACCGACCACTTACGGGCGAACACATCGGCCAGGCAGTCACCGCTGCGGGTATCCCTGATAGAACAGCCTTCCCTCAGCGCATCGGCATCACTGATGTCGCGAAGGGGCTCAATACGAACCGCCGTAATCTCCAGCGTAATTCGCGACTCAAACTGCGTCATTTGCTGCGCCGGAAACCAGCGTTTAACTTTATTGGCTGAGCCATCTTCAAGGTCTGCACGATAGACCAGTCGCACACCGCAATCGCCATAGGTTTCACGGACCCACAACCGATCGCCTACATGCCCGAAACGACAGAAAAACGTCGGCCCAAACTTGGGGGGCAAAACCTTATCCACCAGCGCGCGCTGGCGTTTGGTCAGGGATTCCGGGAAGGTATCGAGGCAGATTTCTTTGATCAGTTGGCGGGTTTGCACCTTCTGGCCGCTGTGGATTGCCCGTACCTGTTCGTCGGTGAAATTGATAGGAAACAGTTTCATGCCCTTTCCCCCTGCAAACATGCTGCTTTGGTTTCGGTATCATCCGTATGCTCATTAGGTACGAGCAAGCTGAATACCGCATGTGGACGAAGGCCAGTCTCGAAAAAGCTCAGTCGGCCGCGAATAGACACTGGCTTCAGCGTCTTGGCATCCGCCAGCGTGAAGCCTTTCGGCCCGAAGAACCACGGAGATTCGCTCTCTTCGACACAGCCTGTGATTGTGGCTACGCCGACAATCGCGCCGTAAGATAAATACTTTCTTTCAGGCAGCATCAGGGAATCGCCATATTTGGCGCGCAGGATCTCCCGCGCCTTTTCCATGTCGGCTTTGGATGCCAGTTGCGCACTGGCGTGAATGAGCACCGGTCCGCGCTGGTGGGTGTTCCAGCTGCGGTTTTCGATGTCCTTGTGGCCGTGAGTGATAAGCCATGCCCACGGCTGTCGGATAGATAATGCTTTCATGCTTTGGCATCCTTCGCTTCGGAGCGCTTAGCTGCACTCAAAATGGCTTCCACCACGGATTGTGCGATAACGGAGCTACCCAGACCGCCGACATATTTCACGATCTGTTCACGGAACGCCACAGCACCCGGAGCGCTGATCGTTTGGCTTATTTCAGCGCGCTGCGCCGCATCAATCACTTCATTAGCCCAATCGCGGTCGAACCCTGGCATTGCAGGCAAACGTGACACAACATCAGACGGCAGCGCGTCGATGTAATCGCGCATTGCAATGACAACTTCCAGCAGTTCGTTTTTCATGTCAGATCCTTATCGCGCTGATGGCGCATAAATTATTTATGGATTGTGTGGCGGTGTTGCTTGCCGTGAAACCAGTATTACCCCACCCGTTCAGCTGACGAAGTTATTGAAGGCGCCTATTTTATTGCTTACCGATCTGATTTTTGGCATGAGGCATGAGTGATGTATAGAATGGATATTTTGTGTTGGAAGGTTTGGCACTCACAACCTTCCATACACTTTAATTTGATAGTTGTCATTCGCTACAGTTGCGTTAATGAATTATAGTGAACGTCGTAACGGAATCTGTTATTACTCAGCTCAATTCATTTTTGCTAGAGGGGCTTATGGAATTAAATAAAAATGGCTATCCAACTGGCTTGCTAGTGCGGGCGGTTTGGGACTGTTGTGATGATCTTTATGAAAAACTTGGCCGCGCTCCTAGCCGTCAGGAATTTAACAATGAAATACGAAAACGTGAGCCCCATCGAACTGGTATTAGCACTCATTCTCGGCAATGGGGAGAATGGATTCGTTTTCATAACTTTTCAACTTATGTAGCAGACATTCCGGGGATTATTCCTGAAGAAATGCTTCATCCTCAATATCTTCGTGTTTGGTATGCTGTCACTCAGCTTAGTTCTGCTTCAGCAGTGGATATTGTCAAATGGATTCTTAATAGCAATGCTCCGTTAAAGGAATCTGAAGTTCGTATTCAATTAGATGCATTAACAGTTAACAGCAAGGCCAGATATAGATATCTTGGTAGCCGCAAAAATGCACGTTCTGATCAGGGCAGCCCATATGACTTATTATTCCGTACAGGAAAATTGAGAAATACAAGATATGAGCTATATGTTCAGGAGCTTCATGGAGTTTGGGATATTAGTGATGATGGCAAAACGCCAAAGCGCATTATTTCCCCTAGGCAATGTGATCGCTTAGTTGTGGAAGCTAGGGATGAATTATTTGCTGATTTATCTGAAGAAGAAGTTGATTCCCGATTAAAAGCTTTACGTGAAGTTGTTATTCGACAAGGCCAGCCAGCGTTCAGAAGAAAGCTGATTGAAGCTTATGAGGGTAAGTGCGCTGTGACAGGGTGTTCTATCCAAGTGTTATTAGAGGCTGCTCATATAATTCCCTATGAAGGCCTCTGGCACACCCAAGTCCAGCATGGATTGTTACTTAAAACAGACATTCATACTCTTTTTGACCGAGGCTTGCTTTGGATTGATTCCAAAATGTTAATTAGGTTATCTGATTTGTTAGCTGGAACAGAATATGCAGAACTTGATGGGCAAAAACTAAGATTACCAAGTGATAAACGACATTGGCCATTAGAAATTCACTTGGAAGAACATCGTCAATATTGTAATGAAGAATTAAATGAAAATTAATATCTTTTTTATTCCTTATTTACTGGAACTCCAATCAACCCCCGATGTTCTGTTATGAGGAAAGCAGAGCTATCGTACTATCTTTGGCAGCCTTATCGTGCCAAGTATGGCATATTCAAGAGGGGGAAACCTCTGAAAGGAGATATAACCAATGTTTCGTGTTGATGTAGAAAATAAGTCATTAATCAAACTAAAACCAACAAGCTTTTCGGAGCTTGGGCTAAAGGAACGCTTTGATATTCAGGAGTGGATCGAAAAAAGTCCAACTATTTTAGGCCAGGAACTCCTTGTTATTGGAAAAGAGGTCACCCTTACTTCCAACAAGCGTCTTGATTTGCTTTGCGTGAATAAATCGGCAGCACTTGTTATTGTAGAACTAAAAAGGGATGATTCAGGCTCGTCCGTTGAATGGCAGGCAATAAAATATGCATCGTATTGCTCAAGCCTTTTACCCAGTGAGATTTTTAAGCAATACGCGTCGTATTTAGGTAAATCAGAATTTGATGCAACAAAAGAAATTGAGCAATTTATCGATGCTGATATCACGTCACTTAACACTAAACAGCATATTATCTTGGCCTCAAAGGAGTTCAATTCGGAAGTCATCTCAGCAGTATTATGGTTGCGAGAATATGGTGTAGACATTCAATGCACTCGCTTGGCTCCATATGTTGATTCCAATGGGGAGCTATTTATTAAGCCTGAAACGATTATTCCGTTACCGGAGGCTAAAGATTATATTGAACGAAAAGAAGTTAAGCAAAGAGTCATTGCTTCAAGTCAAGATGATTGGACTGGTAGTTGGTTCGTGAATGTAGGTGAATGCGAATATAGAACTTGGGATGATAATAGAAAATTTGGATTCATTGGCGCAGGTCAAGGGAAAGTGTATTCATCTGCGCTTAAGCGACTTGCAGTTGGTGACAAAATTTATGCTTACATGAAGGGATGTGGTTATGTCGGTTTTGGAGAAGTAACCAAATCAGCAGTTATGATTCGCGATTTCATTACTGATTCAAATGTTCCTCTTCTCTCTGCCGGATTAAAAGCGCAATACCCAGACGAAAACGCTGACAATGAAGAGCTTTCAGAATGGGTTGTTGGTGTTCGCTGGATCAAACAACTTCCGAAAGAGCAGGCGAAAACGTTTTCAGGCGTCTTCGCGAACCAAAATGTCGTTTGTAAATTACGGCATGAGCAGACATTAAAATTTGTACAATCCCAACTTGGTCAGTAAGAACTGCTAAGTTGGGACTATAACTGCCTACTTTCACCTTTCAGTTCGCTGATCATCTGCTCAGCCAATACCGCCGCAGAGCGCGCCTGGTTAATCAGCGCCGTGCTCATGCTGTCGTCCACTAGCTGATTAGCGCGCTGGTACATGCGAGCAACAAAGCGCTCCAACCCAGCGATTTCAGCCCCAGCCAGCAAAGGTGCAACGCCTTCAGTCAGCTGGTTAAGCGCTTCGTGCATACCGTCCACAAAGCCTTCGCAGTAGTCGCCGCTTTTACCTGTGCGATCGCTCACGCAGTCCATATCATCGCCATCCAACATCCGGCGCATCGTTGCCTTCAGGTTGTTCATTGGCCGTTCCCTACATGTTCCGCCAGCACAAGGAGGCGACGACCGACGGCCTTGACAACTTCCTGGCTAGTTTCACGCGTCATTTCCTGCGCAATGTTACCGGCATGGTTTGCCGCTGCGATGGTGGCATCCTTCTTGATTTTCCGCAGGCCGCGTTCAATCGCCGGGTAGTCCGTGTTGTGGAGAGCGTCGTTTGCGATCATAGCCGCAGTACCGGCCGCGCCTTTGTCCGTCACGTCGATGTGCTCAAGAATGGCCGCATGAGCATCTTTCAGCATTTTACCTTCAGCCATCAGCTGTTCCACTTCAGACGTCGGGATGTAACCTTTCGTCGGGCTGTTTTCCAGTGCAGGCATCAGTGCATAGCCACAAACCTGAGTGATGTGACGGCCCACGCTGTCTTCCGGCCCCACTTCGCGCAGGTCGGTCTGACTGGCGCGTTGCACGACGATACCCCAAACAACCTGGTCTGTTTCTTCAGGCCAGCCGTCACAGGCCTCTCCCCGGTAGTAGTCGATATGCTCTTCAGCGGCTTTTCGGGCTTTGTCGGCGCTGTCGTGCTCATCGTAACCGCCGTCGGTACTGTAGGAGAAAAACTCCAAACCGTCGGTCACGCGCTTGAGCTCTTCCACCAGATGGATGTTCTCAGCGCGCATCTGCTCGCCTTCAGTCAATTTGCGCGCCAGATAATTCACCAGCGGCTCGTTGACCTTCATGTCGCGAGGAATGCATTTGCCGTCCAGCAGACCTTGGATCTCAATTGGTGTCATCTTTCTTCTCCTGATATACCAGTTTGCCAGTCAAAATGGCGTCGCGGATGGTGTTGAACTCCTTCGCCCAATACTGCGAATCGACGAAAATTTCCAACTTGTTGTAGTCGTGCTTTTTGCGTTGAATGAAGGCCTGCGCGGCTTCGCGCGTGAAGTGTGCGTTGACGTATTCCCACTCCCAGACGTAGCCGGTTACGGTATGCTCTGGTAACTCGCCTAGCACATCCCATTGCTGATCGACGCGAATAGCCAGAAAATCAGCTTGGTATTCGGCCTGGCATTTTTGGTTGAGCTCGTTTCGCTCGTCCGTATCCAGGTCATCCCAGTATTCTTGGGGGCTAAACCAGCGAGCATCATCTACGGCCACCAGCCGGTCTTCGATGTAGTCCATATCCAGCCCCGTGATCAGGCGTTTCTTTTGAACGACGAACAACGGGTCTGCGGTACAGTGCTCATCAACGCCTTTGCCGACGCAGTGATATTTCAGGCGGGAGACAAAATCAGCCCAGGTTTCCGCGTTTAATGGCGCACCGGTCGCGAGCGAGGGTTTCTGTTCAGTAGTCATTGTTTCGTTTTTCCATCCAAAGGGCGCTTATATTCCACAACCAGTATCGCCCCGCCCTCTCAGCCAACGAAGCTATTGCAGGTACAAAAAAAGGGGCTTTCGCCCCTGTCATTTGCAACATGACCAGAAATGTTTGGCGTGCTCTCCTGGCAATGTATATTGCTTCAGCGGCGAGACGAACTCAGTCAGCAGCGGATCCCTCATCCAGACGTTGAACAGCGTCGTTAACGTGAGCACTTCATTTTTAAAGCACTCACCTTCAGCCAGATCGCGCGCGCGGATGCGGGCTTCAGGCGACAGTGTTTGCCCCGCAATCTTCTCCAGAAAATTCACCAGTTCTAAAGGGATCCGGCCTAGCGATGATGGTGCAGGTGGCTCATTTAACAGGTGAGTGATGATTTTGAGCCAATCATCATTGTTAACGACCACCAGGGGGATATTGCCAGGACGGAAATACTCAACCGATACAGCCCCGCCGTCATAGGCCTTAACCGTTGCACAATCGGATAAGACAGCCCTGTTTTTGCCTATCACATAATACCCCTGGTGATCGCTGTGCGTGCAGGTGTGAATTATCCGCAGCCCCGCTTCCAGTATCTGTTCGCTGGTGGTTTTAGCTGGTGAGTGGCTCATTACTGCATATCCTTTTTTTCCTGCCGACGGTATAGCGCTGTAACGATGAACACAATCAGCGCGGCCATAATGAGTGGGTTTTTAAACGGTGGTTCAAAGGGACCGAAACCGATCACGATCGGCCCGCCAAGGGCACACGCCCACAGCGATAACCAATAGATGGTTTCAGGGAAGTTCTCTCGGACAGAAGGCCTGGAAAAAATGAGAACATGAGAAACCAGCGCAATCGCGACTCCCATCCACAGTGAGTTGATATCCAACGCTCCCAGAATTCCCGCGACGCCTGCACCAAACAGTGCGTATGCCAAAGCGGCATACTGAACCAGCATGGCAAGTTCCCGACGGTCGGCTTTTTGCTCTTCCGTTAATTTCATCTTTTTCTCCAGGGTTAATGAATGAGGGAAAACTTATCGCTAACCTGCGCCATGTAGCGGATCATCTCAATCCCTACCCACTCGCCGACGTAGGTGCTGACACCGTTACCGATCTGCTTATACGCGGAGGTATCGCATACCGGGAATTCAAACCAGTCTGGAACCCCTTGCAAACGTGCATATTCACGCACTGAATACGGACGCGCTCCCAGAGGGAAACGTTTATCAACGACTAATCGTGTCGATTTATCCTTTGCATAGTGAGCTACACACGTCGGCGCGATATCGTCTTTGGCCGGGTCGCTAATGATGGGTAAATCGCGATATCCGCCCTGTAGGCGTGTTTCTACCGACTTAGGGATACGAACATCCGGGTTATCCTCTAAAATCGCGCTGAGGGGGATTGGGCGCGTATTTTCCGGCGGGCGGATATCGAACGGGCGTCGTGTGCCAATGATGATCAGGCGGTGCCGACGCTGCGGTACCCACAGCTCAGATTTCACGGGGCAGAATACCTGAATGAAATAGCCCGCCAGCTTGGTCATGGCTTCCATAACGACCGGGAAAGCCTGCATGCCCGGCACGTTTTCAATGACATAGAACTCAGGCCGGGCGACAGCCAGGTGGCGCAGTGCGTGAAGGAATAGCTCATCACCCGTTCGCGTGCCGTGGATGTCGCCGATCGTCGAATACTTCGTACAGGGATAGGTAAACGACATGCCGTGGCAGCTATCCTGCTCCAGCACCATTTCCTGTGTGATATCGCAGTGTTTGATATGGTCGCCCAGGTTGTGGCGATAGGTCTTAACGGCATCTTCGTCCAGTTCGAAAGACTGGGCGATCTGAATACCGGCATTCTTCAGGCCGATATCCATCAGCCCGGCACCGCAAAAATAACTGTTCATCAGAACTGGTGACATTCGACTTTCCTCAGAGATGGTCGATGATTTCTATGGCTATGCTCAGCCATATTGCACAGAGAGAAAGTGACAACATCACGCGGTAACGTTTAGGAATGTCATTCTCGCTGTTGAATTGAAAAAGGGCCCAACCGAATATCACACTCATCAGCCCAAGAAGAAAATAACCCAGGGTAGAGTGCCCTTCTGGTGTTTTACCGATAGCCGATAAAATCTGGTTTAAATGGCCCATTAATGACAAATCGCCTTAAGGTCTAAGCAAAGTTAATCCAAAGAATTGTGGCAATTGCACCCAGCCCAGCAATTCCGCCCGCCACCATCAGACCCAATGATGGGCGAGGGATACAGCACGCTACGACGAAAAAGAGGATGAAAAAGGCCAACATAACAATGGCAAAGGGTGAAATGCCACTCGCTCCTGATACAAAGTCGTGTACAGTCATTATCGATACTCTTAGTGATTGGTTTGACGTTCAGCGGCATACAGGCGAGCCAGAATGCCATCCAGCGCGCCATCCAGCGCTTTGTAAAACGAATCTGTGCCAGCCATTTCGTCACGCATATCCAGCAGCGCTTCCAGCTCGGCATCGTCGATCGGCTGCACGGCATTGCTGGTGGCCGACACTACTTCGCCCGGATCAACAGGAACCCCGGCTTTAAACAGTACGTCGATAGCGTCCTGTCGGTACATCACCGGACGGCCGGAAGGCGGCGTCCAGTTGATAGGCTCCAGCATCACTTTCATTTCGACTTTTGCATCCACCAGCGCTTGTGTCAGCTCGGCGAGCAAGACAACGTCAGCCCCGCTTGGTGGTTGAAGCCCTAAGGCTGGAGGGATTGCGACGGTTTGATAGCTCACGGCATTCACCTTCTTACTTGGCTTCGCCAGGAGCCGAAAACAGTTCAGGCTCGCGCATCTCGATCATGACACACATCCGGGTATAACCAGAGATAGCATCGCCTTCTGGCTTTCCGTCAATCAGCGCCTTGATACAATCGGGGCGATAACCCGACCAGGACACCGCTTCGCCTGCATCAGGCTCCACCAGCACAACCGGCGCAGACTTGAAGCCCATATTGCGGAACAGCTCGCGATGAATTTCGATGCTGCCTTCTACGAACTCAACACCGTTTGCGGCCAGGCGCTCTTTGGTCATACGGCAAGGCTGGCAATTTGGGAGGCTGAAGATAATGACTTTCATGGTGACCCCTGTTATCGGTTAGTTTGTTTACCTGCAACCAGTATCCCCTCCCCCCAACGGCTGACGAAGCATTTGACATAAAAAAAGCACCTCGAAAGATGCTTTTATTTTGGTATTTTAAAACGCCAGGCCCGCATGATGTTTGGTGGAAAAATGGGGGGCGCTGCAACCGTGCTTTTACTGATAATTGGAAAGTGGTTGACCGATCATCCCAGTGACCTTCAACAGTTCTCCAGCGGTGACTGTGCGCAGCATTTCGGAGCGCCCGAACTTAACGTAATCCTCACGGGACATGGTTTTGTAATCCGGATGTGGCCTGTCGTTACAAAGCTGCCAATTCTGGTCAGCGCTATCGCGGCGAAGCACGAAGACATCGACCGACATGTGCAGGCCAGCGCCAAACATTGCCGTAGCAACAATTTTTGCCTGCGAACCATCATTGCGCTGAATAAGCTGTTCCGCTTTGGTGACCAGTTCTTGTTCTTTCATTTTTCGTTCCTCAGCTGGTGGTTGTCATAAACAGGGGGAACCCCCCTGCCCTATTGGTTATGGACGGTCTTCCAGTGCCAGGATCTGTTTATCAATCGCCTGAAGCTGTGCAGCGAAACGCTTTTCGATTTCGTTACGCAGTGCCTGATAGGCAAGTAGCTTGGTCGAATACAGCGGCAAGCCACCGTAGAATTCAGTTGGGTTACCGGCCGCGCCGTGTGAGTTAGGTTTTGACCAGGCCGGATAAATAGCAATGGTTTCACCTTTGAACGAACCGATCTTGGCAGCGTCGTAGGTAAAGCCAGTAGTTTTACCTGAAGCCGGGATAGCAATATCAGGCTGAACCTGATCAGTAACACGCAGAGCAGCAAGAAGAGTTTTCATGATGATTCCCTTATGTTGTTTGTTTTGTTTACCTGCAATCAGTATCATCCCACTCCACCCGCTGACGAATAGCTAAAACAAAAAAAGCACCAAAAAAGGTGCTTTCTATGCATAGTGGGATTTGCCTTACAACGACAGTTCGTTAATCCTGCCCTCCGGCCGTTTACCCAAGGTCGTCATCTCGCCGAATTCAAAGAGGCCGCAAATCTCTTCCCCGATCGGAGCCACCAGCACGCGCCAGCGACCTGTACCATTCTCACCCCAAAGCTTAACACCAGCAGCGTCCAGCTCTTCTTCTGTGGCGAAGAACTTTGCTCCTTCCAGTTTATCGACAGCGATCAGTAACTGGCTATCTACCGTAAAGCATATCCCGTGCTGGTTCATGAAGAACAAACGACGTTGTGCATCACGGGTAGAGATAATAGTTTCCCCGTTTGGTAGCGGGGTGGCTGAAGTGGTTTTCACACTAATCAACCGCCCTGCTTTCTCCAGTCCACCGATCAGGATACCTACGGCATTGGTCAAATCGCTGTAAGGCGGTAAACCCACCAGCTTTTGGAAAGCCATACGTTCATCGTGTGTTTTCAGCTCCGTAGTGCGAGTATGAATTTTACCATCGTCGTGATCGGCTGCGCCCTGCTCTGCCAGAATTTTTTGCAGCATCAGGTTGCCTGCTGTCCCAGGGTCATTCCACAGTTTCTCGCCCTTCAGTAGGTTTTCGGCAAACAGGCTGCTTGTGGAAAAAGGTGCGGGCACTTTGCCTACAAACTGAAATACCACAGTGATGACACTTTCATACTTTTCCATTACACACCTATTCATTCGTTTTGTTTACCGAATGATACCACTATCTGATCACACGGCGAAACGGCGGAAGCGAGTCGAGAATGTTCTGGCCGTACCGTGTGTTCTTGATGCGAGAGTCCAGTATCGTCACTGCACCTGTATCGGTCTCGGTTCGGATGAGTCGCCCCACAGCCTGGATAAGTTTGATACACGCCTGAGGAACGGTTATTTCTTCAAAGGTGTTACGCCCCGCCTTCTCCATCCACTCAGTCATCGTCTGACTAACCGGATCGCTCGGTACGCTAAATGGCAGCTTGGCAATAATCACGTTATCGCAGTAATCCCCAGGCAGGTCCACGCCTTCACTGAAAGAGGCCATGCCGAAGATAATGCTTGGCTCGCCACGATCAATACGCAGCTTATGACGGGAAACGATTTCCGTTTTCGGCATCGTGGTCTGCATGAGGATGTGCTCTTTGATGTCCTCCGGCATACCCTCACACACCTCTGTCATTTGCTTGCGGGATGAAAACAGCACCAGACATCCTTTACGCCGTAACATCAGCTTAGGCATCAACTCGATCAGCTCATCGGTATGCGCCTCGGCATTCTTTGGGGTACTGCGCATCCTGGGTACGAACAGAACACCGTTGTTCTCGTAGTCGAACGGGCTTCTCGCCAGCAACGTTGGCGTGTCCATTTTCAAACCCGCTTCATTCAGGTAGGCATTGAAGTTGCCCATTGTCCGCAAAGTCGCTGAAGTAATGATCACCCCATAGGCTTCGTTCCACAGCTCTCTATCCAATTGCTCACCAGCATGCACTGGGCTGCTATGAATAATGACCTCGGATTTATTGTCACGCTTGATGTTTACCCAGCGCGCTACCGGTACTGCAAACTCACCTTTCTTCGCCGGGGCAGCAAAACGACTCATCGCTTCAAGCAAGTTTTCTACACGGTTCTTTAAATCACCGATAGCCATTTTGTGGCGGGCATTATCCTCAGCGACAATTTTATCGCCTGCCTCATCAATGATGATTATCATTTTCTCAACCAAACTCTGCATTTGGTTTGCCAGGTACAGCCCGTTTTTAAACAGTGCGCGCACATCATTGGGTACGTCACCTTCAGGGAACCGATAGACGTCAATGTTACCGTGGTCGTTCCGGAAGTTGAGTGAAGATAAAAGAGTTCCGCGAACTGTCATCATCTCGGCAGCCGTGTCCGATGCCAGCGCCACCAGCTTGTAAACGTGGTCATTCATCTTCTCACCGTAAGGGGTCTGCATGTCCATCACCATGTCACTGACGTCACCCAACCAGCGCGCCGTGTTATCCAACGAGGCATTTGCGGCAAAGTGCTCAATGGCCTTACTTGTAAGGTGATGGCCTTCGTCGAAAACGTAGATGGTTTCTTTCGGCGGTGGCAGGATGACACCACCACCCAAAGACAGATCGCTCAAAACGATATCGTGGTTAGCTATCACCACATCGACTTCTTCCAGTCGGCTACGCGCGGCAAAGAAGGGGCAGTTTTTGTAATGCGGGCATTTAATCTTAGGGCACTGGCTGGCGACCGCATTAACTTTGTTCCAGGATTTGTCGGCAAGCTCCAGCGGATATGTATCACGCTCACCATTCCAGTCACCACTTGCGAATTCGTTACCCAGACTCGTCATGTCGTCGCGAACGTAACCATACGCATTATGCTCGGCATCGACGTGCGCATCGTAGCGCAGTCGGCAGAAGTAACGGCCACGACCTTTCGCCATAGCGTATGAAAATTTAAGACCGCCCTGGCTTTGGATTTCCGGCAGGTCTTTAACGACAACTTGCTCCTGAAGCGCCACGGTTGCTGTAGACAGAACGAGAGTCTTTCCCTTTTCCATCGCCAACGGGATCAGCGGCAGGCAGTACCCCAGCGTTTTACCGGTGCCGGTACCGGCTTCAACTACACCGACAATAGGCTTGTCGTTATCTTCGGGAATGTTGGTAATGATGGATGAGCAAAAGCGGATCATGTCTTGTTGACCAGCACGCGGCTTCAGTCCCTTGGATTCCAGGAAGTTGCTGTATGCTTTTGCCGTTTGTTCTTCGGCGGTCAATTTGGTTTTGCTGCTCATCGTTCTATCCCATAGATTTATTATTTACTGATTTAATTTTATCGCACCACCAGCGCTGACAAAGTGACATCCAAAATTAAACCGCCACAAAGGCGGTTTAGTTCACTTACTCCACAAACCAGAGCGAGGCAAGATAGGCGCACCCGGCAATCTTTTGTTCGTGCTTCGGGTCGAAGCTTTTCAGGATAACCACGATATGCGCCAGCGCCCATTTCAGTTCGACACCTTCCTTGGCTGCTGGTGGGCATTCAAGCCCGTGGTAAAACCAACGCTCAATGAATGCAATCCAGGGGTTCTTTCCCTGTTTGAATTCGTCAGGGATGAGATCCCATTTTGGCAGAAACTTTTCAATGTCCGGAGGCCCAAATGCCAGAATGACCTGTGTGATGTTCTCGTTCGGCGTCCACGTCTTCATGATTTTCCTTTCCAGCGTCAGGATTTGGTTTTCAGTGATTCGGCAATTTTGGTGAGCACCGCACGCAGCTGAGTTTCATCGGCGATGATAGCCGGGATGGCGTTCAGGCATTCCTGGGGCAGGTAGATATTACCGAAGAATACCAGCTGATCTTGAGTTGGTTGGAAGCTGCAAATCCACTCCCAATCGTTATTGGTTTCCCAAATACACAGCAACTCGGTACCGTCGTTGTTTTCGGTCGTCAGTTCCAAACCGCGACGCTCGGCAAAGCTATGGGTTGTCTTTGAGATCTGCATTTTTAATCCACGAGTAAGGGCGGTATTGAGTTCTATTATCCAGCAGTTCTACAGTTGACGAAGGGGGATGGAGGTGTTTTTTGTTTTGGCGAACAAGGGGGTGGTTTTTATTGGTTTTTCTTCTTCTTTAGTTGATATTCTATCGTAACACGCTGTTTATTAAGCGATTTTAAACTTTGGTTTTTTTGGCGAAAAAAATGGTTTTTGCTACAGGAAATGAGGGGAGGGGAGGGCTGTAAAGAAAAAGCCACCGGGGTAGGTGGCTTAGAAAAGAACTTACTCACTGTCTTCCTGAAGACTTTTTGTTAGCTTCAGACGTATCAGACGCTCTATGTCTTCGACGACTTTTTGATTGAGCCTGTTAAACTCAAAGCGGACTTTCCGGCCGTTACCACTGTAACTGATTCGTGCATACTGATCCTTGTTCTCGAATGCGACAATATCAGATGTTTTCCATGCAGCGGCGGGCTTCGCTTTATCAGCCATGATTTCCAACATAGTGGCTACTTCTTCCAGGATATCTTTCTGCGTCTCCTGAATATTCTCAACAGGCTTGTCCTTACGGTTGTCTTGGACTTCCTGGCACAGCTCACCAATGTCGATCATTTCCTTCTTCGCCGAACCCTGCACCTTCGCTAAACGGCTATAGAAAGTATTCGGGATACCTTCGCAATCTGGGAACAGAGCGATCAGGCGAGGGTCGATTTGGGCAGCTTGAATCCGCTTACGGACAGACTCGGTACTAATGCCGATATGCTGCGCAAGTTCCTCATTGGTCGTGAAACCATTCTCTTCCATCAGTTTCAAATACTGCATACCAACTTCGCGATACGAGAATTTGCGAGAGCTTTGTGCGGCGCTGATGATAGAGAAGATATCTTCGTTTGAGATATCGTTTGGTAATACCCACAGCGGTAAATCAGCTGATAGCTTTTCACAGCAGTAGCGGCGTCGGCTACCTTCAATGAGTTGATAGATTCCATCTACGCGGACAGCGATACCTTCGGTATCCACCCCTCTTTCCCTGATCTGCTCAAGGATGTCACGCATGGAGTTCTCGTCGAGCGCTTCCTGGTTGCGTGGGTTGAGGGCGTGAACCACTGTTTGCTCAGATACTTTACTGCCAGGAACGACAACATGCTCGGCATCGACTTTACGGCCATCTTTTAAGGTGAATGTTCTCTTAGGTGCGCCTGCACCCCGCAGTGGTGGTAATCCGCTTTTTTGCTCAAAGCCGGTTCGCTTGCCTGCACCCAGATACATATCCTTGCTTGTGCCTCTTTCTACGTCGGTCATTTTTATTTCTCACTTTTCGCCGAAAAACTTTTGATTTCATTAATAAATTGCTGATACACAGAAGTGACTGACATTTCTGCCATGTCAAATTGTTTTGCAGGGCACAGGTCTTCTGACTTCTTGATATCCAAGACGGTGCGGCCTCGTTCGGCCGCAGCAACAAACGCTTCAGAGTGTTTGATGTTCGTAGTCATAAACTTGTCCTGCACAGTTCGCACCAGCTTATTCAGAGTGCGAACTTCGTGCTGGCTTTTATCATCGACATTAACAGCCAGCACCTTCATCCATTTGATGTTTTCACCCCTGGATGGAAGTTGTTGCAGACGAGCGCCGATCGTCAACATGTAGTTCGTCGTGGATGCAAAGTCATATTCACGCGGAGTGATAGGAACGAGAAGGGCGTCGGCGGCTTCGTTCGTAGACCAGATAATTGGTGAGTCCTGCGGTGGGGTGTCGATGAAGATTAGGTCGTAATGCTGTTTCAGCACAGGGATAACAACATCTCTAAAGCGCGTTAAAAGCGTATTGCGCTCTTCCTTGTTCAACCGCCAATAGGTATCAGTAAAACGGTCATCAGTAGGGAAGGCCGTGATGACGTCCATATTTGGCAGGTGAGTGCTAAACGGAATGTTGGCAATGATGTCCGCTTCTGAGTAACCGGCGTTGATGTACTGTGAGAAATCACCCTCAGGCTCGTATTCGGCTAACAGCACATCAGTGATAGTCAGATAGATATCATCTTCGCTGGTGGAGCGGATCAGGTTGTTACCGATAGACCCTTGGGGGTCAAGGTCAATGATGCAGCAACGCGCGTTCAGATTTAAATCCAAAGCTGACGCCAAGGCGATCGTCGCGGTCGTGGTACTTTTGCCTGTACCACCTTTGTGGTTTTCAACGACGATAACCCGAGACTCATACATGTCGGAGTAACGGGGCGCGCCCAACTCATTCATGATGGCCTGCACGTCAAATCGTGTGTAAAGGTGGTTTTTGTTTTGGAAGATAGGCTCACCAATAATTTTCTGATCTTGTAACTCGGTCAGAATTTTAGTGAACGTATTACGTGACTTGCCGAAGAAATCAGCGAGCATCGTTTTGTTCAGGCAATGGTTATAAATGAGTCTATCTAAGCCATCTACCTGCTCATCAGTGACCTTGATGGTATTGGCTTCGGTGATGGATTCTTTCAGAGAAATTTGCTCGGCTTTCATTCGCTGGCCGATGACCAGGATTTGATCAAGAATTGACATAAATAGCCCTCTAATTGTTTTTCATTATTATTAATGCAAATTGAGCGCAAGACAAGGTAAAAGTGCATTGTAATGCATAATTATTAAATATTCGCATCGTGAATGTCAGGGTGGGGGTTGGCGAACAAGGGGGTTGTTTTCACATTTAAAAGATAGGTCACCCCCTCCAATGCACTGGCATTACTGTGTTTGAGAGGGAATGTACGTTTGACGAATTATTGAGTCTGTAACGCAGCGACTTCCGCTCTTGTGGCAAGGCGCTGACTACCAAACAACCCCTTGATCAGAACAGGTTTCTCTTTTTTCCATCCCTTGATGGAGTTCAAGCCAAACGGCTTCGGCTTGTTGTGATTCCAGCTTGCGATAACACTGGTCTCATTGACCTCGACGATCAGGACAGGGTGTACAGACACGGTGGGAATATTCGTGCTCCCCAGTTTGTGGCGAGTGATAGACCATACGGTATCGCCCACCTTCAGTTTGCTAATGACCATAGCAGAGTTCCCGGCAGATAAAATGAAGCCGCCCGCAGGCGGCTGGTGGATGGACGTTAGGAGTTAACCCAGCTGGTGGTTTGCTCCAGCGCGAACTTAACGATGTCACATTGGTAAACGTGCCCCTCGTTAGCATCGTTCGCGATCTTAGCGCCGATAACTTCAGCCACTTCGTAATACCAGATGCCCGGCCCTTCTTTCCCGGTGAAGGTCTCATCGCACTCTTCAACGATGTCGATAGCCAGTTCACGGATCCAATCGGCACATTCGATTTCACCACCACCAGCAACGTTGAAGTCGATACGTTCCTGCGCGGTGTCATCATTCACGATGAGTGGGACGCGGGTTTCGTTGAAGCTGCTGAAGATGAACATCGCGACCAGAGTTGGGTTCAGAGACATGGTGTATCCTCGTTTGTGTTATCAGTTGTTGGACTTCCAGTATCCACCAGCACCAACCGGTGACGAAGGCAAAAGGATGAAAAAAACATATTTATTACCGCTGCATCACTTGAGGGTTACCGCAGTTCCGATATACAGCATGCCGCCGTTCAGGAGTGGTGTTGCTTTAACACCGTACACGGCATTCGCCTCGCCATTTGACGCCTCGGATGCAGCCGCACTTAATTCCTCCAATGCGACGCGAGCTTGCCTTGACGGTATCACTCCCCGCCTATTGGCTTCAAAATTAGCGATGACTTGAACCATCCCATGAATTTTTTGTATGGCATAAATATCAGGAATGAGATCGGTTGTAAGTATCAGCATTGTTCTACCTCACGCGACTTGATTCACTCGCTACGCAGCGGGTGGAACTTCTTTAACGACCAAGATCTCAACTTCAGCGCCCTGTTCCTTTTGCGTTAACTCGACACAGCGCAACGCCGCAGATTTTGCAGAGCACCACGAGTGCGCATACCAGTCACGCTCTCCAGTTCGGCAGGCAACAGCATGGGTAGCTTTCCACGTCAGTTCCGCTTCTTGCACTTTGCCATTTGGCAGTGTGCAGTAAAATTTGCGCAGCCCCTTTTTCATTTGTCACCGTCCTGTTGGGCAATACCCAGAGCTGCGATCTCTTTGCGAATATGGTCAAAGCCAGCCCCAGTATTCACATCATAATCACTGACTACCGCATTCAGCACCTGTACCTGTTCGGCTGGAGTAAGGGCGCGTTCCAGGGAAAGGTCAGAAGCAACATCCGCGACGTTTTCGAGCGTCAGTGTATCGATGGCAATCATCTGGCCTTCTTTGAAATTGCTCATCAGATAATTGATCAGGTACTCACGAGTGCCGAAATTCATACAAATTCCTCAGATTGGGAAATTAGCCCCCGTAACCGGAGGCGATACAATTACGCTCGACGGCAATATGCCTGTCTGAGTTTAAAGGCTTCTTCAGCAAGATTGAATGCCACGTTAGCCGCTTCGCTATCCCTCGGCCCCGATGGACGGTTATTGTCCCAAAGGGTAGATGCCACACCCGTAAGCGCGCTTGCCAAGAGTGAATCGAAAACAGCTTGTACCTCGTCAGAGGTGATGATTATCTCATATCCCATTATTGCCTCGTTATTGGTATAGGGAAGGGGGAGTGACCGCCGGAGCGGTCAGTCGTCAGTCAATTAAGCTGCGAGGAACGTGATCTCATACGAACTCAGTTTATCGTCACGTTCCATGCCTTCAGTCAGCGCGATGATTTCTTGCCAGAGGGCTTTGGTCTTCTCACCGCCACCTTCAACCATGCCATCGACCTTCAGGTAGCGTTCTGGGTGGGTGACGGTCAATCTGCGCTTCACGGGATCCCAGCCACTGTAATGACTGATTTGAATATCGATATCCGCCAGCTTTTCCGGCGCGGTACGTTTGAGGTTAAGCACAGCATCGAAGGTAAAGACAATACGGTCGTTATTGTCTTCGGTGTCGTACCAGACCGTGTAACGAGGCTTCTGACGCACACCGCGACCGGAGCGACCCCAATTGGTCGTGTGCTGACGGATGGATAGCAGGGTACGTTTATGGGAAGTGATACCTGCGTAACGTAACAACTCAGCTAAAGTATGCATCGGTTTTCCTCGTATTATTTGTTTTGTTTACTCATTAAATTCTCACACGACCCGAACTGCTGACGAAGTGAATCACGATAAAAAATACGCGCCCTTTCATCCCATTCCCCAGGAAAACCAGAGCCAAACTCTTGGCCGCAAAATTGGCAAGCAGACATACCCCGCTCGACGCGCGTTCGGGCAGGGTATCGAGTTTTGAAATGGCTAATCAGTGTAGGGATTTCACCAATAGGCCGTTATCGCGGGCATGTATTAGCAAAGCATTGTGCCGTGACTGTACATCTGCCAAGTCACTTACGCTGCCGTTAGTGATCAGCCAACCATTGGTGCCTGGGGTGCTGTATTGCACCATGCGCTTGCCACCCGCCTGAGTGTAACGGTGTGCGCGCACCTCTATACCCTGAGGAAACATACCTACCCCCTAACTTCGCTCAATGAGGAATTGCATAGCATCATCGTTGCTACGCAGAACAACGTCTTTGTGCTCCACCCACTTGAAAGCACCGTTACTGCATTGGACAGGATCCCTGACAATCAGCGAACCATCAGCGCCAATGACATACTCATACCCAGCTTCTGCAATTGCTAAGCGATAATTGGAAGCCACCAGCATTAACAGTGTGTCGAATACTCCAGAGGCCAAGGCTTTTTTAGCGGCTTGAATGCGTGCCGATGTTCCGGCGTTTGGTTCCAACTGCTGAATACGCGTTGCATCTTCCAGGAGCATTACGATCAGGCCCTTCAGTTCGTCAATCATGGAGGTAACTCTCAATGCAGGGTGCCCCGAAGAGCACCGAGGGTTTTATTCAGGCTTGAAGTCCGAAGGGACGACAACGCGGAAAAAATCGAAGTCCTGCACGGTGGCCTTACGCATGTCATCCGATGGGGTGATCAGCTGCGGCTCCATAGACAGGCACGCACCTAACTGCGGCTTGCTTGCCAGAACGCCTAAGATGTTCGGTTGCTCAGGAAAGGTATAACCAAATGTGTGGCCGTTCTTGACCCAGTATGTACCGTTGATTGCGCTCATCGCTTTTGTCCTTACGCTGGTGGATCAGTGGGTCAGATAATGGTTGATGGCACGCTCAACGAACGAGACCGGCAGACCACTGCCATGCGCCAGGCGCTGAGTGTTAGAACGAACCAGCTCACGCTCATAACCAAAGCTGCTGCTGTAGTGGTACCACAACGTGCGACCTTTCTTGAACAGGTCGGACTCGTTTGCTATGCGCATGAACTGAGCCGGAGTCTGGCTCGGGCGTTTTGGTTTTTGGTTGATAGCGTTCATAGTAATGACCTCGATAACTGTTATTCGTTTTGTTTACTGCCTCTAAAAACAGTATCACCCACGGGTAACCGCTGACGAAGCAAATCGAAGGAAAAAAAGATATTTTTTTGAGAGGGGAGGGCAAAACAGAATGGGGGAGATCCCCCCATAGTTTAGATGGCGTATTACCGTTCGGTAATGCTGGTGGCATTTTGCATTCCGGAAAGTTTCACCCAGGCCATAACTTGTTCTTTGTCCAACTGGCCGCTCAGGGTGATGTAAGCCGGAGCGGCAACCAGGAGCGAATTACCGATAGAGAAATGGACGTTCACATCAACGCGGGACGCCCAAGGTATAGCAAACCAGAACACGGCATCGAATGGGGAGTGGATATTGATGCCATGTATCAGCTTCACTTCCCAGCGAACACCATATTCACCTCTGATGCCACGATAGAGGTGACCACGATCGCAGGCCCAGTCATCACCATCTACGTCACGCCAGATAAGCAGTTTATCATCTACAGCCTTAACGCTAGCCCCATAACGGGATAACAGATTCAGGATGGCCGCTGGTTCCTTAGCGAGGATGCTTTCAAGAACCACTCGCGAATCACCACGAACCTGTGTCACCGTCACAGTATCGTTTTCACCGAACCAAACTTGATGACCACTTTCTGCCAGGTGAGCAATCAGATTTAACATTGTAACTCCATGTGTTAATTATTTTTGTGTTAATAGTTAACCATGACCTTTACCGCTGACGAAGTTAAAAGGACGACAAATTTGGAAGGTGTTAAAACGGGGATTAATTGCAAAGAGATTGGCAAACCACATCATGCTTAGGTCTGCCGATATGAATGGCGCAGCAGATCTCAGTTTTTGCAGTCGAGCTTTTTGACGAGCCAGCGCTGAACCGGGAGGGTCTCTAACTCCATTTCAATGGTACATCTCTGGTCTGCAATGATGGCTTCATAGGTTAACGTGTCTTTAGAAACCGTACCCTGGGAAATGAAAATCTTTGCATTTGCTAAATAATCAAATGCAACCTTGCGAGCGATGTGCTCGTTCTCTTCGTTCAGATGCAGTTTTGGCAACTCACCCTCAGCCGTAGTAGCTTGAGCCAATGTAGGTAACGCAAGGGTCAGCGACAATAAAATAAGCAATCTTTTCATTGGATATTAACCTGTTGGGATTATAATCTGCCGAAGCATATCATTTCTGATATACCTCGGTTCTGTTTTTTTGGGTTATCCGCCAGGGTAAAGCAACTCGAAACGTTGAAGGAAAGCAACGCGGGCTTCCTCCGCCGGGAGAAGTCGTAACCCCATCAAATCCGCTGGTGGATATTTAGCGGGATCCGGAAACGCCTGAGCACCATGTCGGCCGAACATACTCATTTCAGTTGCGAGCATACGCAAATCAGCCACTTTCACCTCCGGCGACTCCACCAGCGGCAAACCATACTTTGCTCGAATAGCGCGATCGACACGACCTTCGATTTCACGGTAGTCCGGCAAGCGCGCTTTAAGAGGGCTGCTCACATCACCGCAGTATGCTTCACTGGCATCATGCATCAAGGCTTCGAACGCAAGATGCGGTTCAACCAAATGGCTGACCAGCACGCAATGCTGAGCCACGCTGTAATGCTGATCCAGGTGACCGGTAAAACGACAGATATTGGACAGAGCCGTCGCGATATCCTCAATATTAATCGCATCAGGGTTGATATCTTGGAACGAAAAACGTTTCCCGCTGTGGGTCAGTATCCAATCCGGGGCGGAGCCTTGTTTTACTTGTACGTGCATAGCTGCCAACAACTGCGCCACCAGCGACCGCTCCAACACAGTCAAATTACCAGACGTATCTGCCTGAAGGAATTCAAGCTGCTGTTTAGTGTACTTCGGCAAAGTCATCTTCTCTCCGATTTCATAAACGCTTTAACGCGCAGATTTTAAAGCCAACTTGTAACGGGTCTTTACTGCTTACTGACTGATTTTGCTCTTCTGAATTTGTTGCCAGGCCTCAATCTCTCTTTGAGAATCAGCATCCATGTCACCGGCCTGCAATGTGATTTGTTCCTCCAGAATGGAATCGAGATAGAGGTGATAGCGAGCACGCCGCTGTATACGCATAACAAAGAGAGCAAATACCAATACCCCACTACCGATCAGCGAGAAGGAAATGGCTGGGAGTGATGTCATCGGCATAGAGGAACTGCCGTCGTTAATCCACATAGACAGCTTTACCACCAGCACCGCAATGACCAATAGAACTACTGGGCGCATGATTGGGCGAATGGTACTGAAGCGGTCATCCCGGATGGAAAGGAGAACACCTTGAGAGGGGTCGTAGAGTGCCATCGTAAATACTCCGGTTGTTAATCTTAAAACAAAGCTAGCACGGTGCATTTGGCTGACGAATAGCGAGCGGCCACAGTAGAACGTCTTTTTTGGGTAAGTGAGAGCGCTTGATTACGTATGAGAGATACCAGAAAAAAACGCCACTGTTGCTGGTGGCGCTTAATCATATCGTGTATGAATTATCGAACGGAACAGACGGAAGCGATTAGATATCCAGCTCAACGTCAGTTCGGGGACGACAACAACAAGGCAACACTTCGCCTGGATTCACAAAGGCCAGGGGCTTAGTCACATACTCCACCGTACCGGCCAGTAAAGACACTCGGCACGAACCGCAGTAACCTTCCCGGCACTGATACTCAACCACAATGCCTACTGACTCCAGTCGTTCGAGGATGGTACTCACGTCGCTGGTGGCTTCAATCCGCTTTTTGCTATGTACTGCATGGATACACCCAGACATAATTCCACCCTATGTAGTGATACTGAACCAAGGGATCTTAAAATGTGCTAAAAACGCCTCAGCGGCTCCCAGAGGCGTTTCTTTGTTTCCAGTGCAATCGTATGTGGATTTAAATCAAAAAGTCGCCCTGAGACGTTTTCATGGCGAATGAGAAGGGATCCCGATCCTTCTCCGATCTACTTTACGACGCCGTGGAGCGACTCACGGCGTCGATAAAACGTTTTTCCCCAACACCAAACAAGAACGAGTCCAGCGCTTTACGGCCCGCTAACTCAGCCCCTTCCAATGCCGTTGCCAGGAAGTCGATCGGGCACACCATGCGGCCAGACAGCTTATGGGTGACCACCAGGTGATGGTCATTCATGGAGCGGGTAACCAGAAACTCTACTTGTTCACCATGTACCGATCGGCTGAAGCTCGCTTCCACTGAAACATGCGCATAACCATTTGCCGTTTTTACCTTGCCTGCCAACTCCATACGCTTCTCCTGTGTCGTTTTCTTGTCTGTGGTCAATCCTACCACCAAGCACCCTCCGACAAAGCGGGATTAACACAACTTGCCAGCGATTCTCTCGGCCAACCCCTCACAGGAGAACAACAAGTTATTTTCCTGTTCACGGTTCCCAAAATGAAAAAACCGCCCAAGTGAAGGCGGTTTCAAATCCAGCATATTGCTCGCGTTATTCCTCGGTCAGAGGCTTCAACGAGAAACGCCCAATCCGGGTATAGCGACCCAGATAGAACCCGACGAACGAGCTCAACACCACACACATGGTTCCAGTAAACCCAATTGGTTCATGCAGTACATGCTGCTGAATGTTCATGATCGCCCACATGCAACCGGCGTAACACAGAAAACCAGGAACGGATACCAAACGTTGCTCTCCGTTTGTCAATGGCCTTAGCCACCCATACACCGCGCAACCAAATAAAGCGAAACAGATAAACAGGCTCGGAAACGCTCCATCAGCCAGGGCATTCATCCCCGCCACAACCAGAAACAGTAACGATACGTTAAACCAGTACAGAGATCCCGGTGCCGGTATTTTAGTGCCAAACAATCCAGACTCACTCGGTGCCTTTGCCGCTTCGATGCTCATGCTTACCCCTCGTTGATTGTTAGTTCGTGATCGGCCAATCCAATCACTTGAGCCCTCGACATCCCCCACGGATAACGAGAGCAAAACTCAGAACTTTAAAACCCTGCCCAGCCTCATCACCAAATCGCGATAAAGCCACTTTCTTCGCCCCCGACAGAGTGACCCACCTTGTGACACAACATCACCAGATGAATATTAAGACCCATACGCTCCGTGACGAAATTGCTTAACGAAGCCAATGATGAGTATCCAATTTCGTCACTGAATGCCTTGCCCGCGAAATCACAAAGTAACTTCACCAAACCTATCTCATCCACCAGCGCCAGGCTCAACGTCAACGCAACTACCTCTGTGCGCTCTCCCACCCCAGATGCTCGTTGCGCCGATCGCTCTGTGGCAATTCCGCCGCATCCGACAAGCTCGGCTCCACACTTTTCAACAGCGTGAACTATGGGGACCCCCAAAACTCTCCCTCAGGGCTTCCTTCTCAAATAACCGGGTGGAAAGCTGAACCCTCTTTCACACCCGAGAAACGACTCAAAGAGTACGGGAGCCAAAAAAATCAGGCAAAGGTTATCGGCCTCGTTTTGCGCCCGTTTTGGGACGGACTCAAAACCAAATCCGTTAACACCCCCAGTGGAATAAACCGTAAAAAACCCCAAAACCCCCGGAGGAAACTCACTCCAAAAATCCAAAATGCATTCACACCCCTCAACAACCCCCGGAGGAAAATCATTCGAGGCATCCTGCTCATCTAAACCTCATACTGAACCCGCCATCCGCGACCCGCGAAGTGCTCTAACTCAACACCCTAAACAATCCCACCCATATCATTGCCCGCAATCCCTGAGAAAAAACAAAGCGCCATTTCCGTACCTCATTCTCACTTTGTTTACCCGAATTACATTCACATCGAGAACAAAACAAAAACAAAATCGCTCCTTCTTGTTTCGTTTACCTTCCCACCTTTCCCGATCGCAAATAGTCACCGCAAAAAAAACAAACCCGGCCATCCCGAATTCATTCTTGATACCCCAGCGCCCGTTGAAAGCCCGAGAGTCGCCTAAAGGCTCACTAACTGATCGCCTGAAGGCTCACTTTACAGAGGGAGACGTGTTTAAAATTAGGCGTAAAAAACCGGGACGGTGCCCGGCTTCAGATGTGCTATGGCGATGCGTTAAGTTAGCTCATAGAGGCAAGCTCATGGATTGGCGCGCTCATATTGAGAGACCAGCGGGAGACCTTGTTCTCAGCATCAACTTGATAGCTGACCAGGAACATGTAAATCCCGAAGCACAAGCGTGAAGGCTCAGTGAAGCCCAGCATGCATTTCGATTCCCTCGCCCCGAACAATGCCATCACCTTCAAGAGAACGTCCTGATCCCATTCATCAGCATGATGGATATACACCAGAGTGTTGCGTTGCAGACCCTTCGCAAATACTTCAAGTGCAGCCAGATCACTATTGGTATCAGCCAACACCTTAACGGCCGCGATCTTTTTGTGATTCGCCATTGTCATTACCGTTTCGACAGTACCGTCCAAAACTTCATGGGTCGCCTTTAGTCCCCAAAGTAACTCTTCGTGTTTTGTACCCAGGTTGCGGGTGAAATTTGCGCACACTTCACTGATTGCAATTGTTGCGTGTCTGTTAACGTTTTCGTGAGACATTCTCAACATTCCTCTTGAGTTGATTTTAACCATACCGGTCGTTTTGTTTACGCAGCTATAACCCCACGCTAAAGCTGCTTCCTACTCTCTGTTATCCGCCGGGATAACAGCTGGCGAATTGCCCGGTTCTTTTTCATCTCAGAACGGATCAAACTCAGCTGCGGTTCGTAAGTAACAATGAGCGTCAATTCACGGGGTGTAGCATCCGTGAAAACTTTCGCTGGATAGCTTTCCCCTTTGTTCACTTTCAAATACTTCGGAACCACCCTTGCAATTTCCCCTCCCGCCTTTCGCAATGGAGTCATCCTCGCCCAGCGGATCCGAACGGATGGACCCTGCTTAACAACGTTGAATGAGTAATGCGCTTTTTCACCACCGGCCGTTGCCAGCTTCCAAAAATCTTCTCTCAGCGTCGTTGCTTCGGCAGTCAAAACATCAGCCGATCTGTCCAAGGCTTTGACGCTTTCCTCCAGATGCTTGATGTAGCTTTCCACATCCATAGAGTTACCCTCACTTTAAAAATTCAAAAAGACCAAAAAAACGGAACCCCTATTATTACCCCACATGAGATCTCTTCCGGCTAAAGCAAAAACACCCTAAATAGGTTCAAAAACTCAGCCCCCCCAAAAAAAGCGGTAATATTATTACGCCGCCTTAGTGATCTCATGGACTGTTTCTCTTCTTTTGCACTCTCATGGCGAAAAGAAAGGCATCAGAGTTGTTGGGTGAACACATGAAAATACCTTTTTGAGCAAGACTGCGATTTTGGGGGGCAAAGAGGCTAAATCACTGCCTTTTAACTAACCCCGTATATAATATGGCAGCAGAGTGATCTTGTGGCATTTCCCTTGATTAACACTCTTATGGCGAAAAGAAAGGCATAAGAGTTCAATAGTCGTTACGTAATCCAGTCACCAGGCACACTAAGCACTAAAACAGCACATCAACTCAAGGTTTTTCGTCCCCGAAACGAGGCGCTTTTCCGGCTTGCGATCGAAATCGTCCCATCAAAATCTATCCTGGTAACAGCCGAAACATCGTGGAAAAGAGATGAAGATTAGCAGGTGTTGCCACTCAAAATAATTTGGTTCAATCGGTGAGTTTCTGACCTGTATTTGGGTTAGTTAATTTCGTCAGCGGTTATCCCCATGATAAAACGAGAGGGGTAATCCGTACCAAAAACAAGAATTATTTTTAAGTCGATAGCCCTGATTTACGGCCATATCTAGCCGTAAATCAGGGATAAAAAAGGCCATGAATGAAGGCTAAATCTGGCCTTAAAAATTGGCTAAATATAGCCGTAAATCATGTCCTTTTTCGTCCTCGTTTTGTCGATGAAAAAGGATGTTTTGTGATTTTCGAATGGCTATGATGTGCTCCGATTGTCTCGGGGCGAACGAATTTTTCGGGGTGATATCTCGACTGTCTCACTTTGTTAGCAGCATGAAGTGGCAAGGATGGGGGGGACGGAAGGGTATCACAAGCTGTAATTGTGTTAATAAAAGGTTAACAAATGAGTAAGAAAAACGCGATCGTATGTGGTGTGGACATTGGTTATAGCAACGTCAAAATTGCGACTGGCGATGCTTTTGCTTCTGTACCAGACGTCTCAATCTTCCCAGCGTATGCCACCACGGAAGAAGAAGAGGATGTAAATCTGGTGAAGCGCAATCGTGACCACGAAGTCACCGTCTACCCGAACGGAAACATGTGGCGAGCATTTACTGATCGTCCAGATGGGCGTGAACTACATGACAGTTATCACACCACGGAAATGTACTTGGCGCTGTACTTTGGCTCGTTGGCAAAAATTGCCGAGAAGGTCGGTAGCACCATTGACCTGTTGGTAACTGGTTTGCCTGTAAGGCTCGCCAGTGATGATAACGAGCGCTCCAAGTTGGTCGCCAGGTTGACAGGTACATTCACGATTAATCCGTCCACAAAAGTGACGGTCAAGCAAGTGATGGTAATCCCGCAAGGTGTTGGTGTTATCAACGATGTCGCGAACCGCGAAGGCTTTATCAGTGAAGATGAACTGTCAGAATCTAATATTCTGGTCATCGACCCTGGTTTTTTCTCGATGGACTATGTGGCCTTCAGTAATGGTAGCCGCGTGATGGGCTCCAGCGGCTCTTCACTGAAAGCCACCAGCACGATCATTGAAGGAATTGTTCGCACTCTCAATGAAGAAAACCCGCATGAGCGGCGTGATGATCTTCCTGAAATGGTCGAAATTGCGTTACGCAAAGATGCGGCTTCGTTCTTCAATGGTGCCCGCCACATTGAAGTAAAACCGCTGCTAAGCAAAGTTATTCCGCAAATCGCTGGTGGCGTAGTAAAAGAATTGCGCAAAAATGTCCGTGCGTTAGGGGCTATTCACATCATTGTGACCGCTGGTGGTGGAGCTCCTTATTATGAGCAGGCCGTGCGCGAAGCGTTCCAGAATGCCCGTATTGTAACGAGCCCAAATCCGGTCGCAAGCAACGCAATTGGCTTCTGGAACTACGGCGTTGACACCGTCATCTACGGTGACGAATAACGGATAAGGATACGTAATGCAGTTACGGGTGACGATTAATGACATTCTTTGTCCCGAGCTCGCTGCGTACCTTGAGTCCTGTCCACCAGGCAAAAGAAGTAGCGCACTGGTTGCCCTGGCGAACAGGGCTTATCTTGAAGGGTTAGGGCGTGAGGCAACGCCCAACATCTACAAGAAAGGAAAGGTAAGCGAGAAGCCGCGCTCACAAAAATTGGCAAAAGGAGGAAAAACAGGGCAGAATATTTCGTCGCCGGTGGGGACCGGTCTACAATCGTCTTATTCTGAAAACCAACCTGAGTTAGCAAAGCAGCAAGTAGCTCAGCCGTTGGCATCAAAAGCAGTAGAAGCAGTATCCGTTATACCAGGAAGCAATATTGAGTCTTCGGAGCCGCGTGGGGCGGTGTTGATGAAGAGCGAGGCAGGAAGCGAAAATACATTGTCGGTATCAGTAGATACTCAATCTACTGAGAGGGATACCGATGTTAACGCTGAAAAATCGATCCATACAGAGACCGCGTTGCCGCGTAAGCGGTTCCGCTTAGGCTAAGCCACTCTGTTGGGTTAGGGGTAAACAAAATGGGTAAATTACTGTTAAGCGCCAGTGTGGCAGCAGTAATCCTCTCATCTCAAATACTCCCGGCACAAGCTGGGGTGGTTGATTTGAAAGGAACGGCATGGGAAAAACATGCCAAGAATGAATGCGGTCTGGACCCGCATCTCTTATACGCCGTTGCTTTGTGGGAAAGCAAACAGCGTGCCGGTGGCGGCGGTTATGTCGCCCCAAGCCCTTGGGCACTGAATAATGCAGTTTACGGTGCCTACTATCCAAAAAACTACGAAGATGCGAAGCGCGCGCTTAAGCGCTACATAGCCGCATCTAAAGTAACCGATATCGGTATCGCCCAGGTCAACTATCGCTGGAACGGGAAGTATGTCAGCAAGCCAGAGGATCTTCTGGATGTAGACACTAACATTCGGGTTGGCGCGAAAGTGTTATGTAACGCTATCAAAAACTCCCCAGATGACATCGTTTTAGCAATAGGTAGTTATCACACTCCGAACCCGGAACTGCGTGACAAAGCGCGTTGGTACGGTACGAATGTGCTCAGAATCTGGAAGAGGCTGATTGAAAATGGTTAATGAAAACATATCGCTATTGAGCTGCGCTGCTTCACTGGAAACACGCGCGCAATCTTTTTTCCGCAGTCCGTTTGTTCTGTCTGAAGATGATCGCTTAGTGTTAAAAGACAAAGACCTTCTAGCGCAGCTGACAAAATCTGTTAAATCATACAACGTACCTGTTTTTATAGTTGACTACATGCCTGGACGCAAACTTACAGAAGTGGATAACTTCGTCCGGCATGACTCCTATATTCTTCGGCTTGCACTTCTCGTGTACAGCATCAGGGTGAAAATTCTCAACGGCACGCTGGCCGAGTCATTTTACTGGTTGGGCTCCGATGAAGCGTTGAATTTCATTGAGCGGCTTGACGATAGTCAAACCATTGACGCCATCATCAAGGGCGAACTGTATATCAAACCGGTTCGTTCGCTGCGGGAGCTCGCTTCTGGGGAGTGGAGCTCTGTTTTTGGCAGTGATAACCCGCACATGACTTTGCCAGCTTATTTGCAATTACGTTTTGAACATTGGAGCACAGATCTATGAAAGCCGCACTCGTAAAAGATGAAGACATTTTTGCTTTGGCACAGCGGATGGTCAAACTGGGCTTCCGTCGTCGTATCATTACCACGTCGCTTAATGCAAGTGACCGACTCATTGACCATTTGAAAAAACAGTTCGGTCAGGAAGAAGTGGCAATCGGACGCTTGAAACTGTCGGAAACCTTCTTGGCTTCGCAGCCAAAAAAGATGGAGGCAACCAACTTTATGAGCATCTATCTACGTCGCGCGAAGGACCCTAGCAATCAGGATGACATCAGTGAAGTGGTCGATTCGTTTGAAGTGTATCGCGAGTTAAATATGCGATTCAGACCGACTATTGCGGCGGATGTTATGCTTCATCCGAACGAAGCCTGGACACTGGCGCGTGACTTCCGTTCTGATGAGATCCGAATGGTGAAATGCGTACATTGTAAAATGTCCTTTATCACTCCCTTTGATGGTGATCGTTCGAATAAAAAGCATAAGTGCCCGTTCTGCGAAGATAAGGCTCATTAATGCAAACGCGAACTTTGATTGGAATATTCACAGCGTTAGCTTTGCAGGGATGCACTTTTCATACGTTGCCTGGCAGCCAGTTGGTTGCTCCCGGTTATATGCGCGTGAATCTGTGCCAAAAGCTGGACTCGCCCGAGCTTTGCAAGTCGAAGTTTGGCGAGTTCAAGAAACGGCTGATCGTGAAAGACATTTCCTCCACGGCGGGGTATATCATTCCAGATTCTGTTGGTTGGGGATGGGTGGTAAACAAAGTGAATGCACCTTTTGTTTTCTACGACCCGGAACTGAAGACAGAAATCCCCCCTCTGGAAGGGGAATTTATTCCGGGAAATTTCGAACCAGCCCTTAAAGTACCTTGCACGAAAGATGCGACATGCAGCCACCAGCAAGTGCTAACCGCTTGGAAAGATTCAATTTAAATCAAATTCACAGTGTTAGATCCCTTATTTAAACAATAGGGGATTTTTTTTAGCCAGATTTCTTCGTCAGCTGTCATGGCGGGGTTACTATGCTCTCAACACGAAAAACTACTTACCTGCAACTCTACGAATAAGGTACCGAACATGAAAAAGATTCTGACCGCTTCTTTGATTACTCTGGCAATGGCAATGACGGGCTGTGCTTCTAAACCTGTTCCGATGCCGGTGGATACCAATCCGTCGGAGGCTTTACAGTTTGCCCGTGCAATGGAGATGCGCCAAATTACAGATGCAGGTGATAATTATGTCATCTATAACAAGCTGGTTGACGGCGGGCGTATTCTCCCACTTGAGAATCCAGTAAGAGCAGGAGAGGTTGCCAAAACTCAACGGTCAGGTGCCGGTACGGCAGATGTTGTTGGTGGGTTGGCTATTAAAGATCCATTCATTGCTTTAACAGGTTTTTTAACCGCGAAAAGACCTCAGCCTTATACTGATGGGGTTGTTTTATTCGGTTCCTGGGCAGGGGGAGACCGGGAAGTAGATCAGTCTCAAATGTTTGAAGCCTTTAAAACCTTCGCCCCTAAAATGGCAGGTTTTAATGAATATGAACTATGCGGGCAGGACAAGAGCTGGAGTTGGTTCTCGTTAAGTAAAGCTAAAGAAACCGGGCACCTACCAAAACCGCCTGTTTTAGTCAGCCCTGAAGAGTATCGCTCTGGGTACGCATCGGCCTGTTTCTTCTATCTTGCGGCGAAAAAAGAAAACATGCCATTGATGAAGGAACTATCTGTGGCCCTTGGTGCAAAACGAGCTCTGTTTGTGCCAGCCTCCCAAGAGCATGCTCCGTATGTGTTTTACAACGGTAAGGTTCTTGAATTCAAAAACTAATATTACAGACGAAAGTAGAAACCCCGCCAAAACTGAGCGGGGTTTTTTATGATTAACGCACTTGTATTGAAGCGCCTGCTTTATCCTTCAGGTCATTTATATCAACGCTATCAACGCCATCCTTGAAACGGTCGAGGCTGTTTTTACGTTTACCGTCAACGTTGAGAATGCTGCCTGAACCGGTAATGCTGTCGAGATTGACTGATTCGGGCGTTGGCAGTAAATCGGCTGAGTAAAGTGAACCAATCCATTCCGACAGATCGACTTTTTGGAAGTCAATTCGACCAAACTCTTCCAACGTTAAGCCACGGCAATCCGGATTCTTGTTATCATCCCAACCAATGCCCAACTGGGCGCGCCCTTGTTCTTGGAAAATTCGCCCAATCTGTGAGTTGAACGTGCAGTAACTTGACCGTTTTTCAATGCACTGCCCTAACACTTTGGATTGGCACCAGCTATCGATGAAGGTCGCAAGTTTGGTTTCTTTTTTCACAGCAAGCTTAAATTCATCTGCTGTACAAGCCCAGATGATGTTTACCAAGATGTTTGCAACCTGATATGCCATGTAGGCATAACCGACAACGGAAATAGCGGAAGTAAGGGTGGAAGACAGCTCTACAGAACTGGCTAATGCGCCGTCGGACCCGACCGCAGCAACCGATTCTGACCCAGCAGCTGTGCCCCCGGCCTGGAATAACGCATTTGTTACGCTCGAACCAAAGGTGTCCAAAGTCCATTGAGCAACTTGTTTAGTTAAAGTGCCCACCGCCTGATCCATCATTTCTCCGATACCGAGATCTGCAATTTTATCTGCAACCGCTGACCCTGCATTACCAGTTAAGCTATCCAGTGCAGACATTGCAGGTTTAGTGATTGCATCAATAGCACTGTTAGCCAATTCAGAACCCATGTCGAACATGCCTTTACCTTGCTCGAACATGCCCGCTTTAACGGCCAGCGCATCTGAAACTTTCAGGGTGTAGTAGGTTAGCTGAAGATACTCAATCCAGCTGACATCAACAGGCTGGTTGCAGCAATCGACCCAGCCACCCAGTGCTGATTTACAAGTAGCAGCTTCACCTTTGAATAAGGTGCAAGTGCGATTGACGTTGATAGTTTCATCACCGCAGGTCATTTCGTTAACCGCGTAAGTCGCCGCTTGAAGCATTGCGACTGCCGTTTGGAAGTCTCCACTAGGTTCCGATTCTGGCGTTAAACAGGTACCGTTGATGCACTGCACCGCTCCAGCACACTGGTAAGTCTCGGTTTGTGTAGTGCTTGGCACTGTAACATCTTGACCGCAGTCCCAGGTCTCAGAAGCTTGCCAACAACCGCTTTGCCCACCAGCTGCGCCTGTGATGCAGGAAGACTTAATAAATTTGCAGGCATTGTTATTATCAAAGTCTTTGCATGAGTTATTCACTCCGGCATCAGTACCACAGTTAGATACAACGGTTGCACTACGGCAGAATGGGGAAAGCCCGCCGATCGGTGGTGTTTTAAGATCCTTTTCGCACACAGTAACCCCATTGATATAAGCGCAGCCATTCGCGTCAGGTGTGACTGTTTCATTGCAGGTGACCGAATAGTTTTGGCAATAACCCTGATTGACTGCATCCAGAAAAGTATTGAACCCTTCTTGGTTGTCGGCAATCCATTCATCTTTGCTAACGGCCTTAGATGGGTCGTAGCGAACTTCCAATTTCGCATAGCCTTCACCATTGCCATAAACTGAAACGCGTGTTTTGAAAATCAGTTCATCGCCGTCTTGTACTTCCTGGAAGTTCTGAGTCACGTCAGCCTGTGGATCAACACGCCAACTGGTATCCAACTCGCAAGGCCCTTCGGTTTCTGGTGGGAATAACTCACCTTTGCTGTAGTTCCAAGGTCGGTATTTCCCATCAGTACCTGCATCCTTCATTCCTGCAACAGGGCCCGCAAATACTTTTTTCTCACCAAGGTAGATCTGCATATAATCATCCCAGGTTGCGTAAGTCAGTTTTGCACTGGAAATGGCTTGCGGGTTGTAAACGCGAACACCTGTATATTCTTCATATATTTTACAACGACCATCCCAGTAGTTATCGCCGACTCTACCCACCCAAAGAGTTACGCAGGCTTCACCGCAACCTTCAATGTTGGCAGAACCGGAGCTATGGCTCAGGAAGCCTGCCACGTAAGGGTGGGTTAAACGATAGGTGCCACTGACGCTGGTGGTGCGAGTGCACTCTTTATAATCAGGAATGTGTTGCTTAACACCGTCCGTATTCAGTTCGGAGGTCATTGAGCAGTCATCCAGATCCTGCATGTATTTATCCTGGTTCGCCAAGAAATCTTTGTGTTTGTCAAAGATAGAATCCGTGGCTTTCAGTTTTGCAGTCGTTTTCGTTGAGCCTGAAACGGCGCGATAGGCTTCGCCTCGCAATGACGATTCAGAGGCAAGTGCAGAACCAGTATCAAAGCCTAACTTTTGGGTTTCACCATCATTACCATACACGGATTTCAGCTGATCCAGGGAGGTGGATGACGCCTCGCCAGGATACACGTTATTTAAGTTAACGGCCTCACCATCCCCATACTGAACAGTGCCGTTACTATTTGCAGAAAGACCGGGTAGAGACTTATAGAATTCAACCGCTGACTGAGCATTTGCTGCCGAGTTTGCCGAGTAAGCGTAGGGGGCATACATCGCTACACCCAAGTGGCTCATCGTGAACAACGTGCAGACCGTTTTTGAAAACCAATTTTTCCTAAAAAGGGTTATCATTCGTAATCACCTTGTAGATTGCAGGCATTGATGGCTAGGCGTATCACAGAAAATTTCGTCACCTGAAAGAACTGTGAGAGAATCAATGCATAGAGACGCCATTGAGCAAGCATAAATCAATGACGTATACGGGCAACAAAGAAGGGCAGCAAAACGAGGTGCTTTTCTTTTACTGATATTTGGGAGTAAAACATGAGTACATTTGGCGCACACGGCGTAGCCTATCTACCCCCCATTGTGGTTCACAGAGTTCCAATAAGCACGAAAAAGTCACCACCCAAACCACCGGGGATCCAAAGAGACATTGCGCTTTGCATGTTTTGGCTGGTACTCAGCGTTCCCGCTGCTTATATGCTCTATATCGGTTGAGTTTTTTAGGCCAAAAAAAAGCCTCCGACTGGAGGCTTTTGTATGTTAAGGGTTATTTCTTCTCGTTATCAGACATCAGCGCCTCGACAGATTCTTTTACGACATGAGCATCAGTACGATGCATGTTGCTCTTCGTGGATTCTACCTTGCCAATAATCGCCATTGCTAGCTGCTGATCGCCGCCTTCAAGCCTACCGTTCACATATTCACCGCCGGTTGCGAGGGTGACAGCGTGGAAGGCCTGAATACGAGCGTGTTCCATTTGCTCTGGCGTATTGTCTTTGTCTTTGACGGTACCGTACAAGTGTGAGATGGCATTTTTAGCGTATTCGCCTCTTTCACCTCCAACACCAGTTACTTGAGAAGCCATTTCCTGTCCCTGACCGTAACCTTCCTGATAAGAGAACCCCCCCGGCTTAATGCCGTTTGAAACCTTGTCTAAGGCGCTTTGAACCTTAGGCATCGCATCCCCCGTCATTCCATAATTTGATTTGTTCACCAGTTCATATCGTGCAGCATTGCCTCTCATAGTGTTGAGTTCTTGGGTTGAACGGGATTCATGATTCTCAACCTGTCCTTTATTATCGAAATGCTGATCAATAACGTGCCCCTGGGCTGTGCCTGGTGCTGATTGGGCATAATTACCAGCTATGCCTGCTGCTGCCTGACCCTGGGTAGAACTTGAACCATTATTAACACCACCAGCAATACTATCGATATGCGCTTCGGCTTGCTCTGCGTTAGCTGCGATCCCTTGGTTTGCCCTGGCAGCATCAGCGCTGACCTCTGGTTGTTGCGAACCTCCACTAACGAAACCTGACAGTTTAGCTACTTCGCCAGCTTGACCTATTGAAGCCGCTGCGCTGAACTGAGCGAATGTATGCGCATCTTCCTGTGTCATCCCTAGTGAAGAGAGGCGTGCTGTATCTTCGTTGATCCGCTGAGATAAGTCTTCGCGACCAGCCAATACCTGAGTTAGTGCGGCTTGAGCTTCGTTGCTACCTCCAATGGATTGCGCAATCTGTGCTGAGTTCATGTTTTGGCCCAGAGAGCTACTCATCGAATACTGTTGTGCTTCAGAATAGGATTTTTGAGCCGACTCCTGTTTTTTATAAGCTTCACCGTATTGTTGGGTTGCCGCAGTGCTTTGTCCTGCTGCCTGCATGCTGCTGTAATAAGCCATTGAAGACTGTGACCTGATTTGACTGAGTTGCGAGCTTAGCGCGTCACTGTTTGAAGCGTTATCACTGCTTGAGTAGCTCGCGTCCGCCGTGTGAGTTTTACCTTTTGAAGCTGACTCATTACGCTGTAAGGATGCCGACCCAGAAACTGAGGCACCAGACCCTCCAATTTTCAAACCAGCAGATGCCTCAGCGCTACCTTGAACAGAGCCCATATTCAAAGCTGTCAATGCTTCAGCTTCGGAAGTCCCGTTACGCGAAGCGACATCTTGAACAAACGAACGCTGGGAAGAGGTTAGAGAACCCAAAGCAGCTTGCATGGCATCCTGGCTTTGTTGAGACTGGGTTCCATTTCGCATGTTGGAAGCAACCTCTTGGAACATTTTCCCTTCTGATGCAGAGCGTTCAACCGAGGCTGACTCGACGTTCTGTTTAGCGCTGGCGAGGTTAGTAGAAGCAGATTGCTTCATATCAAATTTAGGCAATGCGGAAGATGCACCACCCATGACAGACCCACTGGAGCGATCGAAGTTCACATCAGCGCTTCGGTTGTTCATGGCTGGCGCGTTCGATACATCAGGAGCCATCTGCTTGGTATCAGCTGCGTGAGGCGCAGCGGCGGAGTTTGCCAGTGAGTTAAAGGCGACCGAACTACCCCATACGATAAAGCCACCCAATGCAGGGATCATCGCATATAAATTCCCAGCAAGGCCGATGCTTTTTTGAGTTTCAAATAGCATCAGATATAGCTTATCGAATGAAATCGGATCTATACCATTGAAAATGGCAGACAAGTTAGTTTGAGTGTGAACAAGCACGTACATGTTTACAACTGCTGCCAGTGGCATCCAAGTCTGAGTCCAGATAATGACCAGAAAATATTTCATAACCAAGCGAACACCCATAATGCCCAGACCGAATAAAAAGGCCATGAATGGCGTAAGAGCATAGATTAGCCCTTGGAAAATTGGCATAAACGCCGCCATCCAAGACAGGAAAGACGCGCCGGAGGATGCCCACTGGAAGGCTTGTTGGGTTTGCGTTTGAGTTCGGGTGATAGCAGCGGCACCTCGGAAGGAGGCTTCATATCCATACTTAGGCACATCACGAAGGTAGGGGTACATGATCATCGTCATTTGGAAATCACGCATCGTTGTACCGCTTAGGTTGTAAAAATTCATGATCTCCTGAACTTTTCTGCTCGTATTACAGACGTCACCATCGCCCTGACAAGTCCGGCCCAAAGCGGCATAAGAACGCTGGTAGGCTTTACGGAACATGTCAGAAGAGGATGCATGTTGCATGATCAATTTATCAAAAGCATCTGCACAAGAATATTGTGAAGATACACCTTTCATATCTTCCATTCCTGGAGCCCAGCCCACCATATTGCCATCATAAAGCACGACGTGCTGGAAGCGGTCATCAGATCTCAGCCCTTGCACGCCTTGAGTGCCTCTATAAAGAGTTGAGTAGGTTTTCGCCCCCCGAATAACATCTTTAGTCACGCAGGTTTTCATATAACTTTCCACGCTTCTGGCGAAATCTACACGCGGTTTTTCGTTGGCTAAAAACCAGCGCATTGGGTTTTTTAATGTGTCATAAAGAGACGTCATTGCCACCAATGGATCCAATGCACCATACTCAGTCATTGAAGGAGTGGAGAATGCTTGCTCCATTTTTTCTGTAATTGAATACCCGACAGTGGATATGATGGAGGCCGATGCTGCAAGGCCTGCCGGAACGTTATCAACTGCACGGAAACGTCCGCTAGTAACATCTTCGATGTTGACACGAGCCGAAACCTGGAAGAACACCATATACATGACAATACAGACGGCCATGTTTTGGAAGGAGACGGTTTTACCTGCTGAAATAGCCGATGAAATAACAATCCCGATCACCCCTAACAATGCAGCAATGCGAAATAGATCTGAGAACATCCCACTATTCATTAGCATTGCAACTGCGTTGAAAACATTATGCATAAATTCAATGTCACCAACGGTATATACGTTCCACTGAGTCATTTACTCATATCCTCTTAGAGTGCGCCGTCTACCGACCCTTCACCTTGATATTCAGTTAAAGGCAGGGATTGCATGTAGGACTGGAAGGTTTCCTGGATCTTCTCTTCACCGCCGTATCTGGCCGCTAATGTGCTATAGGAAATTGCCAAATTACGTCGCGCATCTTCTATCAACTTATACATCTCTTCGTAGTAAGCTGAAGCAGAATCATCGTTAGACTGCGCCATACGGGCCCCTGTTGCTGCGGCCGTTAGTAGATCACTGAGGTATTGATTCGCAGCCGAGTAGGATAGGACAGGTGAGATGGCTCGAATATACGAATGACTGGCGTTCAGGTCATGCCTTGCCAAAATGATAGCTTTATTACCAGCGCCACCAACGTTGTAATACCCAGCCTGTTCATGCCGCTCTCTAGATACTTCACCACCCGATTTTGCCGAAACCAGATACCCATCATCAATGAAGAATTTATTAATGGTGTTAGCAACGCCATTCAAGCCAATTTGCTGTTGCACTGGGTTTTCGCACGTTTCGGTTTGGTTTACGCAACTCCACATATGGAAGGCGGGGTCACCATGAATAATAGAATCCAACACGGAGCTAGTTGCCAGAGGGCCAAGTCGAACAACGCTTTTTTTAATGGATCCGTCTTTGTCTGTACTGATATCTTTTCCAACAATAATCGTACCAGTGAGAGACATAACCAATTCTTTCTGTTGTTGCTCAGAGCCTTCGAATTGAGATGAGAACTGTCCATTTTGCAGCAAGCACCACATGAGGTTGCCATAGTCGCCACAAGGCTTACGTTTCCCTGTATCACCTTTGACTTTCTCTGGGGCTTCACCACCACCTGAGTTACCCCACATTGCCTTGAACTGGTCAACAACACCATCAGACGAGAGTTGGGATGACACGGACATTTTGGCATTTTCACCAAATGCGGAAGCTGTATCTACCAGTAATCCTTTTGCTAATTGGCAGGAGTTAACGGTCAGATCGTTCATTTGCTGAACAACAGCCTGCATTTTTGAAATGGCATTATCCAGAACTGCATCCATTGCGTTAAGTGCCAGCTGAAAAGCCAGACCAGCCGCGTTAGCGGCGATGTTACGTAGCATCTGAACAAACTGCTCGGCATTGATAAATGAGAAAGACCCACCAAAAAGGTCGATCCCTCCACAGCCGCCCGACGCGGCAGGAAGATCGATTGTGACTGGCGTAAGAGTTCTTAGTTTATTTCGGAGAACAAAGCCCCCACCAGTGTACCCATCACGAGTAATGCTGTGATAATCTCCCGCGCCAGTTACATTGGACATTGAACCGAACATACTATCGAGCTGGGTACTGATATCCGCAGCATTGGAAGAAGACGTGAACACACCCGACAGAGCAATCGATATTGCTAAGATAGTGCGTTTGAGCCCTTTAGATTTTTGATGTTGTAAAACCATTTTTTGTTACTCCCGCTACTGTTATTTCGCCTTTGTAGATGCTGCGTAACCAGATTTCTTCTGAATGTATTTGATAAAGTCGTCCGAGTTCTCCAGGTACTCTTCCGGCATATCTTTCAGGATGCTCGAATCGATATACCCATTGTCGTTATATGGAAGCGTGCTTTTGTACTGCTCGTTGGTGATGAGCCCCGAGTCATGTGCAATCATGATTGTGCGGGATATCAACTGATCGGCACTGAGAGGCCCGAATGAAAGAATCCGCGTTGCCTCTGGAGGAATAGCCAGTGCGAGCGCAGGAGTGTTGGTGATCTGCAATTTTGCTGCTTGACCAGTATCTGCACGCCAGTTCTCCATGATGTTTCCAGGCATTGGTTTACCATCAATCGAAATTGGAATAACTTTCATACCGGTCATGTAAGTGAACGTATTCATGATCGCCGCTTGTTTCACACAGATTGAGCAATCTTCGCCACGGAAGAAAAAGAAAACCCCAGCGCGTGTGGCAATGTCTTTTATAACAAGCCGTGAGTTTTTTTCAGCCTCCGCAGACTGGTCCATAGCGCCGAAGGTAGACGTAGAGCGACGACTGCTTTCATCAATCAATGGATCTGTAGATGTCACTAAGCGCGCCATATCAGTAAACCGGCTCGCCTTGTCCAACATAATGCGCTGCGCAAGGTAATAGGCCCGGACGTTTTCCTGGGTTGGCTCGTCAATTGCGCGGTCACGTAATTTCTGTACGTTTTCACGGTACCAGGCCACGGTAAAGGCTTCAGGCCCCTCTTCAGGAGTAACCGCAACGGAAGGTTCAGGGACAGGCATTTGCTTGTCCTGCTCTTCGGTTTTGTCCGCTTTAGCAACAGTAGTCTCAGGTTCGATTTCTTTCGGCGGTTCAGGAGGCATTTTTTTCCAGAACCAGCCTTCTTCTTTTCCATCCAGAAACGAGGTACCTCCAGCGGTAACCTGCCCGTTGGAAGCCTTTGGTTTATTATCTTTGCCACCCTCTGCTACCGCATGAGCAGAGAGCACCCCAAATACCAGGGTAGCGATGACTGTTTTATTGAAACTTTGGAATTTCATCTTCATTACCTTTGGTAAGAATTGCCGCTATCCTGTCAGTCCAAAAAAAGGAGTTTTTCCCCTTAAAAACCCTGGCTTTTTCAAGCTGTTGGCACAGTTGATAGTGTCTATATCTTTGTTGCCCGATCTTCTTAATGATGCTTTCGGGTTTTATACCAATTTCCTTACAGGCCTCATCGAGGGTCATGCGTCCGCCGTACTTACGTTCAAGTTCACGCTGCAAGCTGAGACGGTTAGAGTCAGTGCAGAGTATGGCTGGCAGCTTAAAAACAGGCATGAGCATCGAACGGCTGTGAGCACATACGAGAAGTTTCATCAAATCCCTCATCTGATGAATCAATGAGCGGTCATTTTGTCATACACAGGCAAGGAAAACGGCAAAAAAGGCCAGCAAAATGAGGCCAAAAACCGGTGTTCTCAAAGGGTTGAAGGAATCGCATGTGCTTGCGTTTTGTTTACCATCCTTCCGTTGTCTGTGAATGCAGCTCCGGTTATGGCTGGTAAAAAAAAGCAAAAAAAAACCCTGTCCGAAGACAGGGTTTTGGGTGGTTACCCTAGGCTGGAATTACGATTTGCTCTTGTTGCGAGTAAACGCGATCGGCATCGAGACAATCAAAAGAACTTTGATGACAAAGTCCTCTGTCACCTTGATGCCAAAGTGACTACCGAAAACAATCACCATGACAGCAATTGCAACAGTAAAAACAAGAGAGAAGAAGCGAAGGGTATTAAGTTTCATTTTAGGGCTCACTGAGGGAAGTTAAGCACAACGAGGATGTTGTGCGGAGGGGAAGTTAAATCGAAGTTATAGAGAGTGACGCAGTTTCATAATTTTACCGTAGACATCCTGAAGGATGAGCACGATGAAATAAGCGGCCAATGCAACACAACCGGCAGCAATGACAGACATGACAACAATAACAACTACCATAGTCATGACATCAAAGCTGAAAAATACCGTTGCAGCTACAATGATTACCGCAGGAATCAGCGGCAGTAATTTAAATATGTTTTTCATACATCACCAGTGAAAGAGAGTTTGTGGACAGCAAAAAAGCAATTAGTGAAACAGGTGTGCTTTTAAACCGATGGTGTAACGAGAGTAGATACCACCAAAGAGAGAATCTTTGAAAACATCCGGTTCTTCATTATCAGACAAAACAGCCTCAGCCATCTCCACGATACTCACCAACATCTGCGCGCAGAATGAGTTTTTCTTAAACAAATCCCGGTACAAACTGGTATGAATCACCCCATTCAAGTCCATCGCCAAGTTAATCAATAATGCTTGATTAACAGACAGCGAAGGGCAGTCAGGGTCATTGAACGATTCCGTACCAACACCAATTCGGTTCATTGCAAGCAATGTCCGAACCTCGCCTTCCAAATCAGCAAAGCGATGATTGATGTCAATATAGGTTTCTTCATTAATCACCACACCGAGATCATCGCGTAAATCAGAACCGCGCGAGTAATCTTCTTCATCAACGGGCACAATTTCCAAAAGGATGTTGCGAACAGCGATAGGGAAAGTTGTGGTGTAGCTATTGTCAGAGGTAACGTAACGCATGAGAAATACGGCACTGTTGCAAAGTTAGCGATGAGGCAGCCTTTTGTCTTATTCAAAGGCCTTACATTTCAAAAACTCTGCTTACCAGGCGCATTTCGCCCAGGGGAT
>NZ_JAALBT010000020.1:0-62994 GCF_011077905.1 Providencia sp. M-27 | reverse complement strand
TCGCGCTTTGCGTTGTCTTGTTCCCGGTCAGTGGATGCGCATTATAGGGAGTCAGAAAAATCTGGCAACCCCTTTTTTGCATTATTTTGTTCAACTGCTGCATTCCACAGCAAAACCCCCACTTATACCGACTTATGCACCAAGTTATCCACAGCATGAAAATAATTTAAAAATTACCGCGCATTACGCAAACGTTTGCGTTACAATTGGCTCGAAATTTCAGCATTGATTTTGTTTTTATGTTCTGAAATTGTTAGTGACTTATATATTGTTATAGGGAAAGCGGGCTAATTCCGCTTGGCTTTCATCAATAGATATAATAGGTATATAAGAAAAGCTCTTTGAGTTTTTACTGACTGATATTCGTTATTGCCTTATTTATTCAAATCCAAGGGATCTATCTCATGCAACTGCTTCGTCCTATTCGTCGTGCCCTGCTTAGTGTGTCTGATAAAACAGGGGTTGTTGAATTCGCTAAGGCGTTATCTCAACGTGGTGTTGAGCTTCTATCTACTGGCGGTACTGCAAAGTTACTTGCTGAGTCAGGATTAAACGTAACTGAAGTTTCAGATTACACAGGGTTTCCTGAAATGATGGATGGCCGAGTGAAAACATTGCACCCGAAAGTGCATGGCGGAATTTTAGGACGTCGCGGTACAGATGATGCCATCATGCAACAACATGACATCGCGCCTATCGATATGGTTGTTGTTAATCTATACCCATTTGCCCAAACCGTGGCAAAACCAAATTGCACCCTTGAAGATGCTGTAGAGAATATTGATATCGGAGGCCCAACCATGGTGCGCTCCGCGGCTAAAAATCATAAAGATGTCGCAATTGTGGTAAATAGTAATGACTATCAAACCATCATTGATGAGATGGATAATCACGAAAACTCGCTAAATTGGTCGACTCGGTTTGACCTCGCAATAAAAGCTTTCGAGCACACTGCGGCTTATGACAGCATGATTGCGAATTACTTTGGTGAATTAGTTGCCCCTTATTATGGCGATACAACTCAGCCTTCCGGCCGCTTTCCTCGCACCTTGAATTTAAACTTTATAAAAAAACAAGATATGCGTTATGGAGAAAACAGCCATCAAGATGCGGCTTTTTATATAGAAGAAAGCCCAAAAGAAGCTTCTATTGCAACTGCACAGCAGATCCAAGGTAAAGCCCTGTCTTATAATAATATCGCTGATACCGATGCAGCTCTTGAATGTGTTAAATCATTCGAAGAACCTGCTTGTGTAATTGTCAAACATGCAAACCCTTGTGGTGTCGCTATCGGTGATTCTATTCATACAGCTTATGATAACGCATTCAAAACTGACCCAACCTCTGCTTTTGGTGGCATTATCGCTTTTAACCGTCAATTAGATAAAGAGACCGCTCAAGCGATTATTGAACGCCAGTTTGTGGAAGTCATTATTGCGCCTTCTGTTGCTAAAGATGCATTGCCTATTCTTGAGACTAAACAAAACGTCCGCGTACTTGAATGTGGCGAATGGAGCAAACCCGTTGCAGGTTTAGACTTTAAACGCGTGAATGGCGGTTTATTAGTGCAAGACCGTGACTTAGGAATGGTTGAAAAAGAAGAACTTCGCGTTGTAACTAAGCGCCAACCAACTGAACGCGAGCTAAAAGATGCGTTATTCTGCTGGAAAGTCGCGAAATTTGTAAAATCCAATGCAATCGTTTATGCCAAAAATGATATGACTATCGGTATTGGCGCAGGGCAAATGAGCCGTGTGTATTCTGCAAAAATTGCAGGTATTAAAGCCGCAGATGAAGGTTTAGAAGTCGCTGGCTGTGCGATGGCCTCAGATGCCTTTTTCCCATTCCGCGATGGTATTGATGCCGCGGCAGCTGTTGGCGTAACTTGTGTTATCCAACCTGGTGGTTCTATTCGCGATGATGAAGTGATTGCAGCCGCAAATGAACATGGTATTGCCATGCTTTTCACTAATATGCGTCATTTCCGTCACTAATTATTAGGAGCCTAGTCATGAATATTTTAATTATTGGTGGTGGTGGTCGTGAACATGCATTGGCATGGAAAGCTGCGCAATCACCTTTAGCGGAAAAAGTCTATGTTGCCCCAGGTAATGCAGGAACAGCATTAGAACCTACACTCGAAAACGTGAATATTTCGGCAACTGATATTGATGGGCTGCTCCAATTTGCTAAAGAAAAACAAATTGATTTAACTATTGTAGGCCCTGAAGCACCATTAGTTATTGGTGTTGTTGATGCATTTAAGGCTGCCGGTTTAACTATTTTTGGCCCAACCCAAGGTGCTGCACAGCTTGAGGGTTCAAAAGCATTTACCAAAGATTTTTTAGCTCGTCACAATATTCCAACTGCCGCTTATGAAAATTTTACTGAGATAGAGCCCGCTTTGGCTTACTTAGATAAAGTCGGTGCGCCTATTGTGATTAAGGCTGACGGCCTTGCCGCGGGGAAAGGCGTTATCGTTGCCATGACCTTACAAGAAGCAAAAGAAGCTGTTCACGATATGTTAGCGGGAAATGCCTTTGGCGATGCAGGGCATCGTATCGTTATTGAAGAGTTTCTCGATGGTGAAGAGGCGAGTTTCATCGTTATGGTAGATGGTGAAAATGTCATTCCAATGGCGACTAGCCAAGACCATAAACGTGTCGGTGATGGTGATACTGGTCTAAATACAGGTGGAATGGGTGCTTACTCTCCCGCCCCTGTCGTGACCGATGAAATACACCAGCGTGTGATGGAACAAGTCATTTACCCTACAGTTAAAGGCATGGACCAAGAAGGAAACCGCTATCAAGGCTTCTTATATGCAGGTTTAATGATTGATAAAGCAGGTAACCCAAAGGTTATCGAATTCAACTGCCGTTTTGGCGACCCTGAAACTCAACCTATTATGATGCGCTTGCAATCGGACTTAGTCGCTTTATGTTTAGCCGGTGCGAAAGGTGAGCTGGCAGGTAAAGATTCATTATGGGATGAGCGCCCTGCTCTAGGGGTAGTTATTGCCGCGGGTGGTTACCCAGGTGATTACCGCAATGGCGATGTGATTTCAGGTTTACCAACCACTGAGGCCACTGATAGCAAGGTTTTCCACGCAGGCACTCGCTTGAAAAATGGTGATGTAGTCACTGCCGGTGGGCGTGTGTTGTGTGTCACTGCGTTAGGCGATGATATCGCTAAAGCGCAAACCAAAGCTTATGAAGTGGCAAAAACCATTCACTGGGATGATAACTTTTACCGCAACGACATCGGCTACCGTGCCATCGCTCGTATAAAATAATACAAAGTACTAAACCATTCCCTAAGCTGATAAGAGGAAACTTTTATCAGCTTTTTTATTGTTGTTTGTACTATCAAACAAGCACTCTAAGGATTTCTGTTCGCAGCTAGACGACAAGGTGACTAGGCTAAGTCACCGCGGCCAACAATGCTGAAGGTCGAAAGGCTACGAGTTGACGAGCAAAAATATCGGCTCTAAGTATTTCAATTCAGAGCTAGGCGGCAAACGAAGATATCTTAGGGAGCATACATAAGTATGTGACCTAAGTAGCTGAGAGCAGCCAACAACGTTATGGATTGAAAGACGACGAGCGGTGATATTACAACGAATCTTTAGAAGGCTGCCAGCGGCAAAAATCGGTATCCGCCACCATCAAAAGCTGATTCCCCTCTGAAGACTCCAACCACGCTAAATTTAACTGGGAATGCCACACTTTCGCACGGCTCTGTAACCAATTTTCAGCATAGGGCTCGAAGGTTACTTCTCGCACATCACCTTCACAAGTCGTCACTTTGCCTTGTTGCCAACGTCCTTGGTAAAGTTTAACGCCACCGACAATAAGGGCGGTGTTTGTCTCAAGTACTCGTTCAGCTTCAAAGCGCCAACGCGTGATGTCATCCGTTGAAAGTGGTGTTTTATGGCCATCTTGGGCACGCTGCATAAAAACAACGTCATTGTTTTTATCGAAGCGTAATTGTTCGGTGATATCACCATTTTTTTGGTTCAAGATTTGGCTGCGAATTTGCCAGAGTTTACCGGAGCGGTATTCGAAGAAATTAACGGAAGTGTCTGTGCCTTTATAGGGGCTATAAACCACCATTAAGACAAGAGGTTGGCTTTGTGCATTATTCAGCCGCCACATACGAATGACGCCATCATCAGCAATAAAACCACTTGCACTAAACTCAGGAAGTTTTGGTGCATTAGAAGAACAGGCGCTTAGCATTGAGATGGCTCCCAATACCAGCAACCCTTTTTGAATAAACAAAAGGGGGAGTTTTTTACCCCCTCTGGTAATTCGTCTGTACAATGTTCTTATTTTACAGCTTCTTTCAGTGCTTTACCGGCAGAGAAAGCAGGTACAGTTGTAGCAGGAATTTGGATTTCTGCTTTAGTTTGTGGGTTACGACCAGTACGTGCAGCACGATGGCTAACTTTAAAAGTACCGAAACCGACCAGTTGGACTTGCTCGCCTTTTTTCAGCGTTTCAGAAATAGCATTCAGAGTAGATTCTAATGCTGCTTTTGCCTGAACTTTGGTCAGGTCCGCTGATTCTGCGATAGCATCAACTAATTCAGTCTTATTCATAAATTATCCTTACACAGTGTGTTTATCGTTTGCAAAGCATCGAGTGCGTCGGATATGCCAAATTGACAGCCCCTGATACACGCCCCCGATAGCCACTTCTTCTCGCCCCTAAATGTAGACCAGAGTAGGGGCAAATGTGAAGTCTTAGTACTCAGCATTACTGCGTCAAGTCACGTTTTCGATAATGAAAATGCAAAAATCAGCTTAAAGTAATACCTATGTTGCTCACCCCCGCTTCGCGGAGGTCAGATTTTAATCCTTTAATTAACTCTAAGTCGCGCTCTTCACAAGCTGCCAGTAAGCGGAAAATGTCCCACTGGATATCCCACTCTTCTTCAACGGCCGGGATTTCTTTGAGTTCTTCTTCTGTCATTTCCCGCCCTGCTTGAGTCATTTCGAGCATGGCAACCGTACGAATGGATGCTTCGCTAACCAATATCGCGTGTTCGAGGGTTTCACCACTCAATTTCGAATGAATAATTTCACCCAATGCAATACAGGCATCAATAGCTGGATACACACCATACATATCAAAATCATCCGCTGATGGGATAATTTCTTCTAATTTTTCTAACTGACTGTCGAAATTGACTTTGCTATCTTTAATGACCAAAGTTTCCCAAACTAAATCAAGGATGGAACGATAAACTTTTGCATCGGCAAATTCAGTTTGCAGACAAAACATCTGAAAGTTGGGATACATTCTTTCACATAAGCTTGCCATGAAAGTTGTATGTTGCCAGCTTTCTAATTTTTCCAACCTCAAATGAATGGGATTTCTTAACATAATTTCTGACTCATCAATCTTAATACTTCGCAGTTTACCTGAAAATCTGTCAATGCCACATATTTTGCTGATAATTAGCTGATTTTCTCATTCATTCGCTTAAAAAACGTTCGATTTGATGCAATTCCGTCAGCAAAACGTGTTGGTTCAGGCAACCTATAACCCTTTAGACACTGCCTAACCCACTCTAAGGAAGATGAAAAATCGACTTTATGTCCCGGAGAAACATATAATGGTTTGCAGCGTTTTTTACTCCGCAGCACCCAACCGAGTTGATTTTCACCTGCCATTAACGGCTGAACACTTTCGGGTTCTTCACTTAACTCATCTGCATCACCACATAAACGGCTTTTTGCAACACCAATTGTGGCAACATTCGCTTGTAACCCAAAATGGCAGGCAACACCAAACCGCCGTGGGTGTGCAATCCCTTGTCCATCCACAAGCACTAATTCAGGTTTGTTTTGTATTTTTCCCCACGCAGCCATTAGTCCAGGCACTTCACGAAAAGAAAGTAACCCCGGTATATAAGGTAATTGCGTCGGTATTCGAGCTATTTGATACTCAACAAGTTCTAACTGTGGCCAAGATAGTACAGCCACCACAGCTCTCGTAATCTCACCTTGCTGTTCAAAGCCCACATCAGCCCCACCAATCAGTTTGAGGGGTGGAAATTCGTCATGCAAAATGATTTTTGAGGCTTGGCTAGTTTGTTCTGTTCGTAACTGTTGGGTATCTAAAACCATCATGCGTCCATTGCTTATGATATTTAATTATTCTTAATCATAGATGATAATGGTGTACTTACAAGATCCTATAAATACACCACAAATCAAGAAGATCAATAAACGATAATTATTGATGATATTGGCGGGATAAACGGTGAACAGCATCCACAAATGCACCTGCATGCTCCGGTGGAACATCCTGATGAATACCATGACCTAAATTGAATACGTGCCCTTCACCTTGGCCGAAGCCTGATAGAATATTTTGTACTTCTTCTTCTATTCGCGCAGGAGGTGCATACAACATGGATGGATCCATATTTCCTTGCAGGGCAACTTTATCACCAACACGACGACGAGCATCGGCAATTTCAGTCGTCCAATCAAGGCCTAATGCATCACAACCCGTTGCTGCCATTTCTTCTAACCACTGACCGCCACCTTTAGTAAATAAGGTGACAGGAACACGGCGACCATCATTTTCACGAATTAAGCCATCAATAATTTTATGCATATAATTCAGTGAAAACTGTAAATAATCACGCTTAGTTAATACCCCACCCCATGTATCAAAAATCATCACAGACTGCGCACCGGCACGAATTTGAGCATTCAAGTATAAAATGACGCTATCTGCCAGTTTATCCAATAACAAATGCAATGAATTCGGGTCTTCGTACATCATCTTTTTGATTTTAGTGAAGGCTTTGCTGCTACCGCCTTCCACCATATAAGTCGCCAGTGTCCACGGGCTACCAGAGAAACCAATGAGTGGTACATTGCCTTCAAGGGCTTTACGAATGGCACGAACTGCGTCCATCACATAACCAAGTTCCATTTCAGGATCAGGAATAGGGATATTTTTTACATCTGCTGCGCTCATAATCGGTTTATGAAAACGCGGACCTTCACCTGTTTCAAAATATAGCCCAAGCCCCATTGCATCAGGGATGGTAAGAATATCAGAAAATAAAATTGCAGCGTCTAATGGAAAACGACGTAATGGCTGCAATGTCACTTCACAAGCCAATTCGGTGTTTTTGCACAGAGCAATAAAATCACCAGCTTCCGCGCGAGTTGCTTTATATTCTGGCAGGTAACGCCCTGCTTGACGCATCATCCATACAGGGGTCACATCTACAGGCTGACGTAGCAAAGCACGTAGATAGCGGTCATTTTTTAACTCAGTCATTATTTACTCCATTATTATAAGTGGCCGCCGCAAATGGCTAAGAGCGAAGTTCATTATTGTATCATGTTAATGATAACAATATCAGCGCTGTGCTATTCCCCCGTTTCATACTCACTTTGACGACACAATGCGACCGTATCTTCAATCAAACGCCTAGCTATTGTGTCTGCCGGTGGGATCAACGGTAAATCATCGTAATGATACCAATTTGCGCTCACCAGTTCCTTCGGGTCTACTTTAATATCACCACTCTCATAATCCGCGAGGAACCCCATCATTAAGGAATGAGGAAAAGGCCAAGGCTGTGAAGAAACATAGCGGATATTTTTCACTTTAATATGGCTCTCTTCCATGACTTCGCGCATGACTGCTTCTTCTAATGTTTCGCCAACCTCGACAAAACCAGCAAGTACCGTAAATAACGGATTTTGCGAATGGCGTCGGTGCTGAGCTAATAGAATATGGTCATCGCGGCGGATCCCCACGATAATGCAAGGGGCGATCTGCGGGTAATAGCGCTCATGACAATGGTCACACAAACACGCCCACTCTGTTTCACTGTGGCGCATCGCAGTACCACAATAACCACAATAACGGTGGGAACGATAGAATTCTGCTAATTGCACACCTCGCCCAGCAAGGCGAAATAAGCCTTCATCTTGCGCAGCAACAATACGGGGAGAAGCCATATCTGATGGCATTTTTTCGGCTATCAACCAGACGATTTCCCCTTGCCACTCACCAATGGGTGTTGCCGTTTTTCCTTCTAACAAATAGTCCTTTGCCATACCTCGAGGAATATCTCCATGAGGTAGCCACAAACGCCCGGAAAAACAGATAAACCACCAACCACTTTCTGTTCCTGATAATTTTAACTTATTCATTTTTCACGTCTTTTGTCAGTTTTTATTGTCGGTAAAATAAATCTATTAATGACACAATATACTTTTTTGACACAAAGTCATTCAAACGTTTGTTTCATTGTTTTTCTTTAGCAATTTTGACACTTTTTAGACGTTCCATTCCATAAAATGTCTAAAAACTGTCATAAAAGGATCAACTAACTGTCACGTCTTAAAATTAGGATGCTAAGTAACCAATACGGTTCACCGTTCTTCAAAAGTGAGAAAATAATGAAAACTATCGTTCCTGCGATTTTACTATCATTGACCGCATCCAGTGTGACATTAGCTGCTGATACTAATTTAACAGAGTTAATCAATGCAGCGAAAAAAGAAGGACAAGTTTACAGCGTTGGGATGCCTGATACTTGGGCGAACTGGAAAGGAACTTGGCAAGACTTAGCGACACAATATGGGTTGAAACATCAAGACACCGATATGAGCTCCGCCCAAGAAATTGCTAAATTTGCCGCAGAAAAAAATAATGCGACGGCAGATATTGGTGATGTCGGTGCCTCCTTTGGGCCTGTTGCCGTACAAAAAGGAGTGACGCAACCTTATAAACCAACAACTTGGTCACAAATTCCTGATTGGGCAAAAGACAAAGACGGTCATTGGGCTTTAGCCTATACGGGGTCTATCGCTTTTATGATAAATAATGATTTAGTAAAAGATGCACCGAAAAGCTGGGATGACCTACTAAAAGGGAAATATAAAGTCACCGTTGGGGATGTTGGGATCGCTGCACAAGCGAATAACGCTGTACTGGCAGCTGCATTTGCGCGTGGTGGGGATGAAAACAACCTAAAGCCTGCTATTGAATTTTTTGCTGAACTCGCCAAACAAAAACGCCTATCCGTTAATGACCCAACTGTCGCAAATATCGAAAAAGGTGAAGTCGAAGTTGGCATATTATGGGACTTTAACGCACTGAATTACCGTGATCAGATCAATCGCGATCGCTTTACGGTTGTGATCCCATCTGATGGCTCCGTGATTTCGGGTTACACCACTATTATCAACAAATTCGCCAAAAACCCTAACGCAGCGAAGTTAGCTCGTGAGTTTATTTTCAGTGATAAAGGGCAAATTAACCTTGCTGAAGGTTATGCACGACCAATTCGTGCACAATATTTAACGTTACCTGATGATATTAAAGCCAAATTATTACCAGAAGAACAATATAAAAATGTTCAACCCATTAAAAATGCAGAAGGCTGGGAAAAATCATCTCGTAATCTCCCTAAAATGTGGCAACAGCAAGTTTTGATCCACCAGCAGTAATCAATGTATTGATTTTAGGAAAAATTAATGTCTGAAAAAGTCATACTTGTTGTCCTAGACGGTTTAAGTTATTCAGTAGCCCATCATTGCATGGGCTATCTCAACGGCTTAATCAAAGCCAACAGTGCAACACTTTACCAATTAGAGTGTGAGCTTCCTTCGATGTCTCGCCCTTTATATGAATGCATACTGACGGGGGTTCCCCCAGTCAAAAGTGGTATTGTAAATAACCAAATTGTCCGCCTTTCTCACTTTGAGAGTCTCTTTTCCCTTGCTCGTCAAGCTGAGAAAACAACTGCCGCCGCCGCTTATTATTGGGTGAGCGAACTGTATAACCGGGCTCCTTTTGTTGCCTTACGAGACCGCTTCACCCACGATGACTCACTCGCTATCCAACATGGCTGCTTTTATCAAGCAGACCATTACCCTGATGACCATTTATTTGTCGATGCGGAATATTTACGGACTCAATTTAACCCTGATTTTTTATTGATCCACCCTATGAATATAGACGACACAGGGCACAAGTTCGGTTTTGATTCGCCCCAATATCGTAATGCAGCACGCCATGCAGATATTATCCTGTCGAATTATATTCCTACATGGGTTGAGCAAGGCTATCAAATCATGATCACGAGTGATCATGGTATGAATAATGATCGTAGCCATGGTGGAACACTCCCCGAAGAGTGTTTAGTACCATTGTTTGTGGTCGGTTCGCAGTTTTCTCATCAACCCTGCAATATTGAGCAGACAGCAATTTGCGGAACCATTTGTCGTTTACTCGGTGCCAACTCTCTCGATAAACCGGTTTGTGATGCGCTATTACGAGGAGATTTGTAATGGCTGATATTCCTGCCCCCTGTGAACAGACATACCAACAACAGGGAAAAATTGCCATGTTGAAAAAACGCTTTGCTCGTTTTCATTGGCGCGCTGCACTTCTACTTTTGCCATTCTTTGTGTTGTTTAGTTTATTCCAAATCGCCCCAATGATTTGGGTGCTCATTAATAGCTTTATCTACGAAGAAGCATGGTCATTAGGTAACTATCTTGAGGTATTCAATAATGATTTTTACTTGCAAGCGTTTGAAAATACCTTATGGCTTTCCATTATTTGTAGTGTGATTGGCTTATTTATTTCCAGTATCACGGCATTTTCCATTTATAAAATGCAAGGGAAAATTCGCCGAATAATGATCTCCTTCACCACCATGGCCAGTAATTTCAGCGGTGTTCCCCTTGCTTTCGCATTCATTATTATTTTGGGCTTCAATGGGGCGATTACCTTACAACTTAAATCATGGGGGATTATCGAAGATTTTAATATATACAGCGCCAGCGGCTTAATGCTGTTGTATGTGTATTTTCAGATCCCATTAGGTGTGTTGTTGCTCTACCCCGCCTTTGACGCACTAAAACCGGAGTGGGAAGACGCAGCGAAAACGATGGGTGCAAGTAAGCTGACCTATTGGTTAAAAGTCGCTATTCCAGTGCTTTCTCCTGCTTTACTTGGCACTTTTATTATCTTAATTGCTAATGCAATGGGCGCATACGCCAGTACTTATGCGTTAACGAGTGGTAATTACAACCTTGTGACTATCCGAATTGCCAGTTTAGTTTCTGGTGATTTGTTTCTCGAACCGAATATGGCTGCTGCGTTATCAATGCTACTTATCGCTATCTTAGCTTTTATCACTGCCATACATCATTGGTTAATCAAGCGGAGCTACCATGCAAAATAATAATGCGATTAGCCCAGCCATAACCAATGGCAATAAACCCTCTGGGTTATGGCTTCATAAGTTAGTACTAATCAGTGTTGCTAGCCTACTAGCGTTACCTATTATTGCCACATTTTTGTATTCCATCGCCAGTTCTTGGGGAGCCACTGTGCTACCTGACGCCTTGTCCATCAAATGGTATCTACAATTATGGCAAGACCCGCGTTTTCTCATGGCGTTTGGTCGTTCATTGATTATTTGCTTTGGTACATTACTGGTTAGCACATTAATTATTTTACCGATGACGTTTGCAGTATTTTATCGGTTCCCCAAACTCAAAGGGGTAATGGATTTACTGATTATTTTACCCTTTGCGATCCCGCCTGTGGTCTCATCGGTGGGCTTGCTGCAAATATTTGCCGATGAACCATTCATGTTAGTTGGCACACCTTGGATCCTGATTGGTACCTATTTCACCATCACGTTACCTTTTATGTATCGTGCGCTTGCGAATAGCTTCCAAGGCATTAATTTACATGACTTAATGGATGCAGCACATTTACTCGGTGCCAGTACTTTCCAAGCCTTCATGATGATTGTGTTACCCAATATTCGCAAAGGTATGTTGGTTTCATTATTAATTTCATTTTCATTTTTAATGGGTGAATTTGTGTTTGCCAATATCCTTGTGGGAACACGCTATGAAACTTTGCAAATCTATCTTTTCAATATGCGACAAACCAGCGGACACTTCACTTCTGCCCTGGTGATGTCTTATTTTCTATTTACCTTATTGCTGACGTGGTTAGCAATGCGATTAAATCGTTCAGGAGATGAATGATGAGTTATGTTATTGCGGAAAATTTAGCCAAATCTTTTGGCACTAATCAGGTATTTGCTGATATTCAATTTACTATCGAAAAAGGTGAATTTATTACCCTACTAGGGCCAAGTGGTTGCGGAAAGTCTACCTTATTACGCTGTATTGCAGGGCTTGAACAACTTAATCATGGTGAACTTTATATTAATCGCCAGAATGTAACCCACCAAGCCGCGCAACAACGCGGAGTGGGTATGGTGTTCCAAAGTTATGCGTTATTTCCCAACATGACTGTGGTTGACAATATCGCGTTTGGTTTAAAAATGCGTAAAATTGATAGCCAAGCGAGATCTAAAGCAGTCGCTGAAGTGATTGAATTAGTTGAATTGCAAGGCAAAGAACAACAATTTCCTCATCAACTGTCAGGGGGACAGCGCCAACGCGTTGCGCTAGCAAGAGCATTGGTGATGAAACCGCAAATTTTGTTACTTGATGAGCCGCTTTCCGCTCTTGATGCACGCATTCGCAAGCACTTACGCCAGCAAATTCGCCAAATTCAACGTGAGTTAGGCTTAACCACAATTTTTGTTACTCATGATCAAGATGAAGCGATGATTATGTCTGATCGTATTTTTCTTATGAATAAAGGCCAGATCGTGCAAAGCGATACGGCAGAGAATATTTATACCCAACCGGCAACAGAGTTTGTCGCTCGGTTTATGGGGCATTACAACCTTGTTGATTCAGAAAAAGCCAATACAATGTTAGGCCTTAATTTACAAGGTACACTGGCTATCCGTCCTGAGTCTATATATGTCAAAGAAGCGGGGCGCCAATATGGTAGCCATATTTCTCACCCTGTTGATGCCGTGATATTGGACCATCAATTGCTCGGCAATATTATTCGTTATAGTGTGAATACCCCTGCAGGTGATATGACGGTGGATTTACTTAACCGCTCATCTGAGCGTTTATTTGAACCAGGAACTCACCTTCAACTTATGTTTAATAAAAATGAAATTCGCACACTTAGTTAATCAGTGAATAGGAATATAATGCAAAACCAACTGGCCATTTTTGACTTAGATGATACGTTAATTCAAGGTGATAGCAGCGTATTGTGGACACAATACCTGTGGGATAAACAAATCATCAGTAATCCGCAATTTGTGGAAGCGGATAAAGCCATGATGGCGCAATATAATGCAGGTACATTAGACATGCCAACTTACTTACGTTTTAACCTGCAGACTCTCGCCAATGTAAAAGCTGAGCAAGTAGATATCTGGTTGGATGATTTTGTACAAAGTGTGATTTTACCGCGGATCTACTCTGAAGCGATTAGAACGATCGCAAATTATCGAGCCAAAGGGATCCCAATTATTGTGATCTCCGCAACTGTTTCATTTATTGTGAAAAAAATTGCGGATCAACTGGGTGCAGATATCGCAATGGGGATCGATATCAAGCAACAAGATGGCTGCTACACCACAGAAATTGACGGTATCCCAACCTTTAAAGAAGGCAAAGTCAAACGCCTATTAGATTGGATCCGCCACCAGCCGATCACTGACGCCTATGTGTATTTCTACACCGACTCCGCTAACGATCTCCCAATGTGCCAATTTGCCGATGAAGTATTTATTATCAACGGCGACGAACGCCTAACGCAAACCGCACTCAAACACAATTGGCCACAACATACTTGGGGTTTGTAAGCCCAATTTTAATTTCAAACTTGGTTTTAATTTTGGTTTTAACTAACTAATCTTTTCAAAGGTTCCTCTAAATTATTCGTGCTAGAGGAAGGAGATAAATAGAATTATCCCGATGAGCATACATAAGTATGTGATTCGGGTAAATCTATGAAATCGACGCACCTATCGCGCGAAGAATGACGAGGAAGCACTTATCGCTTGAAGAATGATAAGGAAAGCTTATACTGAAACCTCTTGTCGGAGTGCCTAGTATGCATACGCATCAGGCTGAGACCGTTAATTCGGGATCCGCGGAACCTGATCGGGTTAATACCCGCGAAGGGAACAAGAGTAATCACTCAGCGTCATTTCACCCCACTATATTTGGTGAAAAATTCAGCGCAAGCCTTTTTATTACTCCTCCGAACTCCTGACAAGCAACTTTCTTTCGATAAACCCGCTACACACTAAACTGTGATAGCCGTGACAATGTCAGGAAATTGCTATGTCCAATAATACAGAACAAAATATCATCCCTACTGCTGATTTATCGCCACAAGCAGCCCCGGCTCGCACCCGTAAAGCTCAACGTGATGCCGCTGAAACCTTTATTAATACCGTTTCTGGCGTTTCGTTTCCTAATTCACAGCGTATTTATTTACAAGGTTCTAGAGACGATATCCAAGTCCCGATGCGAGAAATCCAACTCTCTCAAACCTTGATCGGGGGCGATAAAGACAACCCACAATTTGAAGATAACGAACCCGTTCCTATCTATGATACATCTGGCCCTTACGGCGACCCAGTTTCTGAATTAAATGTCCATAAAGGCCTTAAAAAAATTCGTGCGCCATGGATAAGTGAACGTGCTGATACCGAACCTGTCGAAAATTTAAGTTCCGATTTTACCCAACAGCGTCTCGCTGATGCAGGCCTTGACCATCTGCGCTTTAACAACCGCCCCCACCCATTAAAAGCCCAAACTAACAAGTGTGTTACCCAATTACACTATGCACGAAAAGGTATCGTAACCCCTGAGATGGAGTTTATTGCAATCCGTGAAAATATGGGGCGTGAACGCATTCGTGGCGAAGTTTTATTACAACAACACCCAGGGCAAGGCTTTGGCGCAAATTTACCGGAAAATATTACCCCTGAATTTGTTCGCCAAGAAGTGGCAGCGGGTCGTGCCATCATCCCAGCCAATATCAACCATCCCGAATCGGAGCCGATGATTATTGGTCGCAATTTCTTGGTTAAAGTGAATGCCAACATTGGTAATTCATCGGTCACCTCATCCATTGAAGAGGAAGTGGAAAAACTGATTTGGTCGACGCGTTGGGGCGCAGATACGGTCATGGATTTATCCACTGGCCGTTATATTCACGAAACTCGCGAATGGATTTTACGTAATAGCCCTGTGCCGATTGGAACAGTACCTATCTACCAAGCGCTCGAGAAAGTGAACGGTGTCGCTGAAAATCTTACGTGGGAAATGTTCCGTGACACATTATTAGAGCAAGCAGAGCAAGGCGTCGACTACTTCACTATCCACGCTGGCGTATTATTACGTTATGTGCCAATGACCGCCAAACGCCTAACGGGGATCGTCTCTCGCGGTGGTTCCATCATGGCAAAATGGTGTTTATCTCATCACCAAGAAAACTTTTTATATGAAAACTTCCGTGAAATTTGTGAAATTTGTGCCGCTTACGACGTTTCCTTATCATTAGGAGATGGCCTGCGCCCAGGTTCAATCCAAGACGCCAACGACCAAGCACAATTTGCTGAGCTCCATACCCTTGGCGAGTTAACCAAAATTGCATGGGAATATGATGTCCAAGTGATGATCGAAGGCCCTGGTCACGTGCCAATGCAGATGATCCGCCGTAATATGACGGAAGAACTCGAGTACTGCCATGAAGCGCCTTTTTATACCTTAGGCCCACTCACTACCGATATTGCACCGGGTTACGACCACTTTACCTCTGGTATTGGTGCCGCCATGATCGGCTGGTTTGGTTGTGCAATGCTGTGCTACGTCACCCCGAAAGAGCATTTAGGCTTACCAAATAAAGACGATGTTAAACAAGGGCTAATCACTTATAAGATCGCAGCTCACGCCGCTGACCTTGCTAAAGGCCACCCCGGTGCGCAAATTCGTGATAATGCCATGTCCAAAGCCCGTTTTGAATTCCGTTGGGAAGACCAATTTAACTTGGCATTAGACCCTGAAACTGCTCGCAAATATCACGATGAAACCTTGCCACAAGCTTCTGGAAAAATTGCCCATTTCTGCTCAATGTGCGGACCAAAATTCTGTTCGATGAAGATTTCCCAAGAAGTCCGTGATTACGCAGCCCAAAAAGAAGCAAACGAAAAAGAAGCAGGTATGGAACAGATGTCTGAGGCCTTTCGTGCCCATGGCAGCGAGCTCTATCACGGAGCTGAAATTGTGAATGCAGAGGTGAATGAAAATGCCTAAATTGCCTAATGCTATTATAACGCCAACATCACCCTTTCCAGAGACTGAACAACACCTTGGGCTTTACCCCGTTGTGGATTCCGTTGAATGGATTGAACGTTTGCTTGATGCAGGTGTTTCCACAATCCAATTGCGTATCAAAGACAAATCTGACGCAGATGTGCGTGATGATATTCAAAAAGCCATCGCTTTGGGTAAAAAACATAATGCACGTTTATTCATTAACGATTACTGGCGCTTAGCCGTTGAGTTCGGTGCCTATGGCGTACATTTGGGCCAAGAAGATTTGGAAACGACCGACTTACTGGCAATACACCAAGCTGGGCTACGGTTAGGAATATCAACGCACGATGAGCATGAACTGGCTATCGCAAAATCCGTGCGTCCTTCTTACATTGCTATGGGGCATATCTTTCCAACACAAACGAAAGAGATGCCATCTTCGCCTCAGGGTTTAGAAACACTTAAAGCCATGGTGGAAGCAACGCCTGATTACCCAACGGTCGCCATTGGTGGGATTTCTATTGATAAAGTCCCTGCCGTGCTAGCAACTGGAGTGGGCAGCATCGCGCTGGTCAGTGCGATTACCAAAGCCGATGATTGGCGCGCTGCAACAGAAACCTTGCTGAATTTAATTGAGCGAAATACTGCCAACTAGCCAATTTTTAATCACATAACTCGCCCTGCTTTATCATCATAAAACAGGGTTAGTGATGATTTAAGGAATTCAATCATGTTAAGTGACCAAGAATTCATGCGTTACAGCCGCCAGCTACTACTCGAAGATATCAGTCCCGAGGGGCAACAAAAACTGAAAAATAGCAAAGTCCTCATTGTTGGCTTAGGGGGCTTAGGCTCTCCCGCGTCCCTTTATTTAACGGGAGCTGGTGTCGGCGAATTGTGGCTAGCCGATCACGATGATTTACATGTTTCTAACTTACAACGGCAGGTGCTTTATGATACTGATGATATCGGCCAGCCAAAAGCCCAGCTGGCCGCAGATAGACTGTATCAGCTCAATCCGTTGGTAAGAACCCATGTTGTCGCACAAAAGTTGGATGTTAAGACTTTAATTCCTTTAGCTGAGCAAGTCGATTTAGTGCTTGATTGCTGCGATAACATGGCCACTCGTCACGCAGTTAATGCCGCTTGTGTCATGACCAATACAACCTTAGTTAGCGGTAGTGCGGTTGGGTTTGGCGGCCAATTAATGGTTCTTGAACCGCCATTTAGCACCGGTTGCTATGCCTGTTTATATCCAGACCAAGATGAACCTGAGCGCAACTGCCGCACTGCTGGGGTATTAGGGCCTGTAGTTGGGATCATCGGCACGCTGCAAGCACTGGAAGCCATTAAATTACTTGTCGGCCTTCCCTCTTCACTGAGTGGTAAATTGCGTTTATTCGATGGAAAACAGCAGCAATGGAATACATTGCAATTAACGCCGTCATTGCAATGCCCAATCTGTCGGGAAGAAACATGCATATCATAATTAACGACCAACCTATGGAATTCGACGCCCCACTGACGGTTAATCAATTATTTTCCACTCTCAACCGCCCAATAGTGGGAACTGCACTTGCTATCAACCAAGTGATCATTCCTAAAAGTCAGTGGGATTCACATCTCATTAATGACCAAGACAATATCTTGTTATTTCAAGCTATCGCTGGGGGCTAATGATGTTAAAAATCGCAGATTTAACTTTTCACTCACGCCTGTTTACTGGAACAGGTAAATTTGCCAGCGCCAACCTAATGCAAGACGCCATTGCGGCCTCAGGCAGTCAATTGGTGACAATGGCAATGAAGCGTATTGACTTACGTGGGCAAGATGATGGCATTCTACAACCGCTGCAAGAACTGGGTGTGAAACTATTACCGAATACCTCCGGTGCGAAAAATGCCCAAGAGGCGGTGTTTGCCGCGCGCCTAGCTCGAGAAGCCCTCGGTACCAATTGGGTCAAACTCGAAATTCATCCAGATATGCGTTATTTGCTACCCGATCCTATCGAGACATTGCTTGCCGCGGAGCAGCTCGTTAAAGAGGGATTCGTTGTATTGCCTTACTGCAGCGCAGACCCAGTGTTATGCCGTCGTTTAGAAGAAGTTGGCTGTGCCGCTGTGATGCCATTAGGCGCACCGATAGGCACAAACAAAGGCTTAGCAACCAAAGAAATGCTTCGTATCATTATTGAACAAGCCTCTGTCCCTGTCGTCGTAGATGCAGGAATTGGTGCACCAAGCCATGCGGCAGAAGCGATCGAAATGGGTGCTGATGCCGTTTTAGTCAATACCGCAATCGCGGTAGCTAAGCAACCGGTACTTATGGCAAAAGCGTTTAAACTGGCTGTCGAAGCCGCTGAATTGGCCTATCAAAGTGGGTTAGCTGCACCGAAGCAACAGGCGCAAGCATCAAGCCCGTTGACCAGTTTCTTAGGGGCCTTATCATGACCCCAAGTTTCCAAGAACGCTTACAAGCGCTGGATTGGGACGATACGACACTGCGGATAAACAGTAAAACCGCTGTCGATGTGGAACACGCTTTAGCGGCAGACATACTCACACTCGATGATTTTATGGCTCTGCTTTCCCCTGCTGCCCGTCCCTATATTGAACTAATGGCACAAAAGGCTCAGAAACTCACCCGCCAGCGCTTTGGCCATGCAGTTGGGTTTTACGTGCCACTTTATTTATCGAACCTATGCGCAAACGATTGTACTTATTGCGGTTTTTCGATGAGTAATAAAATTAAACGTAAAACCCTAAGTGACGATGAAATCATTAATGAGTGTGAAACCATTCGCAAAATTGGTTTTGATAGCTTATTGCTGGTCACTGGGGAACACCAAAGTAAAGTGGGTATGGACTATTTCCGTCACACACTCCCCATCATTCGCCCTTATTTCAGTTCCTTAATGATGGAAGTGCAGCCATTAAGTACAGAGGAATATAAGGAGTTGAAAACGTTGGGGTTAGATGGTGTGATGGTCTATCAAGAAACCTACCATGAGCCCACGTATCAGCTACATCATCTCAAAGGCAAAAAGCAGGATTTTCACTGGCGCCTAGCCACTCCAGAGCGTTTAGGGGAAGCAGGTATAGATAAAATCGGCCTTGGCGCGTTAATTGGTTTATCAAACAGTTGGCGTACCGATTGCTATATGGTTGCAGAACATTTGTTGTACTTACAGCAATACTATTGGCAAAGTCGTTATTCTATCTCTTTTCCTCGCTTACGCCCTTGTGCGGGTGGCGTTGAACCGGCATCACTGATGAGTGAGGCAGAATTAGTGCAATTAATTTGTGCTTTTCGCTTACTCGCACCGAATGTTGAGCTTTCCCTCTCAACCCGTGAATCGCCTTATTTCCGTGATCACGTCGTGCCATTGGCAATTAATAACGTCAGTGCGGGTTCGAAAACCCAGCCGGGTGGATATGCAGATACCAAAGAAGAGCTAGAACAGTTTTCCCCAAATGATAACCGCAGTGCCACACAAGTCGCACATGCCCTTGTGCAAGCCGGTTTACAGCCCGTTTGGAAAGATTGGGATAGCTATTTAGGCCGTTAAATTTTGCGGGCTAACGCGATGTTAGCCCGCAAGTAACGATCAGTAAATGAATTCATATATAGTTTAATATCATTCATACTGTGCTACTAATCATAAAATATGAGCAATACTCATTGCCATCACTAGGAAAAAATCAATCATATTTTTAACTTTTTGTATTAATTACGTATTATATTCTTATTACTTAATATTATAAATATAAACACTTAATAGAACATTACTTTATTGTTCTATTAAGTTATAACACCATAATAAAAGATATTTCAAAACCCATTACCTTTACACCATTATTCCACATAGAAAAAATTTACTATAGGAATATTTAATATGGGACACCCAAGTATTTATCCTTCAGGAACTACTATTTTCAATAAAGAAAAAACATTTAGTGGTTATACCCTTTTTAACGCACCTGGAAAAGGTGCGCTATTAATTGATATGAATGGCCGAGAAGTGCATTTATGGCAAGGAGTTGATGGTTTTCCTAATAAAATTTTACCTGGTGGATATTTATTTGGTAGTCATGGTTTGCGATCACCTAAATATGGTGTTCAAGATCAAGTTGATTTAGTTCAATTTGATTGGGATGGTAACATTATATGGTCATTCAATAAATTAGAAAAAATACAAGATCCCAATCAAGAAATAATATGGATGGCAAGACAACATCATGATTTTCAACGTGATGGAAACCCTGTTGGTTATTATTCTCCTACATTAACATCACAAACCCATAGCGGAAATACTCTAATACTATGCCATAAGAATATTTACAAACCTGAAATATCAGATAAATGGCTACTTGATGATATTTTTATCGAAGTAGATTGGCAAGGTAATATTATCTGGCAATGGGCATTTAGCGATCACTTTTCAGAATTAAATTTCAGCGAAGAAGCTAGAAATGTTTTATATCGTGACCCAAATATGCGTAGTACCGGTGGAGGTATGGGAGATTATCTACATATTAATACCATGTCTCGTATAGGACCAAATCTACATTATGATAATGGAGACGAACGTTTTCATCCTGATAATATTATTTGGGATTCTAGAGAAGCAAATATAATCGGAATAACGAGCCGGAAAACTGGAAAAATAGTTTGGCAATTAGGGCCCGATTATAACAACAAACAAGTTCATCATCTTGGTTGGATTATCGGACCTCATCATGCTCATATTATACCTCATGGCCTTCCAGGCGCAGGAAATCTGTTAATTTTTGATAATGGCGGCTGGGCAGGTTATGGAGCACCAAACCCTTCATCTGTATATGGCTTAAAAAATGCATGGCGAGATAGTTCTCAAGTATTAGAAATAAACCCAGTTACTCTCGAAATTATTTGGCAACATGATGCAGAAAAACTAGGCTTTGCCGCTCCCATGGATTCAAGTCGATTCTATAGCCCATATGTAAGTAGCGCTCAGCGTCTACCAAATGGTAATACTTTAATTACCGAAGGCTCAAATGGGCGATTGATTGAAATAACAGCTGAACATGAGATTGTGTGGGAATATGTCTCGCCTTACTGGCGAGAAGGAAAAAAACGCAATAATATGATCTATCGTGCTTATAGAATCCCTTATGATTGGATCCCTCAATTAGATATACCTGAAGAAAATAGCATAGCACCTATGGATGTCTCTCAATTCCGATTACCAAATGCAGCTCCTAAAGATACAATTACAGGAGTGTATATCGAAGGAATAATAAAACATAAAATTTCAGATGATGATATCTTATGTATTGCTCGAACTAGAGATAATCATCCCTCTAAGAAATCTGATACCTTTTTCTTTTCCGATAACATATATGAAATAGATAGTGAAACATTCGACTCAATTATTAATGAAAATAAAAATAATTTGATATTCTTCGGTGCTAGTTGGTGCAATAAATGTAAAGTATTGAGTGAGTTATTGCCTTCATTAGTAAAACGTTACTCAATAAATAAAATCAATTATCTCTCTGTAGATAATTCTGTTGAAATCCTTCAAAAGTATTCACTTAGAAGCATACCTATTATTGCAGTTTCAAATAATGGGAAATTAGTGGATAAACTCGTTGGATTACAGGATACAACAACATATGTGAGTTTCCTCAATCAATATTTCGACAAAATAAATTGAGGCTTATATATCATGTTGAAAAACAGTTTTTTCTTGCTTCTACTTCCAGTTATTATTTTTACAACTTGGTATATTACAACAACAATTGGAGGTGTTTCCCCTGTTATTTTTCCATCTATTCCACAAGCATGGCATTCTTTGAATTTCCAGCTATATTCTGGGCAATTATGGCAAGATTTATCAATTAGTTTATCCCGAGTATTAATAGCCTTTGTTATCGCTGCTATTTTTGCTTTTTTTCTTGGTATTATCATGGCATTGTCGCTACGAACAAACCAAATTTTCAACCTAACATTAAATGCTATACGTCAAATTCCTCCGCTAGCATGGATACCATTATTAATTTTATGGTTTGGAATTGGTGAAGTAACTAAAATTATTCTTATTATAAAAAGTGCCTTTTTCCCTATCTTACTAAGTACTATCAATGGAATACAAACGACACCTATGACTTATATTGAATTAGGTAATCTTTATCAATTCAATATTTGGCAAAAATTACGAAAAATTTATATTCCATCACTACTTCCCAACCTATTTACAGGTTTAAGGCTTGCAATGGGGTTATCTTGGGCAACAGTTGTTGCAGCAGAAATGATCGCAGCTAACTCGGGTATTGGCTATCGCATCAATGATGCCCGGATTATGCTAGATTCCCCAGTCGTTATAGTGGGTATTCTTGTTATCGGTATAGTCGGTTTATTATTAGATAAGATTTTATTAATTATATCTTATTACCTGCTGCCATGGTTAAGAACAGAAAGGAGATAGATATGCTATCAATCAAAAATGGATTTAAAAACTTTACTATCAATAATAAGTTACTTCCTGTTTTAGAAGATATTAACCTTCAAGTTCAAAAAGGTGAATTTGTTGCTATCGTTGGCCATAGTGGTTGTGGGAAAAGTACTTTACTACGCATAATTGCAGGCTTAAACCAATTCAATAGTGGAAGTGTACTATTTAAAAATAAAGAGATAACCAAACCAAATATAGAAAGAGGAATGATTTTTCAAGAAAATAGGCTTCTACCTTGGTTAACAATTGCCGATAATATCGCTTTCGGATTAGACCATATAGATAAAAAAACGAAGAAAATTCTAGTTGAAAATTATTTAAAACTCGTAAACTTGACTGAGTTTGCTAATGCTTATCCCAAACAACTCTCAGGTGGAATGGCACAACGTGCAGCAATTGCCCGTACCATAATCACCCAACCTGAACTATTGTTATTGGATGAACCGCTTGGCGCACTTGATGCTTTAACCAAAATTGAGATGCAACGAGAGATTTTATCTATCAAACAAGAAAAGCAACTGACGATGATTTTAGTTACTCATGATATTGAAGAGGCAATATATTTGGGAAATCGAGTAATTATAATGTCATCCCGTCCTGGAAACATAAAAAAAATAATTGATATTAATCTTCCTTATCCACGAAATCGAGGCAGTTCTGATTTTGCATATTATAAAAGAATTATTCTTCAAGAATTTTTCGATAATTCTGCAGAACTTTTTGCAAGTGAATATGAAATCTAGAAGGAACATATCATGGTATTATTAAATTATATCAAATTTCCTATTATAGTATTAATTTCGTTCATTCTAGTTGGTTGTGGGGATGAAAGGCTACCTGACAGTAAAAATAATGAAAAAATTGTTCGTATTGGCACAGCAGATAATAATGGTCGTTTAAGTGGTTTGCTCGGTTTAGCAAAACAGCTAGGATATCTTGAAGAAGAGCTACAAAAAGTTGATTACCAATATTCCATTTCTGGTTTTGCAGGAGCAGGGCCTGCCGTCAATGAAGGCCTAGCGACAAATGCCATTGATATTGCTGTTTATGCTGATTTTCCAGGAATTATAGCCACATCGAGAGGTGTACCCTTAAAATTAATCATGTCAGAGGATTCTTCCATCAATGCCAATATCGCAGTAAGAAAAGATAGCAATATTCACTCATTAGCTGACCTTAAAGGCAAGAAAGTTGCATTACCACGAGGAACGTATATGCAACGGTATTTCACGCTATTTATTGAACAACAAGGGTATAAATTATCTGACTTCAATATTATTCAAATGACAAATGATGCTGAATCCGCATTATTAAACGGAGCAATTGATGCGATGGTATGGACTGAGCAAAGTACCGCCCGTTTAGAAAATAAATCCCCAACTATTACAACACTTTATTCAACCCGTACTGAACCTGAACTCTCAGGTATTTCTGTTATCGTAGGGCGAGAAGCATTCATAAATCAAAATGAGAATGTGATTAAAGCAATGAATATTGCTTTATTAAAAGCAAGTAAATATGCGCAAAATAATCCCGATCAGGCAGAAATTTTACTTGCTAAAGAAAGCGATACTAATGTTGAAATCATTAAAAAAATACATGATTTTCATAGTATAGATAGTTTTTCTAAACGCTATTCCGTTAATATTACTGATAATGACATCCGTAAGTTAAAGCAAACTCAACAATTTTTGATTGATAACAAAATTATCACTAAGCCTATTGATATAAAAAATTGGGTTTATACTAAAAAATAAACGCCTAAATGAAACCATATCCCTTTTTATTTCTTTTCTAGCAAAGATTTTTCTTCATCTTTGCTTTTTTTATCAAAATATTAAGCAATGTTATCCCACTTGATCGTATTTTCTAAAATAAGTGCCAAGATAATGCCCATTAGCAGCCCATTACCCAGTAAAGAACTAAACATTGTTGGCAAAGAACTTAATACCGCAGCAGGTGCTGACATCAAGAAGATACCAATAAAAATAGGTAGAGCAAGGCAATAAATATTACGTGCATTTAGCTTCATATCTGCCAGAAACGAAAATGAAGAAAATAACAGAGGCAGATAAGTCGCCAACATGACCGCGCTGCCAATGGCTAACGGTAAAGAGCGAAAAAATTGGGTCAATACTGCAACGCCCCACACATAAGAAAATAAGGCTGCCAATACTAAAAGAGGTACGTGAACTATCTTTTGTTTGGGTAATTAAACCAATGGATGAAACAAACGGTGAAAAAGGCACGACCCCTATTGGCGCGGCTAATATCGTGACGAACCCTGACATCATAAAACTACGTCGATATAGGGACTTCGTCGGCAATGAATCGGGGTAAAACACATCAGTTCCTCGCATCGCTCCAAATGTATTTGATGTATTTAATATCCCAGCCAAAATAGCCGTCAATACAATACTCATATTGACTTCATCGGAGCGACCTAATGGAAATAGCATCCATTCCCCTGATGAAACAGGGGATATTGCGCTGCCAAATAGCCCACTATAAGCAACCCACCCGATAATTGTCCCAATTAATAACGCATATTTACTGATGCTCATGGGTAAATAAATAATCATTCCGATGACAAATATCAGTACTGCGAGCGCTAAAAAGAAGACAGGGTAATTGACCGTGATATTTTCGCCTCCGACACCAAATGGTAGTCCTAGCATTCCTTTTAAGAAAATAGTTACTAACTGGGCGCCAAGCAAAAACATAAATACGACTAAAACACCCGGTTTAAACAAACTCGCCAACCAACCGCCCAATCCACTCAAACCAATAAGAATAGTCACGACCCCAGACAAGAAAATACCAATAGCTAAACTCCAGCCGATAGTGCCAAGGGGAGTTCCTTGCATCGATTCTGATAATGTGACAGTTAAAATTGTTGCCCACCACAACCCTGTCGGTCCTTCCATTACTGAGCGCTTGTGCCCTAAGAATGCTTGCAATAAACAAGCTAGAGCTGTTAATAAGAAAGCATATTGGGTAATAACAAATGTGGTTTGTGGTGATAAATGAAAAGCGGACTGTAACGTCGGAGGAATAACAACCGTATTACAAAAGATAAAAAAGAACCATTGGAAACCAGAAATAATATTATTTTTTGTAATAGCAATATTCCGCATATTCATTCCTTACCGGCGATTATGTACCTGACCAGCTTAATGTTTATAACGGAAAATTTCTAATTTAAATCCAGCTGTTATGAGATTGATAAATTACAATTAATTCTTATCATGATGAGAACTAGCTTCATACACTATTAACTCTGATTTTTGATCATTATTCTGCTATCTAATATTAATAAAGCGGGAAAAAATATTATTCCCGCTTTATTTTTATCGGTGATCAAGATAAAAAACGCTTAGTCAGCAATAAACGTTATAGATAAGGAAGTGGCCAATGTTTAAAATAAATATGCTTAGCTTGCCAATCCACTTTATCAATATTGTCAGCCAGTAAATATTTTGCGACGGTAAATGCAAACTCAAAACTCACACCGAGCCCTTTTGCACTGATAAATTTCCCGTCAACAACAACATCTTGGTCAACATAAATACCATCATCAAACTTCTCAGCGAGTTTGTCCCCGGTACTATAATGCCGCCTTTCCAGTAAGCCATGGGCGGCTAGCACCTTCGCACCAGAAGAACATAGCGCACAAATATATTTATCCTCATGTATATGCCGGCGAAGAAAATCAACCACCTTTTCATTCGCATATAAACGGTCAGTTCCTTTTGGCCCACCTGGCATCATCACTGCATCATAAGTATGAGATAATTTATCGACTAAAAGATAATCTGCACTAATTTTAGTGCCAAAATACGTATTTAAAACAAGCGTATCCATGCAAGACAGCACATCAACATGAATATCTAGCCGACGCATGATATCAATGAAAACGACAGCTTCCCCTTCCTCAAAACCATCCGCGAGCAAAACAGCAACTTGTTTCATGACATTCCTTTTATTTTTCAAAAAGAGTTATTGCAGGGCATCCGCAATAAATTTTGGTTATATATCAAGCAAATCCAGATAGTTTTGCTTATTAAAGTGTTCCATCACTTTTGCAAACACGAATTTTATCCATCACCACCGCTTTCATCGCTGCCTTTCCTGGAACCAGATAATGGCGAGGGTCAGTGGCTTCTGGGTTTTCAATGAAATACTGCTTAATTGCATCAGAGAACGCGATTTTGAGCTCTGTCGCGACATTGACTTTACAAATTCCAAGCTCAATACAATGCCTAACATCCGCATCAGGGATCCCCGAAGCACCATGAAGCACTAACGGTAAATCCGTTTTCTTACGGATAGCGTCTAGTCTAGCGAAATCTAGGTGTGGCTCATTTTTGTACATGCCGTGAGCGGTTCCAATGGCAACAGCCAAGGAATCAATACCGGTTCTTTGAATAAAAGTTACGGCAGCATCAGGGTCAGTGAAAAGCGCATCCGCTGCATCGACAACTAAGTCATCTTCTTGCCCCCCTAAACGCCCTAGTTCAGCCTCAACCGTGCAGTCCCACTGATGGCAAAAATCAACAACCCGCTTAACGATTTGAATATTTTCTTCAAACGGAAAATGAGAAGCATCAATCATTGCAGAACGTACACCTGCGGAGACTTTTTGGAAAATATCTGGGATATCTTCATGATGGTCGAGATGCAAAGCCACGGGAACTTTATAACGCTCAGCCGCTTGCTGGCAGATTGCAATCAAGTAGTCACTTCCTGCATAAGAAAATGTACTTGGTGTGCCTGCTAAAATAACGGGGGATGCCATTTCTGCGGCCGTTTCCATGACAACTTGAATGGTTTCTAAATTATGAATATTAAATGCGGGAACCGCATAGCCACCCAGTTGGGCTTTGTTCAACATATTACGGGTAGATACCAAGTACATAATCGCCTCTTAACTTTCGATTGATTTCGAATAATATTAAACGAAAGAATCAGAAAGGTAAAAGATCTAAATCACATTTCCATTCCTTTCGCACTGAAAGCAAATGAAAGAGAGGCTAGAAGTAGTGAGTCATTTTAGAGCTATAACTGGTCACCCCCTTACGTAACAGATTGTTTTTAGGGCGTCTTGACTGGCCTAGTAGCGTTTCAATCACTTTCTGAGAGCATAATTGTTTCTCTAAGCGACGCGTCAACGGGGATTGCTGTTTGAGGTAATCTTCACGAAATATCACGGTAACCTCTTGTGTTTCTTTCACACCAATAACCGTTGCCGAAATTGACGGTATTTCGAAATGAAAGTCTGAACACTCAATTGGCAATGGAGTGCGAGGGCTATCCCAAAGTTGAATTCGCTTGCCGCAATATAGAGCAATGACTACCGCACGTAATGACCAAAAACTACTCGCAGGGCCACTATAGTTATCAACTAAGCGTGCATCATAGCCAAATAAACCTTGAGTTGGCGCTCCTGCTTTTAAGGCACCATGACCAATAAAATAACGCAAAGTGCTTTCTAGTGCGTTTTTAGCTTCCCCCACACCCACGGCGTTCCCACCCAAATCAACGCCTGCCAATAAAGGCGCGGATACTGCGAGGCGATAACATGCACTGCGACCAAAAAAAGGGATGCCTTGAGGTGTCATAAAATATCGGTAATGATGGTTAAACTGATTTAATGAACTACGAATGAATTCTTCATCAAAATCAGGGCATATCTGGTTAAGCCAATATAATGAGTAGTAAAACCCCCATGCATTGTAGTAGTCAAAGTTACCTTTCGCGCCATCCCGAAACCAACCATCACCCACGTAAAATTGTTTCACTCTTTCATAGCGCCACGTTGCAATAGTATCTCGACCAGTGAGTGCTCGGATCACAAATTGCACAGTAAGCGGGAACAGGTGCCAGTTGTTGTCTACGATATCGCAGTGATTAACTTGTTCGAACCATGCAATGATCCTCTGTTGTGCGGACTTATCCAATTTTTCCCATACCCACTCACGACTTAACCAGAGAGTCAGCGCTAAATCTGCAGACTCACAAATTTTTTGGTCATAATTTTCAAGCCTTCCCCAATAGCCTTTATGAGTGGGATCTGTGCCATGTAAAAATGCATTCTTGATAATGTCAGAAAGGTCAATTGATGCTAAATTTATTCCATTCAATATTGCTTTTTGGCTGTGAACTAGCCATGAAGCAAGCAAAGGCAGTACCCTACTAACCCCTTCTAGAGCATCTGTCCGTACCGTTTGCTGGCCTGGGCTACCGGGGTAATATGCGTGAGAGTAGCCCCATGTTTGATAATGAACAAAAGCTTCCGTGGTATAGCGAACTAATAATTCGCAAAGAACTGAAAGTGATTGATTTTCATCTTGAAAGGCTTTGGTGATGTGGTTATCGTTACATTGATAGGCTGACTTTCTAATTAATCTTCGAATGATATTTTCTTTGAATAGCTTCTGGTAAATTTTTATATTTGGGTGTTCATAAGGCAGCTTTGGACGTTCAGTAGGTGTTGTCATACGTATTTCTCTATGATGCAAACAGGCGCATCCTTGCGCGCAGGCTAAAACAAAATTTTGTATTTATTTTGCTGATTCAATCAGGACTTGGTAACGATCTTGTCCCCATACAACGGGTTTTGGCTTATCTTTAACCCATTGATAATAAACCGATTTCAACTCTTTCACTTTTTCTGGATATTGAGCTGCTAAGTTATTCGATTCGGCCGGGTTTTGTTTATCATTGAATAATTGGAGCTGGTTAGAGCCATCATCATAAAAATAAAGAGCCCACTCTCCATCACGGATAGCCCATGAACCTTTCGATAGTTTTTCTAAATTAGGGTTGTTTGGAATTTCTTTGCGTTGATAAGTGATCCATTCATGGTAGCCATGCCAAAAATCTTGGTTTTCTTCGCTGTAATGTTTCGTCCCTGGACCTGTCCAATACAGATAATTATGTGGCGACTTTTCTGCTTTCCCCGTTAAGAGTGGCATAATGTTTTTGCCTTCAACCTTCATACTATCGGGAATGGTGATCCCTGCGCTTTGTAATGCGGTTGGTAAGATATCAATCGCTGAAACCATCGCATCACTGTGTTTACCCGCAGGAATATGCCCCGGCCAATAAGCGACAAATGGAACACGTACACCACCATTAAACATTTGCCCTTTAAAGCCTTTATCCATTGCATTCATTGGCATTGGCGACTCATGCACCGCGCCATTGTCAGAAATAAAGAAGATTAACGTATTATCTAATTCACCATTTTCCTTTAGTGTATTGATAATTTTACCAATTCCCTCATCTGCGGCATTGAGCGCAGCAAAATATTTGTCGGCTTCAACATTACCCGTATTGAATTTATCCATGTATTTCGCAGGGGAAGCTTCTTCTAACGGAATGTGCGGCACACTATATGAAAGGTTGATAAAAAAAGGTTTGTCCTTGTGCCCATCAATGAATTTAATGGTTTCATCCGTTAGCAAATGTGTGGTATAGCCGGGAGCTGGCACATTTTCACCATTTCGCCACATTGCGGGGGAGTTCCAAAGTGCCGCTCCTGATGCATAGAAACTATATGCATAATCGAAACCTCTTTCATGAGGTGCGAAACCTGGTTCCGGTGTTGAAATCATATTATCGTGATAATCACGAGTTTGCTTTTCTGCTGCAATTTTAGGTTTTTTCAATACCTTCGCATTATGCCACTTTCCAATACTGGCGGTGGCATAGCCATTTTCTTGGAATAATGCAGGTAATAGTTTGATATCTTGTGGAATACCTAACATCGCATCATCGTTACTGTAAGTACCAAAACTTGCAGGAGAGCGGCCAGTAAAAATACCGGCTCGTGATGGGCCACAGACAGGATGAGCCACAAATGCATTGGTCATCTTAATTCCGCCAGCCGCCATGTCAGCGACATTTGGCATCGCTATTTTTGCCGCTTCCACCATCTTATTAATATCGCCCTGATAACGTTGTGGTGACGGGCGCTTCGCAAGTTCGTTAACATCAATGCTATCAAGTACAAAATCGAGCTGTCCTGTTCCTAAGTCATCCATAACAATCAGTAAAACATTCGGCTTCTCCGGTGTACCACCGGCATTCGCTGCAATTGGAGGCACTAAACTACTGGTTGCAATCAGCCCTGCTAACAGGCTTTTCTTCATAGAAGGTAATCTCACAAAAATATCTCCAGATAATATTGTTATTGCTTATAAGCGTGCTGTATTTCGCCAAGTGCATCACTGGCTAATGCGCCACGTGATATCGCTTGGCGCATTAACTGCATGCCTAAAGCGGTATGATGGAAAATCTTTTTATATGAACGACATAAATAGTTATGGCGATATTTTTCACCTTCTATCGCCGTGATCCGGTGCTTAGGACAGCCGCCATAACAAAGGCTTTGAACCTCACAGCGCTGGCAAAGACTCGTTAGCTTGTCATATTTATTTTGCCCAAAACGGATTTGCTGCTTAGAGGAAACAAGACGAGAAAGGGAATGTTGTTGTACGTTACCCACCCGATTTGCTGGGTACACATAGTGGTCACAGGAATAGACATCTCCATTCGACTCAATAATCAGCGCTTGTCCACACGTTTTAGATTGCACACAGGTTGATGCCGGATAGCCCATCCAAGTGCCTAATAAGCTATCAAATAGACGAATATAAATTTTGCCAATGTCTCCTTGGTGGACCCATTCATCAAAAACATCAGCCATAAACTGCCCATACCCCTCAGCGGGTACTGAAAAAGGAGCCATCACTGCATTTGGCCCAGGGGCATAATGGCCACCTTGGGTATGAGGAAAGTGCCTATCTACCTCAACAATGGGGATAAACTGAAAGAAAGTGGAACCCAATGCTTTCAAAGCTCGATACGTTTCTTTTCCTTTTCGCCAATTTTGGTCATTAACAACGGTTAAGGTATTAAATTCAACACCATATTCAATCAGGAGCTGAATCGCTTTCTTTACACGTTCAAAAGTTGGATTACCATTAACGGAAATCCGGTATTTATCATGAACAGCTTCTAAGCCATCAATAGATACACCGATTAAAAAACCGTGATCTGCAAAAAACTGTGCCCATTGCCGGTTTATCGCAATAGCGTTAGTTTGCACACTATTCGTGATGATTTTTCCTTGGGCATATTGCTTTTGGTACTTAACAACCCGCTCAAAAAATTCGAGCCCTGCGAGGGTTGGCTCCCCACCTTGCCACGAGAAATCCACCTGTTCACCTGCATGAGACTGGATATAGTCTTTGATATAACGACGCAGCACGTTATCAGGCATAACGTCATGTTGGTCTTCCACTGATTGTTCGTGAAATACATTTTCTTTTTCAAGATAAAAACAGTATTCGCATTTAATATTGCAGCGATAGCTGGTGGGTTTCGCCATCATATGAAAGTAAGTAGGTTGGTTTGCAGGCATTTAAATTCATCCGAAACAGTCAGGTTATTTTTATAGCATTACGCAAAACACGAAAAATCAAAAGAGATTGAAATCACAAAATTAAAAAATGAAAGAGTTTGAAAGGTTATAATTTGAGTTAGAAGCATTGAAGAGAGCACAAATAGCACGCATTAAGCCACTAATTTTTGTTTTTGATTTAAAGAAATTTTTATTTCTTTCGAATTTCTAATATCGCCATCGCACTTTATGCCAATTCTTGAGCTTATATTTAGCGATTTTTTTGCAAATATTGCTAATATGCATGCAAAACACAGGGGTTGCTTAGTAAAAGTACAATTATTGCTACTTTATTGATTGGATACTTTCCTATTCGAAGATATGATATTTAAAATTTGAAAATATCCGTAAGCAAACAACACACAAATCGAAACTTTGTGAAAGAGATCAAAAGTTTTGTTTTTTTTCGTTGTCGGTATTTTTTAGCGTAGTAAACTTAATTCGAAATCAAATGAAAGAAAAGTCATTTGGTTTCGTAAGGAGATGAAAGTGAAAGCGGCTGTTGAACGGCGCATGGAAATCCTCGACATGATTAACCAACAAGGTAAAGCACGGGTCGAAGATTTAGCCGAAATATTTAAAGTTTCAAGTGTCACCATCCGTAGCGATTTAAGCTTTCTTGAAAAAAATGGTTATGTCGTCCGCTCCCATGGGGCAGCAATCCCAAATACTGGGTTTATTGCTGAACTTAGCATCCACGAAAAACGTGGGCAGAATGCGGGCACAAAAACATTAATAGGAAAAGCGGCCGCCGCGCTCATTAATGATGGCGACACAATAATTTTAGACTCGGGGACAACGACACGAGAAATTGCGACCCACTTAAAGTCGCGAGATAGCGTTGTTGTCATGACTAACGGTTTAGATGTCGCAATGGAGTTAGCTACAGCTGCAGGCATTGATGTACTAATGACTGGCGGCGCATTGCGCAAGAATGCTTTATCGTTTTCTGGCTCACAAGCAGAAAACAGCCTCAGAAATTATCGTTTTGACAAGGTTTTTCTTGGGGTTGATGGGTTCGATTTACGCGTTGGTATCACGACACACAATGAACAGGAAGCTAGCCTTAACCGGTTAATGTGTGAAATCTCGGAAACAGTTATTGCGGTTGCTGATTCTACGAAATTCGGTAAGCGCAGTTGTCATATGATCCGTGAATTCGCTGGTATTGATGTTTTGGTGACAGACTCTGGGATCCCTGATGAATATATCCAAGAGTTAAAAAACCATAAAATTGAAGTAATCATCGTCGATAAAGAGCAATAATTCGCTAACTCCATTAACAATACAACCGTGTTGATTGTGGAGTTAGTATTAATGCATCCTTTAGAAAAGATTGTTCAGCAAAATAAACTTGGTAAACAGAATGGCATTTATTCTGTTTGCTCAGCCCACCCATTTGTTATTGAAGCTTCACTGCACCAAGCGCTGGATAATGATTCCTTTCTTTTAATTGAAGCCACATCTAACCAAGTTGACCAATTTGGTGGTTATACGGGTATGACTCCGGCTGACTTCTTCAACTACGTTATTGAAAAAGCAGAAAAAATCAATTTCCCTCTAAATAAATTAATTCTTGGTGGAGACCATTTAGGCCCAAATCGCTGGCAGGGGCTTAATGCCGCTGATGCCATGGATAATGCAGATGTCCTGATTGAGCACTATGTTGCTGCAGGGTTTAAAAAAATACACCTTGATTGCAGTATGTCCTGTGCAGATGACCCAGTTCCACTCACTGATGAAATTGTTGCACAGCGGGCCGCCCGACTTGCTGTTATTGCAGAAAAAACTGCCAAAGAAAAATTCGGTTATAGCGATATCGTCTATGTTATTGGTACTGAAGTTCCTGTTCCTGGTGGAGCAACAGAAGCCCTTGAAGGTGTTGAGGTCACAGACCCACAAGCTGCGAGAAAAACCTTAGACTGCCATGCGAAAGCATTCGAAAAAGCAGGCATCGGTGACTGCTGGACACGTGTTATTGGCCTCGTCGTGCAACCTGGTGTGGAATTCGACCATACCGGTGTTATTGACTATCAACCTGAAAAAGCACAATCATTAAGTCAAGTGGTTGATGACTACCCTCATCTCGTTTTCGAAGCACATTCAACCGATTACCAAACACCGGATGCTTACAAGCAACTAGTGCAAGACCATTTTGCCATTTTAAAAGTTGGCCCTGCTTTAACATTTGCTATGCGGGAAGCCCTCTATTCTCTGTGTGAAATTGAGAATGAAATGTTCCCAACAGAACAGTGCTCTCACTTAAAAGAGAAAATGGAACAGTTGATGTGCCGTGAGCCTGAATTTTGGCAAAAATACTACCATGGTGATGCTCAACAGCAAGCTTTTGCTCGCGTTTATAGCTTTAGTGACCGTATTCGTTATTACTGGCCTGATAAAGAAATTAACCAAGCCATAGACACCCTGATGGCGAACTTATCTTCAAAATCGATTCCGTTACCACTTCTAAGCCAATACATGCCACATCAATTTCAACAATTGAGAGAAGGCATGATCGACGGCTCAGCGAAATCCTTTATTTTTGCAAAAATTCGCGACGTACTTTCGGTATATGCCGATGCATGTAAATTTAGTCACTGAGGTTTGACATGGAATATTTAAGCTATCAAACACCTGAACTCGAAAAGCTAAACGCATTCTGGACAGCAAAAGAGATTGAGCAACAGCCTGAATGCTGGGAAAAAACAAACCAGCTAATACAAGAACAACGTGCTGAAATTGATACATTTTTAGCTAAAGTACTTCAGGCATCGGACGCACGTATTATCATGACGGGAGCAGGAACATCAGCTTTTGCAGGCCGCGCCCTTGCCCCCGTTCTGACTGGTCATTTAAAACGCCGAGTTGATGCTATCGCCACCACGGATTTAGTGGCCGACCCTAAAGAATATTTAGCAGAAGACGTACCAACGCTACTAATTTCTTTTGCTCGCTCTGGTAATAGCCCTGAAAGTGTTGCCGCCCTTGATGTAGCAGAAAAGTGCCTAACACAATGTTACCACTTAGTTTTAACCTGTAACGAGCAAGGACAGCTATATCGTTATTGCCAAAATAATACCAATGCATTAGCTATTTTAATGCCAGAAGAGTCAAATGATCGTTCATTAGCAATGACATCAAGCTTTTCATCTATGATGATGGCTGCGCTGTGTATTTTCTTAAAAGAATCGTTTTATTTGAACGAAATTCAACCTTATTTCCAAGATTATCACGACAGTTATACCCGATTTAACCTCCGTATCCGAGAAGATTATGCAGGTAAGTTTAAACGAGTCATTTATCTAGGTAGTGGGGGCCTACAAGGCCTTGCACAAGAAGCCGCCCTAAAAATGCTGGAATTAACCGCTGGTAAGGTCGTTGCTAACTTTGACACGCCTTTAGGGTTTCGCCATGGACCGAAATCTATCGTCAATAAAGAAACGTTAGTTGTGCTGTTTCTATCAAACGATAAGTACACCAGACAGTATGAGACTGACTTATTAAGAGAGGTAATTCACGATAATGCTTCAGCGAAAGTGATCGCGATCACCTCCTCTTCTGATGACACACAAATAGAAGAAAGTTTTGTTTATATTAAAAAAATGGAGAAATGCTCAGACTCAGCACTATTTTTCCCTTATTTAATGTTAGCGCAAGCCTTTGCATTCCATAGTTCCATTGCACTGGGGAATACACCGGATAACCCGTCTCCAACTGGAGAAATTAATCGAGTTGTTCAAGGTGTCACTATTTACCCGTTCTCATATCAAGAAGATGGCACCATGCCTTCTTAATGATAAATATAGCTAATAATAAGAGAGCAATTATATGCACGCACCAAATATTGTCTGGACCCGAATCGATGAGCGTTTATTACATGGGCAAATTCGAATCACTTGGGGTAAACACACTGAAGCAAATTTAATTCTTGTCGCTAATGATGATGCTGCGGACGGCCCTAACTCCGCGTTTATGCAAGCAGGAATGAAAGCTTCTGCCGGTGGAGAATATGCCGTCCGATTTTTCTCTATCGAAAAAACTATCGATGTCATTCACAAGGCATCTCCTCGTCAAAAAATCTTTATTCTTTGCAATAACCCAACAGATGTTGCTCGTCTTGTCGAAGGCGGCGTTCCTATCACTCACTGCAACGTCGGTAATATGCACTTCCATGAAGGAAAACGCCAAATTGCCAAAACAGTGTCTGTGGATGAACGCGACTTAGAGGCATTCCGTCGGCTTGTCGACAAAGGGGTAGCTTGCACAATTCAAAATACTCCAGACCAAACCCCCGTTAATGTTCTTACTCTCGCAACAGCATAAGCAGATTGAGATAACAACTTAACATTAAGGCGTTTAAGGAAAACTATTATGATTTATGAAGCTTCTCTCGTGGCTTTATGGGCCTTCTTTTGCGGTATAGATAAGTATGACGTTGCACTCAATATCCACCGCCCACTGATCACAGGGCCTGTTGTCGGCCTGATTATGGGTGATATGCAAGTCGGTTTAATTGCGGGTGCAACATTAGAATTAGCTTGGCTTGGTCTTGTTCCAAATGCAGGGGCTCAGCCGCCTGATGTTACCTTAGGTACTATCGCTGCTGTTGCATTTGCCATTATGACCAATCAATCACCAGCAGTAGCGATGGGAATCGGCATGCCAATTGCCGTTCTCATGCAAATGATCATTATCGGCTTTTTTGCTATTACCGCATTCACCATGGGGAAAGCTGACCGCTACGCTGAAAAAGCAGATGCGGCGGGGATCTCCCGGTTATTAGTCGCCACCATTACCGTTCGTTCTTTGCTCTACGCTATCGTCGCTTTTGTAACCGTTTACTTCGGTGAACACGCAGCACAATGGATTGATGAAAACACACCAAAAGTACTCCTCGAAGGCTTAGGTATTGGCGCGAAAATGGTTCCAGCAATTGGCTTCGCGATGCTGTTAAAAATCATGTGGTCAAAAGAAGTGGCTGGTGTGTTCTTTGTTGGTTTCGTCATGACTACTTATCTCAAGCTGCCAATTATGGCAGTGGCAATACTCGGCGCATCTGCGGCAGCACTGTATTACTTCTTCAGCGGTAACAACAATAAAAATAACTCACAACAAAATGAGGATTTTGAAGATGGTATCTGATAACAAAACAGCAGTAGAAACCAAAAACTTACCAGTGGGATCCTACGTTGATGGCATTGATGAGTACCAAGATACCACTGTCCGCAAAGTCATCACGAAAGGCGATCTATGGCGTTGTGCTTTTCGTGGGCTCTTTATGGAAGGTAACTTTAACTTTGAACGTATGCAGGGGGGAGGCTTTGCCTTCTCCATCATCCCAGCCCTACGCAAAATTCATGGTAATAACAAACGCGATTATGCAACTGCACTGAAAAATCACTTACAGTTTTTCAATGCGAGTCCAAAATTATTTACTTTCTTACTTGGTACAGCTGTGGCCATGGAAGAAAACAAAGAGAAGCCGTCAACTGTCAACGTTATGAAAGTGGCAGGTATGGGGCCAACAGGTGGCATTGGCGATGCTATCGACCATATGACATTGATGCCACTGACTTTAGCATTAGGTGCATCTATCGCAATGGAAGGTTCAATTGCCGGCCCATTTGTTTTCTTCTTTTTGTACCAAATTGTTCACTTTTTTGTCTATTTCGGCTTGATGTTCATGGGGTATCGCGCGGGTACCGCAGCAATGGTTAATATGAGCGATGCAACAGAAAAGCTCGCTAAAGCCGCCAACATCATGGGGATTTTTGTGATTGGGGCACTTTCCGCCACCTTCATAAAAGTACAAACCACCGCTGCTGTTGAGGTAGGCGGCAAGGTGGTTGAACTACAAACCGCCTTGTTCGACAAAATCATGCCTAACTTACTCCCGCTTTGCCTCGTCTTTTTGATGTTCAAAATGGTGAAAGGGACTGGTTTCTGGGCCAAACCGCCCGTTCTTATCTTCTCTGTCTTAGCCTTCGGCGTTATTGGCCACGTACTCGGTGTGATGTAACAGGATCGTATTAAATTGTTTTTAGGTGGGTAGCTAAGTTACCCACCAGCAAGGAGTTATCAATGATTGGTTTGATTGTTTCTGGGCACATTAATTTTGCGAGCGGCATGGCCTCTGCGGTCAAGGCTATCGCAGGTGAACAGGAAAATATGGTGTTTATTGATTTTGTTGAAACCCTTTCTCCCGATGAATTAGAACAACAAATGCGAGCCGCAATGGACGCTATGAATTGTGAACAAGTGCTCTTTCTCACCGACCTTCCTGGTGGAACCCCTTGTAACCGCGCCATGGCAATTATGATGGAAAATCAATTCGTTGAAGTTGTAGCTGGCGTTAGCCTGCCGATGATCGTTAATGCGGCATTCGAGCGTGAAGGGGTTGATGCAAAAGAACTCCTTTCTATCTTACACGATATAGGGACTCGCAGTATTCAAGACCTACGTCAGCAACTGGCTATGACGTCAGAAACTGAATTTGAAGAAGATGGCCTATGAAACAACAATATGCCCTTTTAGCGGATCGTACTTTTACTCCTGAGGGAATTCGCTATCAGCAGTATGTTCGTGTGTGCAACGGTGTTATACAAGAAATTACGGATACCGCTCCCGAACATTGCCCTGTCATCCGCCTGGAAGGCCGCTCCTTACTACCGGGGTTTGTTGATATCCATATTCATGGGCGTGCTGGCGCAGACGTCATGGATGCAAGCCAACAAGGGTTGCAAACCATAGCCGATGCATTAGCCAAAACCGGTGTTGTTGCTTGGGTGGGAACCACCGTCACCGCACCAATGGGTGATATCAAACGTGCACTCACCCAAGTCTGTGAGTTTATCGCCAAATCGCAAACATCAGGAGCCCAGTTAGTCGGCAGTTTTTTAGAAGGCCCTTACTTCACTGAACGTCATCGAGGCTCACATCCTGTTAAGTACTTAAAAGCACCGACCATTCATGAGCTGGAAGACCTTGTGCAATGTGCTAATCACACACTTTTACGGGTTGCAGTGGCCCCCGAAGCAGAAGGTGCCATTGAGGCTATTGATTGGTTAGTACAACACGGTATTAAGACCAGTGTTGCACATACTGCCGCTGATTTCATACAAACCAGTCTCGCATTTTCACATGGTGCAGATTGTGGCGTACATCTTTATAACGGCATGACGGGTTTACATCATAGAGAGCCCGGTTGCTGTGGCGCAGTGTTGTACCACGATGTCCTTGCGGAACTGATTGCCGATGGCGTTCATGTTCACCCCGTCATGATGCAGCTAGCTTATCGAATGAAAGGTTATCAGCAGCTCGCTTTAATTACAGATTGTATGCGAGCTGGAGGGTTACCGGATGGCGATTATCTCCTTGGTGCGCAAACAGTAAAAGTCACTCAAGGACAAGCCCGCACGACTGATGGCTCTCTTGCAGGTAGTACATGTAGCCTTGATAGCGCATTGCGCAACATGGTGCAACTCGCGCATGTTCCTGAGTGGGAAGCAGTACAAATGGCCACTTCGGTTCCCGCCCAATACCTTGGGATCGATGACCAATTTGGCTACATCCGAGTTGGAGCACACGCTAATTTCGCTGTTGTTGATAACAATTTTTATCTAACAGACACATTCATCAGAGGTGAACACGTTCACTCTGTATTCGGGAATACCGACCATTAAGGCCGGTTACCTATCAGTAAATTATGAGGTATTTATAATGGAAATTCGTCAACCAATTCACAGTGAGCATGCAAAAACACTTGATACTGAAGGCTTACGCAAACAGTTCCTGATCGAGAATTTGTTCCGTGAAGGGGAAATGAATCTCACTTATAGCCATATCGACCGCATTATTGTGGGTGGTATTGTTCCAACACAAAAACCACTCGCGCTAATGGCAGGAAAAGCATTAGGCGTTGATTTTTTTCTTGAGCGTCGTGAGCTGGGTGCAATTAATATTGGGGGCGCGGGCCAAGTTATCGTTGATGGCGAAGCCTATGACATCGCACCAAAAGAAGCTATTTATATCGGTATGGGCGCTAAATCTGTCGAATTTATTAGTGCCGATGCCAATACTCCTGCACGCTTCTACATGAACTGCGCACCTGCACACCATACTTACCCAACACGCAAAATTACTATCGAACAAGCTTCGCCAGAAAAATTAGGTAATGTTGAGAACTGTAACGTTCGTACCATCTATAAGTTCTTACACCCATCGATTTTACCAACCTGCCAATTATCAATGGGTATGACAGTACTCGAGCCTGGCAGCTTATGGAATACCATGCCATGCCATACCCATGAGCGCCGTATGGAAGTCTATTTATATTTCAATATGAAAGAAGACAACGTTGTTTTCCATTATATGGGTGAGCCTTCGGAGACCCGCCATATTGTTGTTCGTAATGAACAAGCCGTTATTAGCCCGAGCTGGTCGATTCACTCAGGCGTAGGAACCGCTGCTTATACATTTATATGGGGAATGGTTGGAGAGAATCAGGTGTTCCACGACATGGACCATGTTGCCATGAAAGATCTGAAATAATCCCTTTATCTTTTTGAACAAAATAAAAAACGATGTGGCTGTACCGTCACATCGTAAGTGAGGCACATATGAACTTATTTGATTTAACTGGAAAAGTCGCGATTGTCACTGGATGTAATACTGGTTTAGGTCAAGGAATGGCAATTGGTTTGGCACAAGCAGGCGCAGATATTGTCGGAGTTGGAGTCCAAGATGCCCCTGAAACACGTGCTCAGGTCGAAGCTTTAGGCCGCAAGTTTCACTATATTATTATGAATTTAATGGAACAAGATGGGCTGCAAACTTTAGTTGATGATGCCGTATCTGCCATGGGCCATGTTGATATCCTTATTAATAATGCGGGTATTATTCGTCGCGAAGACTTACTCGAATTTAGTGAAAAAGATTGGGACGATGTGATTAATATTAATCAAAAAACCCTATTCTTTTTATCTCAACGTGTTGCACGACAATTCGTGAAGCAAGGAAATGGCGGTAAAATTATTAATATTGCTTCAATGCTCTCGTTCCAAGGTGGTATTCGAGTTCCATCTTACACGGCAAGTAAGTCCGCTGTCATGGGGCTCACTCGTGCTCTCGCTACTGAGCTTTCCCAATACAACATTAATGTGAATGCAATCGCCCCAGGTTACATGGCAACAGACAACACAGCAGCACTACGCGCTGATGCAGACCGCAATGCGGCTATCTTAGAGCGTATTCCAGCAGGCCGTTGGGGAACACCAGAGGATTTGGCAGGCCCAGCTGTCTTTTTAGCCTCCAAAGCAAGCGACTATATTAATGGTTATACCATTGCGGTTGATGGTGGCTGGTTAGCTCGCTAACCTATCTGGAGAAAATAATGGAACAATCATCATTACCAAAACCATTACAGCGCGATACGGTTTTAGACGACATGAAACGGGTTTACCGTTTTCAATCAAAAAACCAAGTACGCAGTGTACTTCGTCGTAGTGGTAAAACCCGTTTTATTAAAGATACGGATTGGGAACGTGGTGTTCTGTGGTCTTGTGTTGCCGCTGCTTGGCAAGCAACACAGGATAACGAATATCTGACTGGTGTATTGGATTACACATTACATACTGGATTTCGTACAGGACCTAACCCGCGTTTTGCCGATGACCATGTCTGTACTCAAGCTTATTTAGCTGTAAGTTCACAATTTGATCATCCAGAAGTCCTTGAACCCACTATTAACGCATTCAACCTTATGTTAGCTGAGCCAAAACCAGGTCGAGAAGACTGGTGGTGGTGTGATGCACTTTTCATGGCTCCCCCAGCTTTTGCCGCCTTATCAGCTCAAACAAATGACAGTCGCTACTTAGACTACATGCATACCGCTTATTGGGATGCGGTAGACCATTTGCGTGATCCTGAAACTGGCTTAATTTATCGTGATTATCGCTATATTCCAGATGGCAAAGGCGGTGAATTGCGTGAAAAAAATGGTGAGAAAGTATTTTGGAGTCGAGGTATTGGTTGGGTTATTGCATCTATCCCACGTATCTTACAATCTTTACCTGATGGTTTCCCTGCCCGCCAGCAGTATGTGAATTTATTTGTTGAACTAATGGAAGCTGTCATTCAATACCAACAAGATGATGGTTTCTGGCGTACCAGTTTACTTGACCCACAAAGCTTCCCTGCCCCTGAAAGTAGTGCGACTGCGTTATTTAGCTATGGCTTAGCATGGGGCTTAAATCAAGGTTTACTGGAAGAGACACGTTATCTGCCTTTACTCGAAAAATCATGGTGTGCACTACAAAGCTGTATTCACCCCAATGGAATGCTAGGTTGGGTACAGCTTCCAGCGTTCAACCCACGAGATGTCCAGTATGACCATAATATGGATTATGGGGCAGGAGCCTATTTATTAGCCGCAAGTGAAGTTATTCAACTCAAGATTTAATCCATTACGACCCGATTTACCATTGCTCAAGTTGTCATTTCATTACTTTCTTTTGGCCAATTTATTGGCCATTTTTCTTGCCTTTATTTTTTCTCTCTTCTTTACAAGCCGGCAATAAAAAACCCACGATCACTCGTGGGCAAATGTATATTTAATAAAAAGTGATATTACCAAGTATATTGAATACCCACACGGAAGCGTGTTTGGCGGTCACTTGAAAATCTATTTTCTTTCACATTACCCACTTCAACAAATGGGCGCCATAAAGCACCATCATCCGCTTTAATATCATAACGAAGGCGAACGTTGTGCTGATAATCGAATTTCTTATCATTATAAAGAGGTTGAGCGTTGTCGGCCATTTCCCACATTAAATCTAACTGATACTGTAAGTCTAAGTTACCCCATTTATAACCTATCCAGCTATCAAACTCTTGGATTTTAGAGTGGTAATTACTGCCATTTTCCCCTGCTTGACCATAATCCCATACTTTCCATTTATAACGGCCTTGTAAACGAATACCGTTATCAAATGTATAGTTTAAACGGACATAAGGAACATAAACCAAACCTAATTTATCAAAATCAAGAGAAGCACCAACAAGCCCCACTAAATTTGGGTTTAATTTCGTATAATAAAAAGCTGAAAATTCAGAACCATCAATTTTCATTGCGTCATAGGCACCATCTTTATTTCCATAACGCGCATCAAGTTCAAATCCAATATTCTTTCCTGTATCCAAGAAAGCTTTAATTCTGTCCCCACTTTTTCCTGACGCATCTAAATATTGATGACGATATTCAATTGTTGTTTTATAGTTATTTGCGAGAGCATATTGTGATGAAATTGAAAATAACACTGCACTAGCAATAATTAATTTTTTCATTATCTTTATTCCAAAGCTGTGTACTATTTAAGCACGAGGATAGTGATTCCCTGTTTTATTAGAGAATAATATTTTCATTATTTTTAGTTAATGCCACCTAATTTATTAGGCGGCAATTAAGAAATAATTTATTTAACTTCGCAAGCTGAAGCTTTTTTATTTAATTTATTTGTTGTAGCTGTAATAAATTCTGTTGGTCTCCAAGAATCACCGGTTTTCTCTAACCACGGTATGAGCTCATCTTTAATTAATTTATCAATAATTGGCGCATTTTCGTCTGCGACATTTTTCATTTGATAAGGGTCATTCACATTATCATAAAGAGTATATTTCAGCGGTTGTCCATCTTGGCGGTCAATAACCAATGTATGTGTTTTCGTTCTCACGCCACGTTTACCAAACGAAGGTTCACCATACGGTATAAATAAATAAAGTTGAGAATTGGCGACATCCCCCTCACCAGTGACTACGCGCTCAGCTAAGTTACTTCCTTCAACTGAGCCAGGGATCCATTGCTCTAACCCTAATAAACCTAAGATCGTTGGGTAGATATCAGGTGCTGACATTAATGCATCATCTTGCCCCGGTTTAATTTTACCCGGTAACCGAAACATCATCGGAACACGCATCGATTCATCATATGGGTTATTCTTTGTCGGCTGGCCATTTGCACCAAGACAACTGCCATGATCAGAGAAGAAAACAACCAATGTATTATCCGCCAGCCCTTGTTTTTCAAGCTCATCAACAATACGACCAAATTGTTCATCAACACCGTTTACCATCGCCAGATATTCTTTAAAATATTGAGGACCATAACCTTCTTGGTATTCCACATCCCATTTAACATTTGGTCGAGTATTTAGCTCTTGCGAGGTTTTTCCTTTATAGGCATCGAGATACTTTTGTGGAACTTGGTCATACGGTGAATGCGGAGGGTTCATTGAAACAACCAGCGCAAATGGCTTGGTATTATCACGATACTGCCCATTTTTATTCTGTAAGAATTTTATGGCCATATCCGCTTCGTGCTCTGGTCCCCATTGGTCTACATAAATAGGTTTTTCACGAGGCGTATCATTGGCCCAATACATTGGTTTCATATGCAGGTCATATGTGCCATAGGAGTACCAAAAATCAAAGCCATGGCGGCGGTTTGGAGCAGCCCATTCATTCCAATAACGCCCTTCCATCGGGTTGTTATAGCTTTCAATAAAAGGGGCATATGGTGCATCTAAATGCCATTTACCAATATACCCCGTGCTGTAATCCAATGATTTTAAAACATCAGACCAACAATTGGCATAAGGTGATAAATCAATCCCTACCTTACCGCCATAATCATGAGCGTTGCCTGTGATACCATTACGAACAGGATATTGCCCTGTCATAAACATGCCTCGGAATGGAGAACATAATGGGTAATTAGATGCCATTTGCGTCATCACTTTCGCTTGTTTCGCAAACTTATTTAAATTGGGCGTAATTGACGGGTCTTCTCCCATAAATTGTAAGGCATGGGCACGCATCTCATCGGGGAATACTATCAATAAGTTAGGGGCGTCATCGGGCCGATAAGGCTTAATATTTGAAGGTTTTCCATCACTGGCTAAAATGGGACTAGAAACCGACATTGCTGCACCGCTGGCTGCTAATCCTTTTATAAAGGTTCTGCGCGAAACAGTCATTGCTTCATCCTCTTTTTGTTTACGTTTTCTTTCGCTTCTGGTTAATATATATTATTTATACTTTTACATAAGATCAAAAAGTAAGTGATCGAAAATATCAAAATTCAAGTAGAGATCACAAAAAATGAGCAATACACCAAGAAAAAGCCAACTAACGCACAATAAAAAGATGGTGCCAACTTATTAAAAATAAACACAATAAATTGTTTTATAAAAGAAATAAATAATTCAGAGATAATGAGCACAAAAGCTAAATTCTGTTTGTAAATTGTATGAAAATGATGCTTTCACCTCATTTAGCGAATTTTCATTTACTTTCAATAATGTAAAAAACAGGTAATCCGAAACAATACAAAAAGATAAATTTTTATCACTACCCTATATTCTGTAAAAATTAATCAATATAAGGATAATTATAAAAATTATTCAATTATCTAAAATTAAGAAAAAAAATAAAATGCCAAAATATGACTTTAATCATTCATTCCATCTAGTTTTCTATTATTTTTTCAATAAAAATATTTTTTATTTTTAGAGTGAATTATATTTTAATTATCTAACAAAGATATATATTAATTAAATTTAAGATAGGTCAATTTTAAAACGAAGTGTTAAATAAAATATACATCGTGAAAGAAGATTATCACGCTTTAATATCAATAATTTAACAAAGTTATTTAATAAGAAGAATAAGGCAGGAGTAAAGTCGCCCATTCTAATTCATTATTCAAATAATGCCACTATTAATTATCAATTTTATATTCTCACTAGCATTTCTTAGAAAAATTCAACAGGTCTGATATTCAGAATATCTTTAGTTGTGATAAAAGAATAATACTGTGAAATGAAATTACAGCCACAGATATAACTAATGTAAAACGCATTCTATAAGATGCTGGGGAATAAAAGAATGAATATTGTTGAGCGGTTTATTTCTTACACCAAAATTAACACCACCACTGATAGGGAAAAAGGCGCGGCAGGAATTATGCCTTCCTCAGAAGGACAACGCGTCCTTGCAAAACAGCTGGTTCAAGAGCTAGAAGCTCTCGGCGTTGAAGATATTAAGCTGCGTGACACAGCCATTGTCACCGCAACGTTGCCATCTAACCTTGATTATGATGTGCCGACGGTTGCTTTCTTTGGCCACTTAGACACCAGTGCAGAACAAACCAATGACACTAAAGCACAAATCTTGCCATATACCGGTGAAGATTTGTGTATGAATAAAGAGCTTAATATTTATCTACGTAAGAGTGAGTTCCCTGAACTGGTGAATTATATCGGTGATGACATCATTGTCACTGATGGAACTAGCTTATTAGGCGCTGACGATAAAGCCGCCATTGCCTCTATCATGGATATGCTGCAATACTTTAAGCAAAACCCGGAGATTAAACACGGCACAATTAAAATTGGTTTTGTGCCGGATGAAGAGCAAGGGCTACGTGGCGCTAAAGTTTTCGATGTTAAAGAATTCGGTGCTGATTTTGCCTATACCCTCGACTGCTGCGGTATTGGCGAATTAGTTTATGAAAACTGGAACGCAGGTGATGCCGAAATCATCTTTACAGGTAAATCAGCACACCCAATGTCCGCAAAAGGCAAACTGGTTAACTCATTATTAATGGCGCAAAAATTTATTGCCATGTTACCAGGTGGTGAAGCCCCTGAGTATACAGATGGACGCGAAGGCTATTACTGGGTAAAACAAATGTCAGGTAACAGCGCTCGCACTGTTTTAAAAATGGATGTGCGTGATTTTACCGAAGACGGCTATCGCAAACGTATGGCTTTCTTAAAACAATTAGCAGAGAGCTGCGAAAGCCTTTGGGGCAACGAAAGTGTTGTTTGTAAGCTATCAGACCGCTACTCTAACGTTTACAATAGCCTACAAGGTGACAACCGTTATCCAATCGATATCGCTGTTGATGCCTATCAAGCTTGTGGCATTACGCCAAAAGTGATCCCAATGCGTGGTGGCTATGACGGAGCCGCTTTATCGCAAAATGGATTGCCTTGCCCTAATATCTTCACAGGCGCACATAACTTCCATTCAATCTATGAATACCTGCCAGTGAAATCCCTTTACGCCGCCAGCGATGTACTAAAACAAGTGGTACAAATCACCGCAGAACGCTTCAAACCAGGAGCTAAAGCATGATCCCAATTCTAACGGTTCTGATTATCGTTGTTTTGGTTGCGCGGTTTATTTTGAAGGGATACAAAGCTGAGCCAGTACTGTTAATCGCTGGCTTAGTATTGATGATATTCACCCTAGCCCTTGGCTGGGGGCCTATCCTCCCTAAAAATGTCGCCACCACCGGTATCACTTGGCTCGACCCATTTGAAGTCATGCGAGATTTATTCAGCAGCCGTGCAGCGGATCTCGGTTTAATGATCATGGCATTGATGGGCTTTGCGCACTATATGGACCATATCGGTGCCAATGAAGCGGTAGTTCGTGTTGCAACTAAGCCACTGAAAAATATGCGTTCACCTTACGTATTGCTATTTTTCTCTTTCTTGCTGGCGAGTATCTTGCAATTAGCTATTCCATCAGCGACAGGCTTAGCCGTACTGTTAATGGGTACCATGTTCCCAATTATGATAGGTTTAGGTCTATCACCTGCTTCTGCAGCTGGGGTCATCGCAACGTCTCTTGGGGTAGCCTACACACCAACCGCAATTGATGCTATTCGTGGTGCGAAAGCGGTCGACATGTCTGTCGTTGAGTATGTGCTTTACTATCAGGGCCCTGCAGCGTTAGCTACGGTATTAGTAGTCGGTATTACCCATATTTTCTGGCAACGTCACTGTGACCGTAAGCAAGGCTTTGTTCCCGAGATCGGTAAAGCCATTCAGTCTCATGAAAAAGAGAAAGTGACCAAGTCAGTTCCTGGGTATTATGCACTTCTCCCTATGTTACCCATTATTATGGCGGTAGGAACATCCAATTTGTTCTTTTCCGGTATTCACTTAGATGTCGTGACTATCGTACTGATTGCAATGGCAATCTGTATGGTGATTGAAACTCTTCGTGTACGTAACTTCAAACTGGTTTGTAATGGGTTCCAAACCTTCTTAAACGGAATGGGACACGCATTTAGTAATGTGGTGGGCTTACTGGTTGCAGCTGGGGTATTTGCTCATGGTATCAAAGTCAGTGGTGCTATTGACCAACTGATATTAGGTGCTGAATCTGTCGGTTTACCACCGTTTGCCATGGCGATTGTATTCGCTTTAGTGACCTTAGCAGCCGCAATTATTATGGGCTCTGGTAATGCGCCATTCTTAGCATTCGTTGAACTCATTCCACAAATTGCTCACAGTATGGGCGTTAACCCGATTGCGATGATTTTACCTATGCAACAAGCCTCACACATGGGTCGAGGTATGTCGCCTGTTGCGGGGGTTATTATTGCGGTATCGAGTGGCGCAAAATTGCAGCCGTTTGATGTCGTGAAACGAACCGCGGTACCACTCATGGTTGGTTTTGTAGCTCACTGTGCAATTATTGGTATTTTTTACTAATTACTATATTTACCATTCAATAATTAAAGCGGGAAATATTCCCGCTTTTTACTTTTTCTAGCTAACCAATCCTAATGTTTACACTGGCAGTCTGAGGGGTCATCATGTTTGGGATCAGGGCAGCAAGAATCTATTGTCTTTTTTATAATATCAGACAATGTATTCACGGTATTTATAATGAGTGGCAAGTTTTCACAAACAGAATCGCATTCTGAAAGCCTTCTATCCGGTTTTACTGGTGGCGTTAAGCTATCACACAATATTTCCTGTAAAACCAACGAGAAATTTGCGATCCCAGTGGTATAAATGTATGAGCGTCCGTCGGTTTCTTTGGCTAGTCGTTCATACTCTCGCGTCACGTTATCTCTATCCACCAAGGTCGGAAAGCGATCTAAATTGGTTGGGTTATCATCCGGTGTGCCTTGGTAGGTATACACCTTAATTCCTCTTTCTTGAGCGACGGATATGGCTTCGTTATTTTTTGCGATAGCAGCACGCGTGAGAATTCCACCGCCCCCCTCCATTCCTTCATCACCCAACACAAAAATAGCTCTACGCGCATCATCTCGCCAGTCAAAATGTTTACTTATATCAATAACCGCCCGACATAAATCCTCTTTATTTCCAGCATGATCTCGCCCATCGGATTCTTTAAACGGCAATCTAGCCTGTAGGTCCCTTTCGTTCGCGCCTGTTTTGATTAAATATTCACTGGCAGATTGGTCGAACTTTGTATTTGCCCAAGTCCCTTCGATACCTAAAAATGTCGCCCGAAGGTGGGATGGACACTTTGCTGATGCAGCCTCAATCGTCGCATCAATCTGTTTGCTTAAATCCCCAGCTTCATCAGACATTGAACCACTCGTATCAATAACAACAACTAAGTCTAATGCAATTTGCCCGTTTCCCGTCACGATCTGAGATGTATTCATTACTCCTAATGAATTTGATAGTAATCCATAATAATCCGAAAGGTTGGTTTGATTTGCATCAGTCTGTTCATTTGTCTTTTCTTTATCCATCGCATATTCCTTTTATTTATTTCTATTAAATATTTTTAAAATAATTTTTTATTATTGTTTTTATTACCATTTCTTTTTAATCAAGCAATTTATTATTACTTCTTTTTAGTGCTCGATATATTTCAAAAATAGAAATACGTGTTCAAATAAACTAACACCATAAAAAGACTTTATTGGTGGGGCTGATTGATTTTAATTAGGAAAAATTAATTGATAAAATTATTAGATATAAAAAAAGCCAGTACCTTTCGGCACTGGCTTCAATCAGGAATTTTACAGTAAAATCAGAAATTAGTTCTGATTGTCACTGCTGAAACCTGCATTTAACAGCTCAGCTAAGTTCGCTGTTGCTTCATCTGCACTCACTTGTGGTGCTTCCACAACATCGTTCAGATGACGGCGACGGATACGGTCTTGGTGATACGCAAAACCAGTACCTGCTGGGATCAGACGTCCAACAATAACGTTTTCTTTCAGACCACGTAATTCATCACGTTTACCAGCAACCGCAGCTTCAGTCAGTACGCGCGTCGTTTCTTGGAACGATGCTGCTGAGATAAAGGATTCTGTTGCCAGAGATGCCTTAGTAATACCCAACAGGTCACGAGCAAAGTTAGCTGGAATTTTACCTTCAGTTTCCAGTTTACGATTCGAAACTTTAACACGTGAGTACTCGACTTGTTCACCTTCGAGGAATTCAGAGCTTCCTGCATCCGCGATAGTGACTTTACGCAGCATCTGACGAACGATAACTTCAATGTGTTTATCGTTAATCTTAACGCCTTGTAAGCGGTAAACTTCCTGAACCTCGTTCGTGATATAACGCGTAACAGCATGGACACCACGCAGACGCAGAATATCGTGTGGAGATTCTGGACCATCCGAAACTACGTCACCGCGTTCAACGATCTCACCTTCGAACACGTTGAGCTGACGCCATTTAGGGATCATCTCTTCGTACGGATCGCTACCATCTAATGGTGTGATAACCAGACGACGTTTCCCTTTGGTTTCTTTACCAAACGAGATAATACCGCTGATTTCAGCCAAGATTGCAGGCTCTTTCGGACGACGTGCTTCGAACAAGTCAGCTACGCGTGGCAGACCACCCGTGATATCTTTAGTACCCACAGATTCTTGTGGAATACGCGCTAAGGTATCACCCGCATTGATAGCAACGCCATCGTCTAACTGAACAATTGCTTTACCCGGTAAGAAGTACTGAGTTGGCATGTCTGTGTTAGGGATAAGAACATCGTTACCTTTTGCGTCAATTACACGCAATGCAGGACGTAGGTCTTTACCACCACTAGTACGTTCCGCAGTATCCAGAACAACGATTGAAGACAGACCGGTTAATTCATCAGTCTGACGTGTCATTGTTTGACCATCAAGCATGTCAGAGAAGCTGATGAAACCAGACACTTCACTGACGACTGGCATGGTATGTGGATCCCAGTTCGCAACAGTTTCACCGCCCGTTACTGCATCGCCATCGCCTTTCGTCAAGTGCGCACCGTAAGGGACTTTATAGCTTTCTTTCGTACGGCCAAATTCATCAACCAGACGCAATTCAGTATTACGTGAAGTAATAACCAGTTTGCCTTCTGTGTTAGTAACGAATTTCGCGTTAACCAGTTTCAGAGTACCTGTGTTACGGACTTGAATGCTAGATTCTGCCGCTGCACGAGATGCCGCACCCCCGATGTGGAACGTACGCATCGTTAACTGTGTACCCGGCTCACCGATTGACTGTGCCGCGATAACCCCGATAGCTTCACCTTTGTTGATGATATGACCACGAGCAAGGTCACGACCATAACAGTGAGCACACACACCGAAGTCAGTTTCACAACTTACAACTGAACGAACTTTAACGCTGTCGACGGAGTTAGCTTCTAACAGGTCACACAGTTTTTCGTGCAGTAATGTATTACGTGGAACCAGAATGTCTGCCGTTCCTGGGATCAGGATATCTTCTGCAGTCACACGACCCAATACACGCTCACGCAGTGGTTCTTTAACGTCGCCACCCTCGATAACCGGAGTCATCAGGATACCTTCATGAGTTCCACAGTCGTCTTCAGTCACAACCAAGTCCTGTGCAACGTCAACTAAACGACGAGTCAGATAACCGGAGTTCGCTGTTTTCAATGCGGTATCGGCAAGACCTTTACGCGCACCGTGCGTAGAGATAAAGTACTGAAGAACGTTCAGACCTTCACGGAAGTTTGCCGTGATAGGTGTTTCGATGATGGAGCCATCTGGCTTAGCCATCAGACCACGCATACCTGCTAGCTGACGAATCTGAGCTGCAGAACCACGAGCACCGGAGTCGGCCATCATAAAGATACTGTTGAAAGAAACTTGTTGTTCTTCGACGCCATCACGGTTAATAACCGCTTCAGTCGACAAGTTTTCCATCATCGCTTTAGCAACACGTTCGTTTGCTGCTGCCCAGATATCGATAACTTTGTTGTAACGTTCGCCTGCTGTTACCAGACCAGACTGGAACTGTTCCTGAATTTCTGCAACTTCAGCTTCTGCTTCGGCGATGATCCCAGCTTTTTTCTCTGGAATAACCATATCGTCGATACCAACTGATGCACCAGAACGTGCCGCATAGGCAAAACCGGTATACATGATTTGGTCAGCAAAAATAACCGTAGGCTTCAGGCCCAGAACACGGTAACAGGTGTTCAGCATTTTGGAGATAGCTTTCTTACCTAACGCTTGGTTTACCAGAGCATAAGGCAGACCTTTCGGTACGATCATCCATAAAATTGCACGACCAACAGTGGTGTCAACTAAACCAGTGTTGATTGTGATGTTACCTTCCGAATCTTTTACTTCTTCAGTGATACGGACTTTAACGCGGGCATGCAGTGACGCATGACCTGAACGGTAAACACGCTCAGCTTCTTTAGGACCGGCTAATACCATGCCCTCGCCTTTCGCGTTTACGCAGTCACGTGTCATGTAGTAAAGACCCAATACAACGTCCTGTGAAGGAACGATGATAGGCTCACCACTTGCAGGTGACAGGATGTTGTTGGTTGACATCATCAACGCACGTGCTTCTAACTGAGCTTCCAAAGTCAGAGGAACGTGTACCGCCATTTGGTCACCATCGAAGTCGGCGTTATATGCCGCACAAACGAGTGGGTGCAATTGGATAGCTTTACCTTCGATAAGAATAGGTTCGAAAGCTTGGATACCCAGACGGTGAAGTGTTGGTGCACGGTTCAGCATGACTGGGTGTTCACGGATAACTTCATCCAAGATATCCCAAACAACCGCTTCTTCGCGCTCAACCATTTTCTTCGCAGCTTTAATGGTTGTTGCCAGACCACGTAATTCTAATTTGCCGTAGATGAATGGTTTGAATAACTCAAGAGCCATTTTCTTCGGCAGACCGCACTGATGCAGACGCAGGTATGGACCTACGGTGATAACAGAACGACCTGAGTAGTCAACACGCTTACCAAGTAAGTTCTGACGGAAACGACCTTGTTTACCTTTGATCATATCTGCCAAAGATTTCAGAGGACGTTTGTTAGAACCTGTGATTGCGCGACCACGACGACCGTTATCTAACAGGGCGTCAACGGCTTCTTGCAACATACGTTTTTCGTTACGTACGATGATATCTGGCGCAGCCAGATCCAGAAGACGTTTCAGACGGTTATTACGGTTGATTACGCGACGATACAGATCGTTCAGATCTGATGTTGCGAAACGACCACCATCGAGTGGAACTAATGGACGCAGATCCGGTGGTAATACTGGCAGCACGTTTAAGATCATCCACTCTGGTTTGTTACCAGATTGGATAAATGCTTCCAGCAGTTTGATACGTTTGGTCAGCTTCTTACGCTTAGTTTCAGAGTTAGTTTCGTTTAACTCTTCGCGCAGGGTTTCACACTCGTTCTCAAGATCGAGGTTTTTCAGCAGACCTTGGATTGCTTCCGCACCCATTTTCGCATCAAATTCGTCACCGAACTCTTCCAACGCATCTAAATATTGCTCTTCTGTCAGAATCTGTGCACGCTCAAGGCTAGTCATACCGCCTTCAACAACAACATATGATTCAAAGTACAGAACGCGTTCGATATCACGCAGTGGCATATCGAGCAGTAAACCGATACGGGATGGCAGTGATTTTAAGAACCAAATATGTGCAGTCGGAGAAGCAAGTTCAATGTGCCCCATGCGCTCACGACGGACTTTGGTCTGTGTAACTTCAACGCCACACTTCTCACAAATCACACCACGGTGTTTTAAACGTTTGTACTTACCGCACAGACATTCGTAGTCTTTTACTGGCCCGAAAATACGCGCACAGAAAAGACCGTCACGCTCAGGCTTGAACGTACGGTAGTTAATGGTTTCTGGCTTTTTAACTTCACCGAATGACCATGAACGGATCATATCAGGTGATGCCAGAGCAATCTTGATAGCATCAAACTCTTCGGTCTTGGTTTGCGCTTTCAGAAACTTTATTAAGTCTTTCACAAAATGCTCCTGTCGGAGTTAGACCTGTCAGGTGAGTGTTCAAAGACACTCTCCCCAAATCCCAGTGCTTACATGTGCCGAAAGGCGAACCTTTCGGCATAAAACGAATTACTCGTCTTCCAGCTCGATGTTGATACCCAGAGAACGGATTTCTTTCAGCAATACGTTGAAAGATTCCGGCATACCAGGTTCCATCTGATGGCTGCCATCGACGATGTTTTTATACATCTTCGTACGGCCGTTAACGTCATCCGATTTAACTGTAAGCATTTCTTGAAGAGTATAGGCTGCACCGTATGCTTCCAGTGCCCACACTTCCATCTCCCCGAAACGCTGACCACCGAACTGCGCTTTACCACCCAGCGGTTGCTGAGTAACCAAGCTATAAGAACCAGTTGAACGGGCGTGCATCTTATCGTCAACCAAGTGGTTCAGTTTCAGCATATACATATAACCAACGGTAACTTGACGCTCAAATTTCTCGCCAGTACGACCATCGAATAATGTAATCTGACCTGAAGTTGGCAGACCACCCAATTTCAGCAGTTCTTTGATTTCTTTCTCTTTCGCACCATCAAATACTGGTGTCGCAATTGGCATACCTTTTTTCAGGTTCTCAGCCAAACGCATAACTTCTTCGTCAGAGAAAGTATTCAAGTCAACTTTCTGGCGTGGATCATCACCTAAATCGTACGCTTTTTGGATAAACTCACGCAGTTTGGCAACTTCTTCTTGCTGTTTAAGCATAGCATTGATTTTTTCACCAATACCTTTCGCAGCCATCCCTAAGTGGGTTTCCAAAATCTGACCGATGTTCATACGTGATGGTACGCCCAGCGGGTTCAGAACGATGTCAACTGGGTTACCGTTTTCATCATAAGGCATGTCTTCAACTGGGTTGATTTTTGAGATAACACCTTTGTTACCATGGCGACCCGCCATTTTATCACCCGGTTGAATTTGACGTTTAACCGCCAGATAAACCTTAACAATTTTCAGTACACCAGGTGCTAAGTCATCACCTTGAGTAATTTTACGACGTTTTGCATCGAGTTTTTTCTCAAACTCAGATTTCAGTTCGTCATACTGTTCAGCTAATTGCTCTAACTGGTTTTGCTTCTCTTCGTCTGCTAAAGATAACTCTAACCAACGATCGCGAGGCAGTTTGTCCAGTTTTTCAGCTTCAATTCCGCCGTTAACCAGTACAGAACGGATACGAGCAAACAGGCCAGCTTCGAAAATACGCAGCTCTTCTGTTAAGTCTTTCTTCGCATCACGTAACTGAGTTTCTTCGATCTCTAATGCACGTTTGTCTTTCTCTACACCGTCACGGGTAAATACTTGTACGTCAATAACCGTACCAGAAACACCGTTAGGAACACGTAAAGAAGAGTCTTTAACGTCTGATGCTTTTTCACCGAAGATAGCACGTAACAGTTTCTCTTCTGGCGTCAGCTGAGTTTCACCTTTAGGTGTGACTTTACCAACCAGAATGTCGCCGCCTTTCACTTCCGCACCGATATACACGATACCGGATTCGTCAAGTTTAGACAGAGCAGCTTCACCGACGTTTGGAATATCTGCAGTGATTTCTTCAGGCCCTAATTTAGTGTCACGAGACACACAAGAGAGTTCCTGAATATGAATAGTAGTGAAACGGTCTTCTTGAACAACACGCTCAGAAACTAAGATGGAGTCTTCGAAGTTATAACCATTCCATGGCATGAATGCCACGCGCATGTTTTGACCAAGTGCTAATTCGCCGAGGTCTGTTGAAGGACCATCTGCTAACACGTCACCACGTTCAACTGGCTCACCTAAAGATACGCAAGGCATCTGGCTAATACAGGTGTTCTGGTTAGAACGAGTATATTTAGTCAGGTTATAAATATCGATTCCAGCTTCGCCCGGATACATCTCATCTTCGTTAACTTTGATAACGATACGAGACGCATCAACGTACTGAACTGAACCACCACGTCTTGCAACAGCGGTAACACCTGAGTCAACCGCTACTGCACGTTCCATACCCGTACCAACTAATGGTTTGTCAGCACGCAGAGTAGGAACCGCTTGACGTTGCATGTTCGCACCCATCAATGCACGGTTGGCGTCATCGTGTTCAAGGAATGGGATCAGTGACGCACCAACAGAAACAACCTGTTGAGTCGAAACGTCCATATACTCAACCTGTTCACGGCTGAATAAACTTGATTCACCTTTGTTACGGCAAGTAATCAGTTCTTCAACGAAGCTACCATCATCACCTAAAACGGTGTTTGCCTGAGCAATGATGAAATTACCTTCTTCAATTGCAGACAGATAATGGATTTCGTCTGTAACTAGACCATCACGCACTAAACGGTATGGGGTTTCTAAGAAACCATACTCATTGGTCTGTGCATAAACAGATAATGAGTTGATCAGACCGATGTTCGGACCTTCAGGCGTTTCGATAGGACAGACACGACCGTAGTGAGTTGGGTGAACGTCACGTACTTCGAAGCCCGCACGCTCACGAGTCAGACCACCTGGGCCTAACGCAGAGATACGACGTTTGTGCGTAATTTCAGACAGTGGGTTGTTCTGGTCCATAAATTGGGACAGCTGGCTAGAACCAAAGAACTCTTTCACTGCGGCTGAAATTGGTTTCGCGTTGATCATATCTTGTGGCATTAATGCATCGAGGTCGCCCAGAGAAAGACGCTCTTTCACTGCACGCTCAACACGAACCAGACCTACACGGAATTGGTTCTCAGCCATTTCGCCAACGGAACGAATACGACGGTTACCTAAGTGGTCGATATCATCCACTTCGCCTTTACCGTTACGGATATCGATGAGTTTACGCATAACATCAATGATGTCTTCTTCACTCAGGATACCTGAACCTTCAATTTCTTCACGGTTCAGTGAACGGTTGAACTTCATACGACCTACCGCAGACAAGTCGTAACGGTCTTCAGAGAAGAACAGGTTCTCGAACAGGTTTTCTGCAGCTTCGCGGGTTGGTGGCTCACCAGGACGCATCATGCGGTAGATTTCTACCAATGCACTCAGACGGTCGTTAGTTGGGTCGACACGAACGGTTTCAGAAATGTAAGCACCGTGGTCTAAGTCATTGGTAAACAATGTTTCGATTGTTTTATGACCAGACTGGCTCAGACGTGCCAACATGTCTAAAGAAAGTTCCATGTTCGCTGCACAAATCAGCTCACCGGTGCTTTCATCAATGTAGTCTCTAGCAACAACTTTACCTGCGATATATTCAACAGGTACTTCGATGCTATTGATTTCTTCTTTTTCTAACTGACGAATATGACGTGCAGTGATACGGCGGCCTTTTTCTACATAGACTTTACCGTTCGCTTCGATATCAAAAGAAGCAGTTTCACCACGCAGACGCTCAGGAACCAGCGTCATCATCAGTTTATTATCACGGATTTGGAATACAGTTTTGTCGAAGAACAGATTTAAGATTTCTTCGGTGTTGTAATCCATTGCACGCAGAATAATGGTCGCAGGTAATTTACGGCGACGGTCAATACGTACAAACAGGTTATCTTTCGGGTCAAATTCGAAATCAAGCCATGAACCACGGTAAGGGATAATACGTGCGTTATAAAGCACTTTACCTGAAGAGTGTGTTTTACCTTTATCGCTGTCAAAGAATACACCCGGACTACGGTGTAACTGAGAAACGATAACACGCTCAGTACCGTTGATAACGAAAGTTCCGTTTTCAGTCATGAGTGGAATTTCACCCATGTAGACTTCTTGTTCTTTGATGTCTTTAACAGTTCCTTCCGGTGCTTCACGCTCATAAACGATGAGACGCAATTTCACACGCAAAGGCGCAGAGTAAGTTACACCGCGAATTTGACATTCTTTAACATCAAAAACAGGCTCGCCTAAACGATAGCTGACATATTGTAATTCAGCATTACCGCTGTAGCTCTGAATTGGAAACACAGAACGGAAAGCTGCTTCCAGCCCATTCTGGCCATCAGGATCTTGCTCGATAAACTTCTGGAACGAGTCAAGTTGGATAGAAAGGAGATAAGGTATGTCCAAAACTTGTGGACGTTTACCAAAATCCTTACGAATACGTTTTTTCTCGGTATAGGAGTAAACCATAGGTTTCCTCAGCTCGTTGATCAGTGACCCAAGTGGTTAGCTCTTAATGTAAGAGACTGAACCGCAACGCGTTTTTTATAAGAAACGGAAAATGAATACTTTCCTTAATACTCATTGCTATTACTCTTAAATCATTTCATTGCGTCACTTTTGCTACCGAGCTACCCGAGCGGGTCGTAGCGAAGAACACAGTATATTAAGTCGTCAATAGAAAGAAGTATTGGAGGGTTGTTGTTAACATTAAAACTGCGTGAAAAGCTGTTAACACCCATCACGCTTTACAGCGCAAAAAGGCTGGTGATTAAAAAATCACCAGCCATCAGCCTAATTAGACTAGGCTGCGTTCTTGAAGTTGAACTTATTTAAGTTCAACAGAAGCGCCTGCTTCTTCAAGAGCTTTCTTCAGAGTTTCAGCTTCATCTTTGCTTGCAGCTTCTTTGATAGTAGCTGGAGCAGATTCTACCATGTCTTTAGCTTCTTTTAAGCCAAGACCGGTTGCGCCACGTACTGCTTTGATAACTGCAACTTTGTTACCGCCGATAGCAGACAGAACAACGTCGAATTCAGTTTTTTCTTCAGCAGCTTCAGCTGGGCCCGCAGCAACAGCAACAGCTGCAGCAGCAGAAACGCCGAATTTTTCTTCCATCATAGTAATCAGTTCAACAACGTCCATTACAGACATTTCTGCAACTGCATCAAGGATTTGGTCTTTAGTGATAGACATAACAAGTGTTCCTAAAATTCAGAAATAGTTTATACGTTAAAAAGCAACGAAGGAAAGGGCTTATGCAGCTTCTTTCTGATCGCGCAGAGCAGCCAGAGTACGAACCAATTTGCCGGCAGCGGCTTCTTTCATGGTTGCCATCAGGCGTGCGATTGCTTCATCGTAAGTTGGGAGAGTTGCCAGACGATCGATATCTTTCGCTTGGATTAACTCACCTTCAAAGGCCGCAGCTTTAATCTCAAATGCTGGATTCGCTTTCGCGAACTCTTTGAACAGACGAGCGCCAGCGCCCGGGTGTTCGTTAGAGAAAGCAATTAAGGTTGGACCGACAAACACGTCTTTCAGTACATCATAAGAAGTACCTTCAACAGCACGGCGGATCAGTGTATTACGAACAACACGGATATAAACGCCAGCTTCGCGACCTGCTTTACGCAGTTCAGTCATTTTTGCTACAGTTACGCCGCGTGAATCGGCAACAACTGCAGAAAGCGCGCCTTTGGCTACTTCGCTGACTTCAGCAACAATCGCTTGTTTGTCTTGAAGATTTAGTGCCATTAGCTTCTTGCTCCTGGATTAACCGGGAAACCCCGGGACTCACATCACTCAGATACAACATGTACTTGAGCGCTAAAACACGGTGAGCAGAATAGAATCCAGAATAAAATTCTAGGCATCTCTGTCACCGTCTACGCAGGTAAATTAAGTAGCTAATAATAACCACACCTGCGGTCTTGGACGGGGTCTGGAAAGGCCAGACTCCATACCGAAATTTGTGGTTTGTTGAGTATATCGCTATACCCAACAAACTCAAGGCGTCAAATTTTATACAAAATTGACGCAAAGGTAAAGCCTAATTACTGATTAGCCGAAGCTATAGCAATTAAACTGTCGCTGACAGACCAGCTTGGTCAACAGCAACACCTGCACCCATAGTGGTAGACAGGCTAACTTTCTTGATGAAAACACCTTTAGCTGAAGCTGGTTTTGCTTTTTTCAGTGCAATCAGCAGAGCTTCTAAGTTTTCTTTCAGTTTGTCAGCGTCGAAATCAACTTTACCGATAGTGGTATGGATGATTCCGTTTTTGTCGTTACGGTAACGAACCTGACCTGCTTTAGCATTGTTAACTGCTTCAGCAACGTTAGGAGTTACAGTACCAACTTTCGGGTTTGGCATCAGACCACGTGGGCCCAGAACTTGACCTAATTGGCCAACAACGCGCATTGCATCTGGAGAAGCAATAACAACGTCAAAGTCCATTTCACCAGCTTTGATTTTATCAGCCAGATCTTCCATACCTACCAGTTCAGCGCCTGCAGCTTTAGCAGCTTCAGCGTTTGCGCCTTGTGCGAACACAGCAACGCGAACTGAACGGCCAGTACCGTGTGGCAGTACAGTTGCACCGCGAACGTTTTGGTCAGATTTACGAGCATCGATGCCCAGGTTGATAGCTACGTCAACGCTTTCTACGAATTTAGCAGTTGCTAATTCTTTCAGCAGTGCAACGGCTTCATTGATGTCATACTGTTTAGTTACATCAACTTTTTCACGGATATTGCGCATGCGCTTAGTCAGTTTAGCCATTGTCTTAGTCCTCCACTACCAGGCCCATGGAACGAGCAGTACCTTCAATTGAACGCATCATTGCGTCAACATCAGCACCAGTCATGTCCGCAGCTTTAGTTTCAGCGATTTCGCGAATCTGAGCAGAGGTCACTTTACCAACTTTATCTTTGTTAGGCTTGCCTGAACCAGACTTAACGCCAGCTGCTTTTTTCAGCAGAACTGCTGCAGGTGGAGTTTTGGTAACGAAAGTGAAAGAACGGTCTGCGTAAACAGTAATAACAACAGGAATTGGTAAACCTTTTTCCAGGCTGTCTGTTTTTGCGTTGAACGCTTTACAGAATTCCATGATGTTAACACCTTGTTGACCCAGTGCTGGACCAACCGGTGGACTTGGGTTCGCCATACCAGCTGCAACTTGCAGCTTAACGTAGGCTTGAACTTTCTTAGCCATGATATTTCCTCTAGATGGGTGATAGCGCCTTACGGTTTGCAAGGCTCCCCGTTACATTAAACATGCCCCGCACATTAATTTGCGCCGAACATAAAAACAAAAGGCGCGAAATTGTAGTCAAATTTCACGCCTTTTGCAAGTCAGTTTTGTCGTTTAGATTAGGCTTTCTCTACCTGACCAAAATCCAATTCGACTGGAGTTGCACGACCAAAGATAGAAACAGAGACTTTCAAGCGGCTCTTTTCATAATCAATTTCTTCAACAACACCGTTAAAGTCAGCAAATGGGCCTTCGCTAACACGAACCATTTCACCTGGTTCAAACAGTGTTTTCGGACGTGGCTTATCACCAACTTGTTGTAAGCGGTTCATAATAGCATCAACTTCTTTATCGCTAATTGGCGCTGGACGATCTGACGTTCCGCCAATGAACCCCATTACACGCGGTACACTACGTACTAAGTGCCAAGAGTCATCATTCATGACCATTTGGACTAAGACATAGCCTGGGAAGAATTTGCGTTCACTCTTACGGCGCTGACCGCTACGGATTTCAACAACTTCTTCTGTTGGAACCATAACTTCGCCAAAAGAATCTTCCATAGCATGTAATTTGATATGTTCACGTAAAGACTGTGCTACGCGACCTTCAAAACCAGAGAATGCCTGAATGACATACCAGCGCTTTTTAGGTGAATCGGACATTTAGAATAACCTCAGGCTTGTAATAAATGAAACTAAACGCACCAGGATACCATCGAGTCCCCACAGTATTAATGACATTACAGCCGTTACTGCAGCAACAATTAAAGTAGTTTGTAATGTTTCCTGGCGAGTAGGCCAAATGACTTTTCTCATCTCGACGCGAGCTTCGCGTGCAAACGCCAGTGTAGCTTTACCTTTTGTGGTCCATAAAGCGACAGCACCTGCAATAGCGACAACAGCCACAACTGCAAAAGCACGCAGCGCGAGATTATATTGACGGAAGTAATAATTACCAACAATAGCAATTATTAATAAGGCACAGACAATGACCCACTTGAAGATGTCTGCACTGCGTCCACTTCCTTGAGCTTCGCTATTCGCACTCATAATTCAACCTGTTACCATGAAGTATGTACAAAGCCTGCTTGTTTACAAAGGTAAAACAACCAAGCCAAACCAATAGAATATGCCAACATATCCCTCAATTACTACAAACTAAGCCTGCAAAATTTGATAGGGATATCAATAGCATCACCTGCGATCTAAAAGTAATTAGCCTTGTTAATGGAGGTAATTAGCGTTATTCGTTCTGCAAATACAACAAGTTGCAGTAACATTTTATTTCGCAAGTACTACTTGTATGTCAGTACTATCACTTTACAAGTGTTACCCATTTCACAAGTGCTATTCCATTTTGCAGGAATTTCAGCATGCTCAGCAAATTTTTAACTGCACCAAGTAAGAAAATAACTTTCTTTTTGTGGCAGCGGTAAAATATACCATATCTTCCGAGCAAAACCTTAATAAATCTCATATAACTGCGTAAAGGAACCTGTGCAGTTATCAATTCGTTATTTCAGAGCCTATCTCACCAATAATTATACAAATGATTGATGAGATAGGTTCTTCATTTTGCAACGTCTGAATTTTGCAATGCCTAAATTTTGTAACGTATAAAAAGGACGTCTATTAGACGCCCTTTTTTACTAAGTAGTTCTTTCTTATTCAGAAAGAGCGGTATTATGCAATAATTTTTGCAACAACACCCGCACCTACAGTACGGCCACCTTCACGGATTGCGAAACGTAAACCGTCGTCCATCGCGATTGGGTGGAT